>CAZKVK010000045.1:0-9408 GCA_964556195.1 uncultured Candidatus Poseidoniales archaeon
GAGAGACATTCGCTCTGTTTCCACCCCTAACTCCAGTTGCAGAAACAGCGAATACTTCTGGAGGGATATCGTCCGCTTCACGAAGCTCGTAACCGACCTTTCTTCCATAAGAAATCGCTTCGATGTCGGGCATAATCCATGCCTCAACATCCTCTCCCTCGTAGCGGTGCTCAATCATCCTCTTTCGCATATCAGCCGAGTAAGGGTCAGACTCCGATACTGGCGTATCACGAATTCCAACAACAACTCGCTTACCTTGATCCAACTCTCTTTGGATTAACCATTCATGGCCGACGTGTAAAGGCTGCCAGCGCCCAGGAAGTAGAACCGCCTTTCGCTTTTCGAAAAGATGAGCTAACTGCTCGACCATATCGTCTACTGAGTTACCTTCTCCACCAGTTGAGTTGAGTGTAATATGGGCGCACTTTGGCTCATCAAAAGGGTCCGAAATCCCAGTAAAGTTGGAAATTTCTCCTGTTCGCGCCTTTGCATATAATCCCTTAACATCACGCTCTTCACACACTTCTAGAGAAGTCGAGACGTGCACCATTAATGCATCATCTGGAAGAATCTCGAGAACCTTCTCTCTTACATCTTCGTAGGGGGTGATGAATGAACATAGCACATCGGTGTGCTTTGAAATCATTTTTGCCATTTTTGCGATACCTAGCAAGTGCCTCTCTCTACCTTCTCGACTGAAGTCGTGGTTTGCAAAGAAATCACGAATCGTGTCACCATCAAGAACTTCACAACCGAAGCGTTCTGCAGCCGCCATTGCAATGGTGGTTTTTCCCGCTCCGGAGAGGCCAGTGAACCAAACTACTCTACCCATCGGATATCCGCCCAGCAGTCCGGCGACAGACGAGCCCTATTTGACTACGACGGGGCCCTCGATTAAGGCAAAAATCAGATTTCATGACCGACATGTTCGGTACTCTCAGACCAACATTCTACCTTAGGATCAGTTTCCGCACCTTCCCGATGTAAGCAGGGGTGATGGTTGGTGAACACATCGTCAAAGGTCAGCCAAGGCCTCACCACCCAAGCGTGGACCATCCAATATTCCTCTAAGTTGAGATTTACACCTTCTCTTTCTTCACAGACCTCATCACTCAAATCCGCTCCTCTAAGGAGAAAATCATCAGGGCGGAAACACATCGACTCATGCCGGTGCCACCAGTCATTGTCACCAGAGAACCCCTCTGGTGGGTTGTCAGCAGGAGCATGGACGAACCACGCAAAACCGACCAACTCGGAACTTTCTTCCTCTCCCGCATACATGAGAAATTCCGGCCGCTCGAACTCAAACACCGAATCAATTCGTGTTCCAGGGAATAATGGGTTTTCGGCGTCAAAACTCGAATCTTCCATGGAGAAATTATTCAGCATCACATGATGCGTTCCCATGCCTTCTGTATATCCGACAGACATGACGTATCCTGCAGCCTCAGCATCTCCTAAAGTAGGCCATTCCTGTGCCCATTCAATTGTGGCCTTCAGCTCGTAAGTTAGGGCCTCACAAATTTCGTCACTAAGGGCGCCCTTCTCAGAATCCTCGTAAGCAGAATCTACGTGATGCCCACCAATGCCACTTGAGGTACACCACCAAGGATCAGTTCCTTCGATATAGCCACTCAATGGACAATCAGGAATACCATCTCCATCGATATCTCCACAGATGCCTTCTGCGATGTAATCTATCAGATCCTCTTCATCATCGATATATTGCCCACCATCGACATCATCCTCACTTGCCAAGCAACCAGAAAATGAAGCTAGAAGCATCAAACAAATCATGCAGGGTGCAACAATCCTCATAACCCCACCTTTTGAGTTATATTAGATAAATAAATCACGACGATGAATCATCGACGGCTTCATTGCACCCAGACACCTCGACGAACCGATGAGCAACCCCGACAGGGCTGAATTACAACGCATCGCGCAACTGGTTGAGGTTAACCGCGAGCGACTTCAGAATATCGAATCTCAAGTGATTCGTTTGGAAGAAGTTAGGCAAGAACAGGCCCGCGCAATCATGGCACTGGAAGCCATTCCCGAATCAGGAGCTAGAGATGCAATGATTCCACTAGGAGGGGGCGTACAAATCATCGCTGACATTCCTTCGGAAGCTGGAGCAGTAGTCGATATCGGCAGCGGCATTCAAGCCGAGAAAACACGAGAAGAAGCGCTTGTTATTTTGTCTTCAAGAAATCAAGAATTACTCAGGCTGATGGACAGTCTAAAGTCGGAATTTGATGAAACAGAGAAATTGGTCATCGAACTCGCAAACCAATTCAATGAAGGAGTGGCTGAATTACAAGACGAAACCCCGGAAGCCGCCGAAGATATCGGCTCTGAAGAAAACGAAAGCCGACCCAAACGTCGGCGACGCAAGAGAGGAACAGAATTCACACTTGACGATTGAAATTCTGAGGTGAAGATATGGGCTTATTCGACCGCTTCAAAAAGAAGGCCGAAGAAGCCGTAGAAGAGGAAGATTTCACCGTTGACGAAGACTCAATCGAAGCGGAAGAAGCACTCCTTCAACGCCGTCAATTGATAGAAGCAATCGAGAGAGCAAAGAACGCCCCACCCCCTCCACCACCACCGGGTTTTGAACAATTCAAGGAAGAAGTTGAGGACCAGTGGGACGATTTCGTAGAAGAACTACCAGAAGACCCCTTCACACCCCAAACAGATAAGAAATCCCGAAAGAAAGCGGAAAGAGCGGCCTCAGTCGCACAAGCAGAGGCCGAAGAAAAGCAACCAGAAGCCCCAACTCACGACCCTATGATGAGTACTACAGGAAGGGAATTAGTAGCAAACGAAACTGCGGAATTCAAGATAGATCTAGGCGAAGCAGAAGTAACACGAGGAGGCAAAGTGATTGCGGCTAGCAACACCCTTGAAGAAATCCTCGAAGAATTAGAAACGGACCTATTGATGGCCGACATGGGTCACGATGCTGTTACCGACGTCATGACAACACTCCGCGGCTCACTAATTGGCGCCCGGATAGCGCGAAAGGCAGATTTGTCAGAGGTAATTGAGAACGCCTTGAGGAACTCTCTCCTCTCTTTGTTGGGTGCTGGATACTGGGATTTCGATAAAACAGTGAAGTCATTTGCGGAACAAGGAACTCCTGTTTCGATAATGATGGTCGGAGTAAACGGAACCGGAAAGACCACCACCACTGCAAAAATTGCAAATCGCTTGAGCAATCAAGGTTACTCGGTTGTTTTGGCCGCAGCAGACACCTTCCGGGCAGGCGCAATTGACCAGTTGGCGAACCACGCTGACAGGCTAGGAGTACGCTGTATTCGTAGTCAAAGAGGAGGCGATGCAGCGGCGGTTGCTAGAGACGCATTAGAGAGTGCCAAAGCTCGTGGAGAAGACATCGTAATCATTGATACAGCAGGACGAATGCAGAACAAAACCAACCTAATGGAAGAACTTCGAAAGGTACACAGAGTTACACGACCTCATCTGGTATTATTCATCGCCGATGCACTTGCTGGAAACGATGCGGTAATCCAAGCAAAAGAATTCCAGAGAATGCTAAGCTTCGATGGCGCAGTTCTTTGCAAACTAGATACGGATGCAAAAGGAGGGGCGGCGCTTTCGATTGCTCACACCACAGGCCGACCAATCGTACTAGCTGGAGTAGGGCAAGGATACGATGACCTACAAGACTTCGAACCCGATTGGCTAATCGATTCGATACTTTCACAAGAGGACTGACCGCGTCTTTCTTCAACAACACCTCTTGTGTCACCATGAACATGTCAGCGGATGAGTCCAAGACAGCCCTCATCGTGATTGGAAACTCAATCACAGAAGGCCGTTTGCAAATGGTTCTCCGTCAGCGCGGCTGGAATTCTGAAATCGTCAAAGATGGCGATAAAGCAGTGGATGAATTCGTTGCACAGAGGCCAGATTTGGTTTTCATCGCGGTAGATATCCCAACTCTCGACGGCCATGTAGCGGCTTTGGAGATGCGAGAATCAGATCCGAAGGCGCGCGTCGTTTTCGTTTCCAGCCGCGGGCGAATCGACCTCGCCGAAGATGCGGCATATTCTGCAGGTGCCGTCGGCGTTCTGATGACCCCATTCACAGACGCTTCAATCGAAGAAGCGTGGGGTCGGTGGATGGGAAAAATTCCCGAAGCCCCCGGGCTTACTGACTTGGACGCATTATACCCAACTCTAGAAGATCCAGAACCAGAACCTCCTACACTACCTCCTTTGCCCGGAATGCCACCACTTCCTGGAATGCCTTCCCCTGCTCTGGAAAATGTCGAGCTCCCTCCTCCAATGCCGAATGTACCAACGTCTCCTCAACCAACAAAAAGCAAGCGTAAAGGACGTTGGATAATCCGATTTTTCCTCCTCCTAATTATTGCAGGTGGAGCATTGGGTGGAGCGCACTACGCTGGTTTGCTTGACCTAAACACCCTGATTGATCAAATCACAGGAGCGGCATAATTCAATTATTGCCTTTATTCAATTATTTTTGCAGGCACATGGGACACTATGACACTCCCTTCAGGCGCATCGGTAATTGTCTTCACAGATACAGATTTGTCTGTGAGCAAACTCTCATCCCCCGCTGTGACTCTCAATCTTATTCTCCATCGCTTAATGACTTCTCGAAGAAAAAATAACCCGACAAACAGGACTGTGATGACAACAATCAACAAATTCAGAATCGAATCGAACATCATTCCCCCTCACGTTCGCAAAGGGCTTTGAAGGACACTCGTGCATACTCAGCCGCCGCCGCCGCCCTATCTTCTGCACCATGAATCCCAGAACCGACAATAATCGCATCAGAGCCTGCGATAATCGCAGCTCTTGGATGACCATACCTCTGACCCATAACACCGCCTCCGACTGCAAGATTCACTCCGGGCGTCCAAATCATCTGTGCATCTCCTACTTTTGTTCGCAGTGCGGCGACTTCATCGGAAGAACTGCCGTTGCCAATGTATCCTATTACGCGTGAGGACGCGCTTCCAGTAGAAATCACTTCATCTGTGTAATTTGAATCCAGTAAATTACCACTGCTCGACATCTGAGCTAAGAGCAAAACGCCCCCCTCTCTCTCGACGTCAGCCCAACCAGCCGCTAATCCTTCGACAACATCGGGCCCAGATACTCGGTGTGCGGTTACAATATCCGCCCACGAACGAATGTCATGAATACCAGCCATCTGGTTTTGTGAGACCTTCCCAATATCTGCGAACTTCCTATCTTCGAAGAGCAACAAATCGTGCTTTTTTGCGACCTCTACAAGGTTTTTCCAAGACCCAGCCGAAAAATCGTCCACCATGTCAACATGAGTCTTCAGTGCGGCGATATACGGCCCCACCTCTTCGACTAAATCGACTAGCTCAGCTACGCTTCTCATATCTGCAGCTAGACATACCAAGGTGCCCTTTCTAGAGGCGGTTTCCATGTAGCGTCGGGCCAACGGATTTGCGCAAGAAGCCCAGCGCGCACCCCAGAGGTCTTCGGCTTGCATCAGGTCATTCCGCCGACGCGACCGTCTCAAGTCTTTCCCTATATTTCCTCACTTCAGGCCAAAGGCCTGCACCTGTTTATTGATAGACGGCACTACACAGGGGCAAATCACCGAGGTTAATTCATGGGCACGCCAACCCCGGTCTTTTCTTTCGAGGTCACTACCCGAGACCTCGCCGGACTTCCCGACGCAAGAGGCGATTCTGTGAAGAGTATGCTAGCCTCAAATTACAACCTGAATGTAGAATCGGTACGAGTAATCCTAGGGTATCAGGTGCGAGCGAAACTATCGACTGAAGAGGCTGAAAGAACTGTTTACGATCTTTTCGCGGACCCCGTGATGGAGCAAGGCAGCGTCAACACCCGTTTGCTCGACGACTCAGAAATTTTCTCTAAGGTGCCGCAAATAGTCATTCAAGCCGGATTCAAACCCGGGGTTACTGACAACGCAGGACAAGCCGGATTGGACGGATTGCTGACCCTATTTCCTCACTTAGCCTCGGATGCGGCCGTGGCCACCACCCGAACCTATGTCTTCTGGGGCATCCCTGAGGGCACTTCTGCTGACTGGCTAGCGAGTAAGTTGCATAATCCAATGATTGAGCGCGCCTCTATTGCAAGCCGAGCAGACTGCGAGAATTCGACTTGGCCCTCTCTTGAATTTCCCGACCGACCCGCGCTCGACCAAGCCGCTCCAGCAATTGTAGATTTAGAAGTCTCTGACGGTGAATTAATTGAGATTTCAGAGACAGGATTACTCGCCCTTAATTTGAATGAGATGAAGGCGATACAATCGCATTATAGAGAGCCTGCAATAAGGGAAGAAAGAGGGAAATTAGGACTCCCCAAAAACGCCCCTACGGATGCTGAATTGGAGTGTTTAGCACAAACTTGGTCTGAACACTGTTCTCACAAGATATTCGCCGCGAAAATCCACCATAAAGACACAGAGACTGGCGAAGACTCGACAATAGATTCTCTGTTCAAAACACACATCATGAAGCCGACCCTTGACATTCAGAAAGAAGTAGATTGGCTCCTTTCGATATTCCACGACAATTCAGGAGTAATTGCTTGGAACGATGACTGGAGCCTGTGTATTAAAGCTGAAACTCACAATTCTCCAAGCGCATTAGATCCATTCGGCGGAGCAATGACTGGAATTGTCGGAGTCAATAGGGATATCCTAGGCACCGGTTTAGGCGCCCGCCCCATCGCAAATACAGACGTATTCTGTTTTGGTCCACCCGACTACTCCGGTAACATACCGGAAGGGCTCTTCCATCCCTCCCGAGTTTTCCGAGGAGTGCATGCAGGGGTTAGAGCTGGTGGAAATGAATCAGGAATTCCGACCGTCAATGGAGCAATTATCTTCGACGAAAGATATCTCGGAAAGCCACTAGTTTATTGTGGAACAGTAGGACTAATGCCCCGGCTACTTCCAGATGGTAGAGAATCCCACGAAAAGACTCCAAGTCCTGGAGATGTGGTCTACATGGTAGGTGGAAGAGTGGGTTCTGATGGAATCCACGGAGCCACCTTCTCGAGTTTGGAATTGACAGAAGAAAGCCCAAGTTCTGCAGTCCAAATCGGCGACCCAATTACACAGAAGAAAATGCTTGACATGATTATCGAGGCCCGTGATGAAGGATTAATCCAAGTCATCACAGACAATGGCGCAGGTGGGCTTTCAAGCTCGGTAGGAGAAATGGCAGAACTCACCGGAGGAGCAGATCTCGACCTTGCGGTAGTTCCCCTAAAGCAGGCGGGTTTGAGCTCTTGGGAAATTCTAGTTTCTGAATCTCAAGAGAGAATGACTGTTGGTGTCAGACCAGATGACTGCGCGGCATTTGAAGCGTTAGCAGACCTCCATGAAGTCGAGGCTACTGCCGTAGGTACATTCACCGATTCAGGTGCATTTGTTGTCCGAATGGGCGAAGATGTGGTGGCACATCTACCAATCTCTTTCCTACATGACGGATGCCCTCAATTGGTACTTGATTCCGAATGGGCCCCTCCGTCCCATCCAGAACCAATCCTTCCCGATGTTTCTCAAATGGGCGACGTACTACTTCGCCTCATAGCTCGCCCTAACATAGCGAGTAAGGAGTGGTGGGTCCGTTCCTATGATCACGAAGTTATTGCACAATCTGTAATCAAGCCATTTTGCGGAACCAATCACGATGCCCCCGGAGACGCCGCGGTAATCGCCCCGATTCAAGGCCAAACACAGGGCGCCGTAATTTCCAACGGAATTGTACCGAGATATTCTGATATCGATGCCTATGCAATGACTGCAGCGAGTATCGATGAAGCCCTGAGAAATGCAGTCTGCGTCGGAGTAGACCTCGACCTAATTGCAGGATTGGATAACTTCTGCTGGCCCGACCCTGTAGAGTCGGCCAAGACCCCCGATGGACGCTACAAATTGGCACAATTAGTCAGAGCAAATCGCGCTTTGGATGAGGTCTGTCGAGCATACAATTTACCGTGCATAAGCGGCAAGGATTCGATGAAGAACGACGCCACATTGCACGGCGAAAAGATCAGCATCCCCCCTACAATTCTCTTCAGCCTAATAGGGAATCATTCAGATGTCAGAAAGGCCGTCTCAAGCGATTTCAAGCGCGTCGGCGACCGTATCTATCTTTGTGGAGAATCTCATCAAGAACTCGGCGCTAGTGAATTATCTTACATGCTTAGAGACGAATCAAGCGGAGAGTCGGGAATAGGTGGAAGAGTACCCGAAATTGACACATCTCGAAACCTAGCGATGTATAGAGCGCTAACCGGTGCGATGGACAAAGGCCTCGTTGCAAGTGCCCATGATTGTAGTGATGGCGGTTTGGCGGTTTCTATTGCGGAATGTTGCTTCGGCTCCGACTCAGGGGCAGAAGTAGACATTTCCTCGATTCTGTCTGACTGTAAACAAATAGATGCTTGGGGTGCTCTATTCGGAGAATCACTAGGGCGCATATTGGTTAGTGTAAAATCGGAGGACTGCGAAGCTTTCGAATCTTCTATGGAAGGGCACGCATGCTACGATTTGGGAACCGTCAAAGACGGAGATAATATTTCAGTTAATAATGGAGGAGACAGCATATTTTCTTCTTCAATGAGTAATTTGAGAAGTGCTTGGAAAGGCACGTTGGATGGTGGCGGTCCACAATGAATCAAGTCCGTGTAGCAGTTCTTTCCGGCTTCGGAATTAATTGTGAAACCGAGACTATGGCAGTTTTCGAAATGGCCGGGGCCAGCGCCGACCGAGTCCACGTCAATCGACTTGTAAACGGAGAAAAGAGTCTCGATGACTACCACATCATGGCTGTTCCAGGAGGCTTCTCCTTCGGGGATCACCTAGGTAGTGGCAGACTTATGGGTAACAGGCTTAGATTCGGTCTAAGAGACCAAGTCAGGCGTTTTGTTCAATCGGGCAAACTCGTAATCGGAATCTGTAATGGATTCCAAGTCCTAGTCAAGATGGGCCTGCTTCCCGGCGACGAAGAAGTCAGTCTGACACAAACAGCATCACTCGCCCTGAATGATAGCGGCCATTACGAAAACCGATGGGCGACTCTAGAGTTTGACCCGAATAGCCCGTGTATTTGGACCAAAGGCATCACAAGAATGAGAGTTCCAGTTCGCCATGGAGAGGGCAAGTTCGTTACCAACGACAGAGAACTTCTCGATCGTTGGGAAGAATCCGGACAACTAGTTGTTCGCTACGTCGATCCTTCGACAGAATACCCCGGCGCGAGCGACGAGGTACTTCCATACCCAATATCGCCCAATCAGAGCTGGCGCAATATCGCAGGCGTCTGTGACCCATCCGGCCTTGTCTTCGGTCTGATGCCACACCCAGAGGCAAACCATTCGACTTGGC
>CAZKVK010000046.1:0-9267 GCA_964556195.1 uncultured Candidatus Poseidoniales archaeon
GACCTCGCGAATGCCCCATCACACTTGATTCCTCCATTCGCGAGGATTCAAGTTTGATTCGGGTCCTCAGGCAACTATGCCTCGGATAGCCTGCATCCTCAATCCCAAGGCCAGAGACGGAATATCATCGAAAAGTTGGCCAGAATTTGAATCCGCCCTTTCAGCGGCAGGATTCGAAATCGACATCCACGAAACTCAGCATGTTGGTCACGCCATGTCGATAGCCCACGACCTACTTTCCGACAATCACGATCTAATCGTTGCAGTCGGAGGAGATGGTACGGTCCACGAAGTCGCCTCAGGCTTACGTGGGAGCGGCCGTACCTTGGGAATACTACCAATTGGGAGTGGTAACGATTTCGCTCGCGCACTAGGGATTCCACTGTTTGATATTCAGGGCGCTGTAGATTTGCTGTCAAATGGAACAGACCATTCAGTTGGTGCAGTTCGTGCTGAAGGTCCTGCAGCGAGTGACCTGCCACAATACAAGGTTCCTCCACATCATCCATGTAACGGAGAACCAAATCGAGAAGGCAATCTCGTCCGTTGGTCATTCCTAGAAATCGATGGAGGAGTTACAAGTAGCGTGAATCGCATGAAAATTGCAGGTAAGTTCAGTTGGATTCGCGGCCAAGCGAAATACACCGCACTGGGTATTCGTGCGATCCTAGGTTGGAAGACACAACCCGCTTGGATGCGAATCAATGGAGGCGAGGCACAAACAGTTCCACTTCAGGGACTATTCGTCGTCAGTCAGTGTGAGACCTTTGGAGGAGGCTTCAGAGTAGCGCCTGGCGCACATCCCAAGCGCGATTTCGCCTCGCTCATAGTCGGTTTAGGATTGTCCAAACTGCAGATGTTAATGGTCATGGGTCCACTTGAGAAAGGAACACACATTGGTAAGTGGGGCAAGATAACCATGGAGGATTGTACATCATTCGATATTGGTGCAGTAGATTCAGACGGAAACCCAAGTGAAACTCAACCTCACAGTCCTCCGTTATTCATCAATGTCGACGGTGAAGCCTGTCTAACGACTCCTTGCAGCCTTGAGTTCCACGCAGACCAACTAATCGTGCGTGGCGGAACTACAATCCCCAATGAATGATAGTGGCGCAGACGGAGAGATTTGAACTCCCGAGTCCAAGGGACACCGGATTTCAAATCCGGCGCAATACCAGGCTATGCGACGTCTGCAGTAGTCTGCCGTAGCGGCTGCTTTTCATGAATCTATGCGGCGGCCAAAGACCACTCAAACGCCGAAATTACCGGGTCTACACCAATCTGGTAGAGCTGTTGCAGCATCTGGGTGAGTAAGCCCAACGAAGAGAACCATGATGATGATGAAGAAGGCCGGGAATAACGCGGTGAGTGTCAAAATTCCTGAATCCGCATCGCCGTACAAGTGCATGAAAATTGCAGCAATCATGATGAATTTTGGAATTGCAATTATGGTCAGAATCCACAAGGTAACGACCTTCTCAGTAGTATCGTAATCAGCGGCAAAATCGGATAAATCCAATCCGACAGCTGCAACTTCAATTGCAGTTAGAATCATCAAACCGAAGAAATTCATCCAGTAGGGGTCTTGTCCAAAAATCTTGTAATGCGCCATCTCTAATCACCTCAATACAGATAGAAGAATGGGAACACCAGTACCCAAACCAAGTCGACAAAGTGCCAGTAAAGACCGAAGTATTCAATCGATACAGCGTTTGCAGGAGTGTAAAGCCCCTTCCAAGCCTTGAATGTCATGTAAGTCAAACCAATTATTCCACCCGCAACGTGAGCACCGTGAGTTCCGGTAGTCACGTAGAACAGTGATGCTGACACCTGGATGTCGGCTACCATGTGTGCACCTGTTGCCTCATCGACATAGGAATGGTGTTGATAGTGGTCGGCATTGATTGTATAGCCCTCATCAACCAAGGATATGATATCGTGTTCGTGAAGGCCAATGGCACTGATTTCGGGAACGTAAAATCCGATGAACCACTCAATCATCTTTAGAGTTAGGAACAGGACTGCGAGGAACCAAGTAGTTCCTAGATATCGGTAGACTTTCTTTCGGCGTGCCTCATCATCTAGGTCAGGCATCTTTGCATAGCGAAGTGCCTGTACGATAGTGAATGAAGACAAAATCAACGCGAACGTGTTGATTGCTCCAGGCGCTAGGTGCCACCAGCTGGAAGCGATTAGATGACTCGCTGGTTCGAAGCAGGTTACCACAACACCTTCCTGCCATCCGGTTGGATTACTCACTGGATCGAACATTCCACGCTCGTATACAGTGCCACAGTTTTCGATTCCTAGTCTGTATCTCATGTAGGTACTGAATAGAGATGTGAAAACCATCATCTCAGACATCAGAAATACCCAAACTCCAACCTTACGAATCTGAATTCCACGGAATGGAACTCCTGTCGCTAATGGCTCGTAATGTCCATCGAAGGAAAGGTCCTGCCTCCACCAGATGAATAACGAGAATCCGATTACTAGTAATCCAAGTAGAATCATTGGTATGTTGCCTGGGTTGTAAGTTCCGTAGGACCAAGCTTGTGCCATAGAGAAGAGGAAGATTGCTATTCCCATGCTGAGGAATAGTGGCGAGAAAGAGTTGTGCGGAGCACCGTGGCCCCAGTCGTGTGGACCCCATGGCTGAGGAGCATGGTGGTCATGGTCGTAATCACCGCTCAATGGCTCACCTCCTCATGGTCTTCAGGAACCATCAATCGATTGAACCACTGCCCAACCCTTCCCGGCTCGTTCGCAATATGCTCGTTTGCGTCCTTCAATACAGGCAGGTTGTGCCAATCGAAGGAAGGAGTTGGTGGTGGTGAAGAAGTCATCCACTCGAATGACCAACCACCCCATGGATCTGCTGGTGCCCTCTCTCCTCTGACTAGGCTGAGTAGCATGTTAGCAATTAGAATCAAGTTAGAGAAGAAGAATAAGAATGCGCTAACTGAGATGAATAGGTTCCAATCGGCAGCCCACTCTGGTAGGTTGGTGAAATCGTCTGTTGTGATGAAGTAGGTGTGATGTCTCCTTGCCATTCCAACTACACCAAGTCGGTGCATTGGCCAGAAGATACCATTGTAGGTGATGAATGCGGTTAGGAAGTGTAGAGTTCCCAACCTTTCGTCGAGCATTCTTCCAGTCATCTTTGGATACCAGTAATAGATTGCAGAGAAGAACCCGAAGACGGTTCCTCCGACCAATACGTAGTGGAAGTGAGCGACTACGAAGTAGGTCTCGTGAAGGTGAGTATCCATAGCGATTGAAGGGAAGAACATTCCAGAAATCCCACCTAGAGTGAAAGTGACTAGGAAGCCTAACGCCCACAATGTATGCGTACGATAAACAAGTGAACCTCCATGCATAGTTTTCAGCCAATTGAAAATCTTGATTCCCGTCGGAACAGCGACTAACATTGTTGTCAACATCGTAACGAATCGGAGTGAAGGCGACATTCCAGAGGTGAACATATGGTGTCCGTATACGATGAAAGCAACGATTCCAATTCCTGCCATCGCGTAAACCATCGAGCGGTATCCGAAGATAGATCGTCTTGCAGATGTTGCAAGTACCTCAGAGATGACCCCGAATGCGGGCACAATAACCACGTATACCTCAGGATGGCCGAAGTACCAGAACAAGTGACTCCACAGCAACGGATCTCCGCCAGCAGAAATATCGTAGAATGCCGTTGAGACTGTTCTGTCTAGATAGACCTGAATCAGACCAACACCGAATGCTGGAATCGAAAGGAATAGCATCAGGTTAGCAACTAAAATCGACCAAGTGAACAATGGCATCTGCATCCAACCCATTCCCTCTGCACGCATAACTGCCATCGTGGTCAAGAAGTTGATTCCAGTTAGGGTTGAGGAAGCCACCAGCATTATCTGTCCAGCAACCCACATCGTGACACCAGTATGTGCTCCTTCCGTGACGATGTAAGGGGCATAACCAGTCCATCCTGTATCTGCACCCTGACCGGTGAAGACACCGGTGAAGATGAGTAGAGCAGCAAACGGCTGTAGCCAGAATGATAGAGCGTTGATTCTTGGCATTGCAAGATCCGGAGCACCGATTTGCAATGGTACAATCCAATTTGCAAATCCGTTGATTAACGGCATCGCCGCGAGGAAAATCATCGTTGTTCCATGTAAGGTGAAGAATGAGTTGTATTCGTCTTGTGAGATGAAATCATTACCAGGAACAGCAAGCTGTATTCGAATCATCATCGCCAGAATTCCACCAATGCCTAAGAAGAACATACCCTGAACAAAATATAGAGTTCCAATCTTCTTGTGGTCGGTGCTAGTTAGCCATTCTGTTAGCCAAGGTGCAAGGTGCTCCCAATCAAAGGCATCTGGATTGGTCCTGTAAAATCCGTACAGAACAGTAATTCCAAGAAGTATTCCTGAGATAATAATTAGAGTTGCCAGTACTTTGTATGGATCAGCATCTTCCAATCCAGGCCCTAATGAGCCTGCAACCTTCAGAGTCTGCTTATTCCACTGATCTTCAGGGCCAGCATTTCCGTCTCCGTTAACCGAGTTGACGTGCAAAACAAAATTGACATCTCTGCCATGACTTGGAGCCATCCACTCTACAGTCCATGTTCGGTAATCATTGCCGGCCTCAGTATGAGTAACTTCAGAGGGGCCATTTGATTGCACTGTCGCATCTAGAGGAGTAATCTCACCGCCGGATGCCCATAGGTTGAATCCACCTAGATTTGCATTTCCATCGGTAGAAGGCCCCCCGCTAAATGAGATTGTAACTTGATACGTTTCAGACATATTGTATTCTTCAGGAAGTCCTTCCAAACTTACTGTAACACCGGCGTTTGGAGCGGCAGCGTGACAGTTACATCCACCAGCACTAATCTGATCGTAATTTACACCGGTCGGTAAGGAATTAACAGCCGGTGATACAACCATTGCGATTGACACTAGAATTAATGCAACCATGCTCCGCGAAATTATCACATTTCTTCCCATATCTTTCAACTCCTCAGGCATGGATACTAACGCCCGCCATCATGTAGGCGTGGTCATCTCCACAGTATTCAGTACAAAGCAGAAGGAAGTTCTCTACATCCTCGGCGAGAATCCAAACAGTGGTTGTCTGTCCCGGAAGAACGTCTTCTTTGACTCCTAACGAGACAAACCAAGGTGAATGAGTGACATCTTCAGAAGTCATGTAGGCGAGGTATGCATTCCCTGCCTGTAAGGAGAGATGAGGTACGGCTCTTCCGTCTACCTCAGTAAATCCGGACTCACATAATTCTGCTTCGAGTGTTCCACAATCAAAACTCCAAACCCACTGCTTGGCTGTTATTTCGATGGTGTGATAGCAGTCCGCTGTGTACTCTCCTTTCAATTCTGCCTCAGGGTTGAAGGATAAGTTAGAACCTTCTCCGAAAACACACTCATCACCATAATGTCCTCCATCGGCTTCACTGGTCGCAGACCACACATTGTCTAATGGATGCCAAGAGATGTAAGTCAGGTAGACGATTAGAATAAATGGTACAATTGTCCAAGCCAATTCCAATTTTAGATCATCATTTTCAGCAGGAAAAACTCCAACTTCTAGATTGTCTATATTGGGGTTTTCGCCATCTTTTGAGCGATAGAAAAATGAGTGGTGATACAGCCATCCGAAGGTGAACAATGCAACCAAAGCCGACCAAGCAAGATACTCGTTCCAGAGGCTATCGTATAGAGGTGTGATGAGACTCATCGTTATCTCCAATCCGACCGCGTGTGAAAGCCCCTCATAAGTTTGAGGTTTGCCATTCCTGAAGAGAGGTCCGACGTAGTCGGAAATGACTTCAAACGACCAACTGCCGTGAGCCCATCAGGATAAGGTCTGAATTGGTCAAATAAACTGAGATTTTTGTTCAAGAGGCGTTGACAGATGGCGGCTAGCGATTGGATTCAAGATAAGGCAAAAATCACCGGTCCTCCCGATCGAGAAATTCGCTTTAATTTGGCCGCTCGCGCCTTCGCGGAAAGTCAACTCCGAAATCGAATGCCATCAGATGGAGGAGCCGGTTGTCCAATTGTGGTTGAAGGCAAGAGAGACAAGATTGCTCTACGTGCTTTAGGATTCGAAGGACCGATTGAACTGATTAATCGCGGCTGGGATAGGTCCCGGCTCGTAGCGTATTTCTACGACACGTACGGAACTCGAAATACAATCGATGGTGGCCCCCCTCTGATGTTACTAATGGATTGGGATCGTACCGGAGGTCGAATCCAAACCTCGCTAAGGGATCGACTAAATTCACTAGACGTTCCAATCGATGAAAATCTTAGAAAGGTTCTGTTGAAGACCATGAAGCCAGAGGGGAAAACAGTCGAAGCCCTCGCTCCGTTTGCAAAGATCCTCAAGCCAATGATTGACGACCAATTCGATAGAGTATGAGCTCATTTTGGAAACGAGGTCGGACTCTCCTTTACCGTGTTCAGTACTAGGTGAGTAACTGATCGGACCACACCATCCATCGAAAGCAGATTTTTTGACAAGTCGTCGAGGTCACTTCTATCGCTGGCTCTGGCAATAATCATTGAATCGAAATCACCTGTCACGTCGTAAACGCCGTAGACTCTAGGGTCGCGAGCGATTATCTCCTGAATTTCGATTAGGCGCCCCTTCTGAATTCTTAGTCCTATTACGACATTCAATCCCCATCCTACCTTTTCCGAATCTAGGATTACGCGGTACCCCTTGATGATTCCATTCTTTTCCAATTTCTTGACTCTATTGCTTACTGTGCCGAGTGAAACACCGACCTCCTCAGCGATGCTGCGCAGCGATGTTCTAGCATCGCGCTCAAGCACCTCAATGATGCTGCGGTCGGTATCGTCGAGCATGATTCTCCCTCGGGAGACCGCTCTCAGACCACTAGGCTATTGAACATTCACCTCAAAAATCACGACTAAATTGAACGTATGTTCACTCTTCTTCGGCGACTTCAATTCCTCTCATTAGTCGTAAAACATGCACTTCAGCCGCTCTCATCATTAGGCTCACTCGACCCCCAATCCAAACTGGAATTGTAGTTCCATCCAACTCATCAATCAATAGGTGATTGCCTCTGACAAGAGACAGTGAAGGGCTCACCAAAGAGGGGTCCGGCTCATCTCCTGACAATAAGGAATCGATAATTTTTGAAGGCACTCTAGTTTTCCCCTGTTCGACTCTTCTCGCAATAATTTTCGCCGCCGAACCAACAACTCGTTCGAATTCTCCACGGCGTAAATGAATCGCCTCAAGACCTAGATAAACCACTTTCAGTGGACGCCAGCGCTTCCCTGGAATTCGCATCCTTCCGCCCCTCCGAATTCTTTCTGATGCCCAAATTACCTCAGCTTCTGGTGTCGACCAGAGAACTTTCTTTCCACGCATCCAAAGGTCCTCGGGTAAGGCGCCCAATTGATTTTGCAAGATTTCTCGAACCTCCGAAGGAATTGGTTGAGGCGAGCCTTCGTTATCGTCCGGTGCTTCTTCTTCCGTTAA
This sequence comes from uncultured Candidatus Poseidoniales archaeon, assembly GCA_964556195.1. Lineage (GTDB taxonomy): Archaea > Thermoplasmatota > Poseidoniia > Poseidoniales > Thalassarchaeaceae > MGIIb-O1. The sequence continues at coordinate 7,540 of CAZKVK010000046.1, forward strand.
CTCGCGTTCAACCTGAACATTGGTTTCTATTTCGGAAGTTGTTTGCTTCTCAATGACTGCTAAGAAAAACCCTCCAGCCATTGATTCATCATTCCATACCCGCATACATAATGGGAGAGCGTCGATAATGTCTTTTTCAGAAGGAGAAAGGAAACTATCTCGCACATCATCATCCTGAACAATTGAACAGTCCTCGGAAAGTACTGGCCATTGCTTCATTCCTTCGGAAGCAACCAGTTTTGGAATCAAATCGTGGGCTGAAATCAGTCTCAAAGACGAGTCTTTCCTGAGAACTTCTGCGACCACAGCTTCGTTTTCGATAGGATCGAGCGAGCAGGTTGAGTAGACTACTCTTCCTCCCGACTTTACTAGTTTAGCCGCCCGACTCAAAATATCGATTTGCAACTTCTGCATCGAACGTCCACCATTTGGTTTCCAGCGAGTCCAAACATCGGGATTCTTGCGAGTGGTTCCAGTACCGGTGCAGGGCGCATCAACCAAAACCCGGTCGTAACAAAATTCGGGAACCTTGGGGAAATGACGAGCATCGTGATTGACTATGATATTGCTTCGCGAACGGTGTCTTTGCATATTCGATACTAGCAGGTTTACTCGGCCTCTGACAATTTCATTCGCGACAACAACCCCTGAATTGTTCAGGTGCTCTGCAATTTGCGAAGTCTTAGAGCCGGGGCTGGCGCAGAGATCGAGGATATACTCACCAGGTTTAGGTTCCAAAGCCAGCACCGGCAACATCGAAACTGCCTCTTGCCGAGTTAACCTTCCAGTCTCATGCAAAGCCGCTAATGCAGATTTTACTTCACCCTCTGCCTTCCCTCGGGGAAACTGCATAGTCCAAGCAGAGCCAACTCCATTGAACCACTCAATAGGCTTACAGTCTAACGATATTAACCACTTTTCAAGCCATTCTTGATCACCTGATAAGGGGTTTACTCGCACGGTTTCTGGAAGTCTCTCGTATGCGTGTCCGAACCAAGAATCAGAATTTTCTCGCCAGCATTCGATCGCCTTCAATAGCAGGCTGGTGCGCGCGGCCTCTTCCCAATCGACCTCCTCTCGCACAAGGCTGCGTCAGTCATCTTGGACATCAAGCGATTGGCTCTGGCAATCTCACTGCCCCTAACAATTTACATTCCCTCCCCAGACAAATTCGTAAACGGTTAAACCTCTAACTCTGCGCTCGCGGTTCACGGCGTATGCCGTATGGGATGCACATGACAGGACTGAGAAGAAGAATCGCGAGAAGCCCAACCGAACCTAATCGAACGACAAATACCGAAGCCACACGTAAGTTAGTAGGTCTAGTTGAAAGAGCAAGGAAGAATGGTAGAGAGCAAGGCCCACTAGCCCCTGTAGAGGCCTTGATTACTGTTGACCAAGAAGAATGGGTTTGGCAGGTTGTGGACAGAGATGTCCTAGAAGTGTTGTCTCACAGATTGGTATTCGAATCATCAGCCGGCAAGCGCCGGGAAATCCTGATGACCGCCGGTATCGACGCTGCCATGGATGCAGCCTCAAAGATAGTTGAACTCGATGGCGGCTGTGTCCTAATTGAGACTCTAGACCCTTGATTTAGCTTAATTTCGCAGAATTAATTGTAAATTTGCTAGGTTCTTCGGTTTCGCCGTCTTGAAATAGTGCAGGTAGGTGCGACGGCCCGATGGCGAAGGACAAGAAGGGTAGCGGCATCCAGCAGGCAGCGGGTCT
>CAZKVK010000047.1:0-9202 GCA_964556195.1 uncultured Candidatus Poseidoniales archaeon
CGCTTGAATCCCGCGCTATCCAGAAAATTCACGGGAAGCGGTCAATAACCGAATTGCGACGCCCCGAAGACATGGACTTGCGACTTGTTGCAATAGTAGCGGCTGGTGGCGCGATTGGAGCTGTGGCTCGCTACACTTTGCAGCAATGGCTACCATCCGACACCTTACCTTGGGGTACGATGACGGCAAATTTAGCTGGATCATTAATCCTGGGCATCTTACTTGGTGCGGTGGCGGCTGGTGCCACAGTCAGTGATGAGGTAGTGTTACTGTTTGGAACCGGCGTATTGGGAGCCTTCACGACCATGTCAGCATTCGCTGTTGATACCATTCGATTAGCAGAAACTAATACATCATCTACTGCAATAATGATTGTCACAACTATCCTCGGTAGTATTGCTTTAGCTTGGCTTGGTTGGCGCTTTTCGACATCAATTATTGCATGATTCAACAGGAATAACAAGTTACGAATGTTGAAGTACATATCCGACGAGGGCCGTTGGGTCACTTAGACACAGCAAAGGGAGGATTACGAGTGTTCTGTCCAGAATGTGGTACTCTAGGATTCATGTCACCTGATGGTAATATACGGTGTACAGATTACAAATGCGGCTACGAAGGTCCTCTGAGTGGAGCCGATGGAAAAGGTGCAGAATTTACTGACCCGATGACCGGTGAAACTGTCGATTTATCGAAGGCGACTGCATCGTCATCTGCAAAGAACCTCAAGCATCTTACTGAGGTAGTCGAAGAAGAGGTCGCCAAAGGAACTCTTTGGGTTGGCGATTATCTCTGCCCTGAATGTGATGCAGATAGGATATTCGTTGTACTAATGCAGACTCGTTCAAGTGATGAACCAGAGACGAAAATATGCACCTGCGAGGCTTGTGGTCACAAATTCCGCGAGTATCAATGATTACTCTTGCGACCCACTACGTGGGTCGTATTCAGTTAATATAGTCTGGATTTTCATTAGCGAACCATGAAGAACCCCCCGTTGGAGGGGGCTTAGGTAGGTGTTGGGATGCTCAGAGTCACTGCCAAACAGCAACTGATGCGAGAAATCGTCGAACTGCTCTCGGTGCTTACCGAAGAAGCCAAACTAAGTTGGGGTGAAAATGGCTTGAGTACGACCGTAGTTGATGGCTCCCATGTGGCATTGCTATCGGTAACCGTAGCAGATGCTTGTTTTGAGACATATGAGGTTGAGCCGGTTGAGATTGGTCTCGAACTTGGAAAGCTTCGCGACCTTCTAACTCTGGCTGGACCTAACGACCTAGTTGAGTTGGATTATGATGGTGCGACCGGTGCAATCAATGTCCGCGTCGGCGAGGTTCATCGAATCCTCCGTGGACTGGATACTGGCTCAATAAACGAGCCGCGCCAACCCGACTTGGAGTTTGAATGCAAAGCGACCCTGAGTGCAGACAGACTATCCAGGGCCCTCCGTGCTGCCAAGTTTGTCGGAGAATTGGTTGATTTGAGTCTGGATAAGAACCAGATGACCGTATCCGTTACCGTCGAAGCTGGCGAAGGAGTAAATGTCCGCTTCGACGCAGGCGAAATGTCCGAGTTAGTCGCTCCAAAGCCGACTGCCTCAACCTATTCACTACAATTCCTTGACCCGTTAAGCCGTAAGTTGGCTAGCGGACTGACTGAGGAAGTAACTGTCGAGTTCCAAGATCGCTATCCTCTACGGCTTTCTTGGAACTCAAATGAAGGCGGCGCGTCTTGGACATATTTCCTAGCGCCACGTGTCAGCAACGACCCCTGATGACATTCGACACTGACAAATGGTGAGTGTGGTTGAAAGCGAGGGTGGTTTCGGCTAAATCATGAACGAGTCATCGGTATGTGTAATCATCCCGAGTGTTCGGAATTCCGTAGAGTTAGGAATTGCACTTGATGGATTGGTGATGCAAACCTACTCAGGACCTCTAGAAATCGTTGTAGTTGGACCTGCTAACGACCCTGGAAAGTCAGTTGCAGAAAGTAAGGGAGTGAGATTTGTCGATGATTCCGGTTCTAGAACTAGGGCTGATGCATGCAATATTGCAATAGAGGCAACTTCCTCAGATTTGGTTTTCTTCACAGATGATGATGTAATCGTACCTGAGGATTGGGTCGCGAAATTAGTTCGATGGTTTGACCGAGATGAAGTTGCAGGAGTCGGTGGGCCTAATTTCGCTCCTATCGAAGAATCCACTCTTTGGCAACGTGTAATCGATGTGGCGTTCTGTTCGACTATCTATACTGCCGGAACAAATTACGGAAAGGTAGGGGATGCAGAACTATCTGAAGTAACTCAGTTACCGGGGGTTAATTCCGCTTACAGGCGCTCAGTTTTGGAAGAAGTAGGAGGTTTTGATGAGGCGGCAATAGGGGCTGAAGATGTAATGCTCGATCATCGAATTAGAATGTCTGGACACAAATTGTGGACTGATAAAACTGCGGTTATGTGGCACCGTCGCAGAAACCTAGCTCGCGTGAAGAAACAAATCGGCAATTATGGACTTGTCAGAACCTTAGCGAGCAATCAATATCGGGGGCTGCATGCATTTACACATTCAATGGTTGCAGCATTCCCACCAATTGTTATCACAGCATTTGCATTGTTTTTCTGGGGTGCAATCAATGGAGGGTTGGGGTGGCCGGAATTCTGGGACATAAGTCTAGATACTGTTCCCATGGGGCCCGAAAGAATCGCAGTTCACACCCTACCCACTCTAATGATTTTGTATAATCTCCTTGCTTGGTATGGTTCGGCTAAAGGAAATTCTCCAAGTAAATCTCCTTGGACGATTTTTCTTTCTTCAATCGTCACCTATACCCTGCATTGGAATTATGGAATCGGGGTGTTGCGTGGCAGATGGAGAATAATGACTGGTCGACCCGGATTACAGATTGATGACCGTTCTCGCGAGTGAGTGCTATTAATTTACAAAACAGGACTTAATATCCTGCATTACTGTCCTCCCACCATGGCATTTGAGTGCAATATCGATGCCCGCGGTCGAGCCGTTAGGCTTCGTTTGGGTATTATTGGAGTGATTTCCTCGCTCGGATTAACCGCCGCTTGTTTGCTATTCAACGCTCCAGATTTTGCTTGGATTGTTCCAGTAGGAGCATTCGCTGGAGGAGCATTTGCAATTTTTGAAGGGCGCACCGGATGGTGTGTCGTTCGTGCACTTGGGTTCAATACTCGTCTCTAGGATTACTTCCACAATCCGAGGGTATCCCTCAGCCCCATTTCGAGATCTGCGTGAACGAATTGATATCCCTCTTTGGTTAGTCTAGTAGGTAGTACTCTTTGGCTCTCAAGAGTTAGTTTCTCACCCATTTCACCAAACAGAATCTTAACTACAAATTTTGGAAGTGGGGAAAAGGCTGGGCGCCTCAGTACTCTCCCAAGTGTTTTTGCAAACTTCTTCTGCTCAACAGGGTTAGGTGCAGACAAGTTGTAGACTCCTTTGGAATCGGCATTCATCATTAGGTGGTTAATAGCATATATTTCGTCATCTAGTGATATCCACGACATCCATTGTTTCCCATTTCCAATTGGACCTCCTACTCCCATTTTGAATGGGAATAGCATCTTTCCAAGAGCACCCGCGGTTGCGGTTAGAACAATTCCTGTGCGAAGGAAAACCGTTCTAACTCCTGCTTGCTCTACTGTTGATGCAGCTGCTTCCCATTCTCTGCAAATTTCTGGAAGGAAGCCTTCGCCTGGAGTGCTATCTTCGGTTAGTTCCTCGTCATCTCTGTCTCCATACCAGCCAACAGCGCTGGCTAACATCAGACATTCGGGCTTTTTTTTCAGAGAAGATATTGCATCGGCTAGTAACTTTGTGCTATTCACTCGACTATCTCGAATCATCTGCTTTCTGCGCTTATTCCATCGCTTGTCTCCTATTCCGACTCCACCTAGGTGAATAATTACATCAAACCCTTCGAGAATACTTGTGTCGAGTTGCCCCTTATCGGGATACCACTCTAGTTCTTGGACGCCTTCTCTAACTGGTCGTCGCACAAGTCTCCATACTTCGTGACCACCTGTGTCTAGGAATGCAACGAGTTGAGTTCCTATGCATCCAGACGAACCGGCGATTAAGATCTTCTTTCTGGATTGGGCTACGAATTTTCTGTGTTGCTCCAAGTCACGTTGAAGACGCAATTCTCTAGCTCTGAACATTCGAGTAATTCTACTTCGAACTAAAGCTCCACCAAGTATTCTGTCAACTAGGTTCCCAAGAGGTCCAAATGGAACTTGGTAACTTACTTCATCGGTTACCGTCGTAACACCATTCGCCTCGCTGAGATTGTGATCGTGATGCCAGCGCCAAAATGGGCCTTTGACCATCTTATCCGCAAAGTGATGTGGGGGGTCGTAGGCGGTATGCTCGGCTATCCATGTCATCTTCATCGGACCCATTGGGAAGCGGAAAATTCTCTGCGAGCCGACTTCTAGGGTTTCATCTGCTCTGACTTCTTCTGCGACTTCCCAAGGAGGCATTAGTCTGCGAAAAGAGCCTTCGTGCTCAAACCAATCAAATGTATCGTTGATACTAGATTCGACAACTGTATTGTGCTCATACTTGTACATCTAATCCCTCCGTACTTGGGAATCGAAGCGTGATTAAGTTAAATCATATTCGATAGGGGTGCACATCATGCAATCACTAGTGGGGACTACTGCACCTGACTTTTCAGCTCTTACTAGTGAAGGTGAAGAGTTCAATCTAAGCGATTTAGATGGACGTTGGAAAGTGCTGTTCTTTTACGCAGAAGATGGTTCACCGACATGCAAGAGAGGTTGCCTGTCATTCAAGGAACAGTACAATATATTCAATTCCTTAGAACCCCCTGCAGAAATTATTGGAATCAGCCAAAATACAGTCGAAGAACACAAGGAATTCAAAGAGGAATTGGCTCTTCCATTTATCCTCCTTTCTGACCCAGATAGAACGATTGCTGAGAGTTATGGAGTTTCCGTACATCTTGGAAAATTTCCTTCTAAGTCCTCCTTCGTTATTGGTCCAGATAAAAAAATACACTTTGTTTACGATTGGCTATTCCGACCTCGCCAACACGTAGCCAAAATTCTTCGCTCACTCAGCAGTGTAACGAGTTGATTCAATGAGTTGGGAACGACTACTGACGGATGCCGGCCTTTCCGAGAGGGAAGTAAAAACCGTGATGGTATTGTCCAGCACTCCAAACATGAAGGCCAGTGAAATAGCCAAAAAAATTGGCACCACTAGGCTAGACGCATACAACTCTTTGGAAAACCTCCAGAGAATTGGAATCGTTACCTCAACAGCCGATCGGCCTATGAGATTCTCTAGCCCGTCGATTAACGAGGTCGTATCTCATTTGATTGAAATCAATAAAGAACAACTTAGCCGAATGGAAGAGAGTTATGAAAATCTTATTTCTGGAAAAGAAGCCTCTTCCTTTGACCAGAACAGGATTGTCGACGAACCAAAATTCGCGGTACTCAAAGAAAGAGTTCACATTCTAAAAAGAGTAGAAAAAATGGCTGGGGACGCCGAAGAGAGGCTAACTTTAGTTTTAGGTAAATTTGGAATTTTACAAATATGTAGAAACCCTGCACTTGCAGAAGTAAATTCAGCTGCCGAACGAGGTATTGTGATACGAGTTCTCGCCCAGTTGGACAGGCGAACTACAAGATTCTACGGCGAGTTGAATGATTTAATTGAAGTCAAACATTCTGATGATTTGGATGCTCAGGGTGCGGTAGTAGATTCATCTGAGGTCATACAGTATCTGACGATGGAAGAAAATCCCGTTGGTAGAGGAAAAGAAGATGCTGCATTATTTGTCGAGTCAGAAACCTTTGCAGAGTCCCAATTAAACTTAATCGACGCAATTTGGGAAGAAGCGATTCCATTTGAGACCGCTTCAAAGAGATTCACTGAAGAGAAGATTGTTGACCCACTAAAACTGACTCTCGATAGTATGTCCTTCCTCGAGAGAATCGGTGAGGTATTAGATATTAAAGACAATCTTCCAGACACTGACACCCCATTCAATCCTGATGCATTTATGGCATCTGGATTGGAGGTTAGTGAGGCACGAAGAGCGCTAGAAACCGGAGGTGTTCAGAGCCTTAGTGAATTCGGAATCGATCTGACTTCCCTGCTTCGACAAGTAGGAAATCGAATTGGTCAAGAATTAGCCTTCAGCCTCAAGGATATCGATGGGAATCTCGAATTCTTGAACGAGATGATGGACTGGTGGGAGTATGCAGGACTCGGAAAACTGAGTTATGATTTAGACCCTGATTTCCACATCAAAGTAGAACTATCAAACAATACATCCGATTCTGAAACTCTTCCACTTTGGGCGCTAGATGATGGAATAATTGAGGGGGCCCTTACAGAAAGATATCCTCCTGAAAGCGGTGTGTTAGTCCGTAGATTTGATTCCGAGGATGAAGAAGAATTCTGTAGATACAATTTGATGATATCACAGTAACTTAGCGCGGTTTGGTTTGACCTTTCCACAATTTCTTCCCAGTCGGTAGGAAGTGGTTTTCGGACGCCAGAATATCATGGAGACTTGGCCTAAAACGATTCCACCGAAAACCAGCCCTGGCCAACCTGATTCGATGTATCCTTCGCTTGCGTTGAAGTATGCCCAAAGAAATGAGGGGAATATACCGATAACTAATGCGATTACAAATTCTTCTTTCAATAATCTTGCATTGTCTCTATTCGCTGGCAATGTCTGAGGTGACGGGTCACATTCTGAAGTCTCTTCCGCCTTTACTAGGCGAGCGAATTTTGGTTCGTGGGAACCTTTTGCTAGTAGCCTAGTGATTGGGTTTCCAGAAGACCATTGTTTTGCGATACGGAAAGTCCAATCATCTATCCAGTGAGGCCTTCCGTCAAGTGCTTTGCCCCAGTAATTTCCATTGCACCGGTCTGAAAGTTTCTCTAGTTGGTCAACTCCCCTGATAGCACCCTGGTCAAAGGCCAATTTCCATTCTGACTCACTGGCCAAACTAGCTTCTTTTGATTCCACCAATTTCTCAGCCTCTTCAACCAAAATAGGGTACTTAGAAATCGAATATCGATAATTTATCTCGACCATATGTCTTGGTCCGATTCCGCCGAACAAAACAGAGCGGTTATCGCTTCCAATCTCGGTTCTCCCCGGAGCAACGGGGACCCATTCGATGGACATATTCAATCCTCTGCTTCAATTTGGCCGGTCTGAATTGCCCATTGTGAGGCGTAAACGCTGTCATTGGCGAGTAGTTCCTGATGGGTGCCACGTTCGACAATAGCGCCGTCAACCATGGAAATAATCTCATCCGCATTGCGAATTGTTGCCAATCGATGAGCAACCCCAATAGTGATTCTCTTCTTGCCGTTGGAGCCATTTCCGCCACCGAATAATGATTGTTGGATTCTCTTCTCAGTTTCGGCATCTAGAGCAGCACTAGCCTCGTCTAGAATTAACACATCTGGATTCATTAGAAGCGCTCTAGCTAGACTAATTCTGGCTCGCTCTCCACCAGATAGACGTACTCCTCTGTCACCAACCATAGTATTCATTCCATCCTCCATCTCGGAAACGAATTCCCAAGCGCCAGCGGTTTCAAGTGCCATTCGGACCTCTTCTTCACTGGCTTCGCGAGCATAGGCGACGTTCTCCCTGACTGTTCCAAAGAATAGAAATGGATCTTGACTGACGAACCCGATTCGTGAGCGAACGGAATGGATTGTGAAGTCAGAAATATCTTGACCATTGATCCTTACCTGACCTGACTGTGGTTGGTAGAATTTTTCGACCAGTTTGAGAATGGTTGACTTGCCTGCTCCTGTATGGCCCATAATTCCTAGGAACCCTCCAGACTTGACTCTGAACGACACGTCGTTTAACACATTCACAGAGGTGCTTGGATAAGCAAAGGTGACGGAATCGAAGGAAACGGTTGTGACGGGGGCGTCTAGGTCTTTAGCGCCCTCTGAATCAGATATCGACGGCTCTAAATCGATGATTGCGAACACCCTGCGTGAAGCAGCCTCACCCCTCTGTAACTGATTCAGCAGCATACCTAGAATGAACATAGGCATGGTCATTCTAGTAGAAATCAACAGGAAAGTTACGAATTGTCCTACGCTGATTTCTCCAGAGTTCATTACCCACCCACCTGCAGAAACCAATAGTCCGAATGAGATACCTGCTACAACATAAATTCCCGGAATGAAGCGATTTCGAATAAATGCTGCCTGAATTGCTTGATCACGATAATCTCCGCTTTGACCTTCAATTCTATCTCTCTCAAAGGCCGTTGCATTGTAAGCCTGAACTACAGTGATTCCGGAAAGAACATTCTCTAGGATTGCAACGATTCCTCCGGTACTTTCCCGCTGTTTTCGATATTTTCGCTGTACTCTAGTGGAAAACCAAATCACCATTGGAACGATTAGTACTAGTGGAGCAAAGAGAATTATGGAAAGAGTTGGAGACATCCAAAAAAGAATTGCAAAGGCAGTTCCAAATGTAGTAATGATTCGGATTATACTCGTACTTGAATCTGAGATAATATCCTCCAACTGGGCAACATCTGCGGAAAGAACCGACATCAAATTTCCAGTTTGTCGCGTCTCAAAGTATGATGCTTCCATGTCCATCAATGACTTCGTCGCGTCCATTCTGATATCGTGCTGGGCCTTGTAAGCCACAGATTGCCATAGTTGGTTGCTTAGTCCTTGGAAAACCGACAAGGCTGCGAAACAGATGAAAATCAGTATTCCAAAACCAAGCTCTACAGAACCAATTGGTCCGAGTTCGGGAATCATATCTGAAGTTACTATTCCTTCAATAACCGAATTAGTGAATTGGGAATTGTTTGGATTGTAGTAATCTGCTGCCATTCCAATGGCAATAAAGGGGATCAAATCGAATGCCCGTGCACAAACGTTTGCTACTAGCCCTCCGACGGCTCTTTGCCAATAGCGGGTTACGTATGGTACGATTCTCCAGATTTGGCGACCGACAATCTGTGCCTCGTCCTCTTTGTCAGAGGAATCTCGGGCGATACCTTCTGAACGCATGACTGCCATTGAACAAAGCGTCAAGCCTTTGACCTTTGAATGCTTCACAGTCGTGGCGCCCCAATGTCGGCCCGACACCCAGGAGATTTTTTTGTGGGGCCCCCCCGCGTTTT
>CAZKVK010000048.1:0-9093 GCA_964556195.1 uncultured Candidatus Poseidoniales archaeon
GAAGTCTCTGAGCAGCATGCTCAGGAACTAATGGATGCAGTTGAAGCAATCCACCACATGTTTTGGGGGACCAAGGGCCGTGAAGTCCCATGGATTCGCGCTTCCTGAATGTAGTCGTCAATGGCGACTCTATGTGGCCTACCCTCAAACAGGGTAGCACGGCTAGTTTTGAGAGGGTTGACTGGAACTCAGTATCCAGAGGGCAAGTGGTTTTGCTAGACCATCCCTTCAGGCCTAATCTAAGAATAATCAAACGTATTCAGTCGATAGAAAATGGAAGAATATTCGTCGTAGGCGACAATCCAGACCCTACAGCAAGTGAGGATAGTCACAATTTCGGCGAAGTCGATGCCTCATTGGTAATTGCAGTTCTTGTTTCGCAATAGCATCAGAATTGAATGACATTGGCTCCCCATGCTAAGCCACCACCAAATGCGGCGGTTACGACTAGAGAACCAGGGTTAATCAGGCCTTCATCCATTGCTTCTCGCATGGCGATTGGTACACTCGCACCAGCAGTGTTTCCGTACTTGTGCAGATTCGTAAATGTCTTTTCCATTGGTAGTCCAAGCTTCTCCATACCTGTCTTGATGATATTGATATTTGCCTGATGTGGGATTACAAGGTCAACTTCATCTAGGCTCTTGCCGATGCGCTCCAGTGCACTCATAACCGCTTGTGGAAATGCTTCGATGGCAAAATTCCAGACCTCTCTTCCATCCATGTGGAAGTATTGCATTCCTTCCTCGAAATCATCGCTAGGAATCGGAACTCTGACTCCACCCGCTGGAATTTCGATTACGCTGGAACCACTTCCGTCACTGGTAAGCCAAGAGCCTAGAATTCCCTTTCCATCTTCGACCTCGGCCAGAACAGCAGCCCCTGCTCCATCACCAAATAGGACACAGGTGGTTCTGTCCTGCCAATTCAGGATACGAGAGTAGATTTCAGATCCGATGACGAGTACATTGTCGTAGCCAGGAGTTCCAGCAAAGCGAGCACCGACATCAAGGGCGTAAACCCAGCCGGCACAAACCGCATTGATGTCAAAAGCACCACAATCTGTACAACCTAATTTTTCCTGAATGATTCCTGCTGTAGAGGAGAGTGGCACATCAGGAGAAGAAGTTGCGAGGATTACCAAATCAATGTCAGACGGAGTTAGTCCAGCATCATCCAATGCCCTCTTGCAGGCTTCTACGGCAAGGTCGGAGGTGTGTGTGTCCTTGTCAGCGATTCGTCGCCTTTTCATTCCAGTTTTCGTGGTTATCCACTCATCGCTGGTCTCAACGATTTTCGCCCAATCCTCATTGCTCATTTCATGAGGAGGTACGTATGAACCGAGTCCAATTATTCCCACCGAGGCCATGTTCTAATGCACACGCGAGCGAACTCACATTTCACAGTTGATGTTTTCAATCGTGCTTGAGGCAGATGTTCATCGGTTCTGAGAAAAAGCCGAGACTCCAACGTCCACCTTCTCTTCCGACCCCACTGTCCTTGACTCCTCCAAATGGAGCCCTCAAATCACGGTGTAGCCAAGTGTTGACCCAAACCATACCTGTTTCAATGTTTTCAGCGACCCTTCGACCTTTCTCAAGATCACTAGTCCAAACGCTTCCAGCCAAACCATAGCGAGTGTTGTTTGCTATCGCAACCGCTTCCTCTTCGGTTTCAAATCGGTGTACCGTTACAACAGGTCCGAAGATTTCCTCGGTTGCACATCGAGCATCTGTAGAGACTCCAGAAATTACTGTCGGAGCCAACCAATTACCGTGTTCAAACTCTTTCGGTAAACATGGATATCCTCCTGTTAGTATCTCACCACCCTCTTCCTTTGCTAACTTAACATAACTTTCCACCTTGGCGAGGTGCTCGGTTGAAATTAGAGCCCCCAATTGAGTTGATTCGTCTGAGGGGTCTCCGATTTTCATAGATTCAACAGAGTTCACAAATGCCTCAACAAACTCATCGTAAATTTCTGATTCAACGAGAATTCTCGAGCCGCATAAACAGACTTGACCTTGGTTGAGGAAAGCGGCTCGAGTTACTCCTTCGACGGTTTTTTCCATGTCACAATCGTCGAATACTATACTTGCATTTTTGCCGCCTAATTCCAAGCTGAGTTTCTTGAACATCGGACTGGCAATGGCAGCAACCTTTGCTCCCGTATCCGTTCCGCCTGTAAAGGAGACAAGATCGACATCTGGATGAGCGGTAAGCGGTGCCCCTGCTCCAACTCCGTCCCCATGAACTAGGTTGACTACTCCCTTGGGAAGTCCGACCTTGTGAATAGTCTCCATAAGTAAATCAGCAGTCATCGGAGTTAATTCGCTCGGCTTACAAACAACTGTATTACCCATTCCGATAGCCGGGGCGACCTTCCAACTTAGCAAATATAGCGGAAGGTTCCAAGGAGTAATCAATGCACCAACACCCACCGGTTTCGGAACCACGATATTAGTTGCATCTTCCATCTCAAAGCGTTCCCTCTGACCACCGTGAGTTTCTCGAATTAATCCGGCGAAGAATCGAAAATTCGCTACTGAACGGTAAGCATCTACGGCACGCGCTAATGATATCGGTTTACCTGTATCTTTGCTTTCAAGTGTGGCGATATCTTCGTATTTTGCTTCCAGAGCATCAGCAATTTCGTCTAACCAATTGGCTCTTTCTGCATGGCTAAGCGCACCCCATGAGGGTTGAGCCTTCCTTGCCGCGGAAACCGCACAGTCAACATCTGCTTGAGTGGAAAGTGGAACTCTACCAAATCGCAGACCGGTTGCTGGTTGTAGCACATTCATCCACTCATCATTTGAGTGACATACAAACTCCCCGTCAATGTAGTTGCAAAGGTCGCGAGGCTCAATTCCAACCGGATCTCGTTCACAAGGATTGCAACCGGACTCACAACACTTCTTAGGGTCCAAAATTAACCCTCCTGACTTCCCTCATTGGCAAATGGATCTGAACGAGTCATAGCCGATGTGTACTCTTTCCAATCGAGTGAGAATCTGTCTCTATCGGGGTCCCATTCGTCCCATGTAACTACTTCTTCCAGAGCATCGCGATATTGGTCTGGAACGATTCCGGGAACGATGAATGCCTTTTGTCTGTGAAGTGGATATGGGTTACGAAGTTGAATTCCTAATACACCTAGGACAGCCCTCGCTACATACCATGTCGCCTGGGAATTCCAACCGTGAGCGATTTTGATTACGATACCCAATCCATTTGGCCAATCTGGGTGGTGGATTCCTAAACCTAGCAAACCATCTGCGCCTTCTTTGGCGATTAATCTGCCTTCACCCGCCTTCAAGCAAGTTGAGTCAAGTCGATTGAATCCACCAATTAGGTCGGGGTATCGGTTCATTGCTTCCCAAATCCAATCCTTCTCTTGATGTGTCGCTAATCCAGCAAACATGACTGCGAGTTCGTCAACCGTGTTGGAAACTGTGGGGAAACCACATCCGTCCTTGGCTACTCGCAAAGGCTCCCAATCAGGTTTGTTCATGTATTCTCTTAGGGTATCAAGGTACATTGGAAACCATGGGGCACTTGGAAGTGTGTATCCAGCCCTATTCATCCCCATCTTTCGCATTGCCTTGAGTATCGCGGCGTGTTCTCCTGAGCAGGTATGGAACCACCTTCGTGGTCGTCTAACCTGTCGACCAAACTGAATCAATGGCACGTCCAAGGGGCATTGCATCAGTCCCCATTCAGATTCAGAAAGAAGTGACTGAGCCGCTGCAACGTGCTCGGTATCTCCATTGTGAGAGGAACAAGCGATTGCTTTTTGTTTCCAATCTAAATCTTCCAGAGATTCGACAAATGGTTTCATCATCAATGGTTTCATCATAGAGCGCCCGTAAACCAGAACATTACCGCCGAAAGAATGGATTATCTCGTTACCATGTGCCCAAGCAATCGCTCCATGAATGGTGTTTTCAGAGACATCCATACGCCTGAAATCAACCAGCGGTTCCCACTCTACATCACGACCGGTAGCGATACCTTCGTGCTGTTCACCGAGAGGATTTTTCGGGAAGATTGCAGATCCTGGTCGGCCGGGCGCAACACTGGATGGCTGCTCGGTTTTGTGTGCGCTCATTCACTCCCTCCATTTATCGCCGGTGCGACTTTCGTCATGAATGCCTCCATGTTGCGCTGAACTCTATTTGAATCGTGATTGAAGAAATCGAACCAGCACATTAGACGATCTTCAGGATGGAATCTGTCGGCGATTTGCTTTGCCACTTCGTGGACATTTCCGATTACTGCGTTATCAGTTGCTCGCTCTACCTTTGCTGGGTCGATGGTTCCCTCAAGAGCATGCCAGTAGGTTGTCAGCGCGGCTCTAGCTTCTTCTTTTGCAGCCACGCTGCGTTCTTCATCAGTCAACCCTTTTTCGTCATTGACGAAGACCATGATGGTGCGTGGCATCATGTCACGAGTCCAGTCACCTCCTGAAGGGTGGTAGCACTCGGTCATCCTCTCGTGGGTTTGTTCAATGATTTGGGGTGGCGTAATTGAGAGATTGAAAACCTGAACCGGTGCCCACTCGTTGACCTCAACCTGCAGATTTACATCGTGACTTCCAAGAACTAAATTTAGCAACTCACGACGCCATTCCTGTGGAATAGTCTTGATTTCCTCGAAGTCATATCGTGATGGAATGGCGATTGAATCAGGCGAGTCTGAAAGATTGTGCATATCCATAGCCACTTGCTGCACACTCTCCCAATCGTCGTCGGAACGGAAATTAGCACGGGTGAGGTTGGTTTTTCGAATCATCTCGCTAGATATCACTTCTCCATTCAACAATCTCAGGAAAACCTCTGATGCTTCAGCGAAAATCTGACCTCTCAAAGCAGGCCAAGCAACCTCCTCAACTGCATCTCGTGGTACGATTCCATATGGACGAGCCATGAATTCGAAGCGGCCGGCTGAAAAACCGATGTGCAACCTTCGCTTTTCTTCAGGGTTCATCCCATGCAATGCCAGAAATGATCCTACTCGCTCAGCCTGAGGAATTGGCCCACCGCTAGCTAGAATCGACATAACCGCGCTACCGACTTCCATTCGCTTTGTACGAGCAAACATCGCTGTTGCAACTTGGAAAAAGTCGGTACAGAGTCCTACTTCCCCAGGATAATGTGGAACCACAGGTTTGGAGTTCTGCTTCTGAACTTCTGTTGAAAGATGGGCCTGAGCAACCCATCCAACACCAAATCCTAGTTCATCAGCTCTCTCGGCTTGGTCGAGAAGGTTAGCAAACATCTCACTCTCGCTTGGTATGTGTCCGGAAGTATCCGGAGTTTGCGAAATCGAGAAGAAGATGTCAAACTTCATGCAAATCAATCCCTAGATAGATCGCATTCTGCCACCATCGACTGCCAAAGATACACCACGAATGCCTCCACTGCTTGGTAAGCAGAGGAAGGTGACAGCCGCAGCAGTTTCCAATGGGTCGATTAGGCGTTGGATAGGTACAGAGTTCAGCCAAGCCTCTTGCACTTCTTCGACCGGCTTGCCGGTATTTTCGGAAATCGACCCAGCAAGAGAGCCAAGTCGGTCAGTGTCAGTAAAACCCGGAAGTATATTGTTGATGGTAATGCAGGGATCCAACTCTCTTGAGAGAGACTTAGCCCAAGATGCCATAGCACCTCTGAGAGTGTTTGAAAGTCCTATGTTGTCAATCGGTTCTCGGACTGAGGTTGAAATGATATTCACGAAGCGGCCGTAGCCCAATTCTGCCATTCTTGGGGCAAGAATCTGCGCAATTGTATGAGAGGCGTGAAGGTGACGTGAAAATGGCCCGTCGAATTCATCTAATTTGTTCGATAGGAGTGGTCCACCAGGTGGTCCTCCTGCATTATTCACGACAATCTCAACCATACCAAGGCCAATTACGGCCTCCCGTAATGCCTCGACATCTTCCAAATCTAGGACAAGGGTTTGGTGTCCTGAGCCATGCAATTCGCCCACCAATTCATCTAGAGCTTCAGCACTTCGAGCACAAGCGATGATCCGAGCCCCTGCGCGTGCGAGCATCTGAGCAGTAGCACGACCAATCCCTGCACTAGCTCCGCAAACCAATGCAGTTCTTCCAGCCAAAACGTTTTCAGAAAACGGAAATCCATCATTCAACATATCACTCATCAATTCAACTCCTAATTCACATAGTGTGCATATTTTTCTTCTGCAAGTTTCTCATTAACAACCCGCAGAACATCCTCGGGGGCATTCCTGAAAGTCGGATGTTCGCTTTCTCCCTGAGGATGTCGCATCTCACCCCATCGCCCCTCTTCGTATGCCATCAGGGCTTCCTTCATCAATACACCAGCAAGAACCAATGTTTCGTAACATAGATCCTCATATGTCATACCTCGCTTGACAGGAACCTCTCTCCTCAACAATAATTCGCCGGTATCTATTCCATTATCGCAAAAGTGTGTAGAACTACCTATTGGAATATCGTGGTAAACACTCCATGCAGGGGAAGCTGAGCCACGACAATCAGGAAGTAGACCTGGATGTGAATTTACAACCCCGTCTTTCGGGTGATCAAGGATTTCACCACGGATGATTCTGGTTCCTCCGAAGACAATCAGATCGAGAGGTAAATCTGCAAGGTGGGGCATTACCTCTTCAGAATTATGAATCGGCACTTCGAAGTGTGGTACGTCTATTCCTTCATCAGATAATTCGCTCAATTGCGCCTCTATTGTTGGTGCGATTGGTTTGCCTTCGATGCGCTTGAGGAACTTCTCTCTCTCCTCCTCTCCAATCGCCGAGTTCTCTGTAATTACAATGCTCGGAACGAATCCTTCTGAGAGAATTTGGCGCAACATTTCTCTTCCATACGGATGCTCCTTCAGGAGCATATATGCGAAACTTGGCTTGCCTCCCATAGTGTCCCCTACATTCTATCGAAGAGGTCGTTGATACCCGTTATTTTCGGTCGGTTATTTTCTCCTCTGATGAATCAATTATTCGAGAATCTCGGCTTCCATTTCTTCGTCAGAAGCATCTCCTTTCTGGAGTTTAATCTCACCAAAACTTCTGATTCTAATCACCTGATAGATCAATAGTAGAATGCCGAGAATTACCACCAGTTCGATATGTGGAACTTCAAGTCCTCTGTTTTGTGAGTCTAGCTCCTCATTTCCTTCTTCAGAGCCTTCTTCCAAATCTTGTTCATCTAACGGTAATGGTTCTACAATTATGGTTCCAATCATTCCAAGCTCTTCGTGAGGTTCACAGACATATTCATAGGTTCCATTTTCTCCAATGCTGAATGTGTAAGTATAGTCGACATTTCTGGATGTCTCTCCAGAGTCGAACAAACCATTCCTTTCTACCGCATTGTGGGCCAGTAATTCTCCACTCCAGAAGAAACGCACAGAATCTCCTTCTTGCAGAGTTACCGTTTCAGGTGTAAAACGTAAGTTTGTACTATCCACACTGACTACCACGACTTCTCCATCATCTTGGTTTGCAAGATTTCCTGAAGCCAAAACAGTGCTAACCAACAAAATGCAAGCAATACTCGCCATAATAGTTGATTTCACATACATTGCTATTCCAATTTACGTATTAACCGATGTTTATCCAATATAGGAAAATGGCTATTTCTTACTAAGGAGTAACTCGAGAGCGATCTCGTGGGAACAATACGACTTCTCTGACATTACCAGCACCTGTGAGAATCATCAGCAGACGGGCGACACCTAGGCCCCATCCTGCATGAGGTGGAGCACCGTAGCGGAATCCGTCGGTATAGAAGGTGAAGTCGGCTGGATCCAAGTCCATGTTCCTTAAATTCTGTTCCAAGACATCGACACGATGCTCTCGCTGTCCGCCAGAGGTCATCTCATCTCGTCCATAATTCAGGTCAAATCCACGGCTCAATTGACCACCAGTGGAGCCTTTTTCATTCTCATCATGGAAGATGTAGAATGGCTTCATCGACATCGGCCAGCGCGGCAAAAAGTGGAATCCAGGATACTCTGCCGCGATGATATCACAGTGGTGACTTTCGATATCGTCACCCCACTCGATATTTCCACCACCTTTCTGGACGATTTCAATCGCGTCACAGTAAGATATGCGTGGGAACGGTAGTTCGGGCACTTCTACAGTCACCGGATTTTGATCTTGACTCACTCTGTATTCATTGACAACATCAATGAGGTGCTGGTCGTTAGCTAAAACCTGATTCCAGATATGGTGAATCATTCTTTCCTGAACTCCCATTACGTCTTCGTCGTTCATCCAAGCACCTTCAATATCGAAGGAGATGAATTCGTTAAGATGGCGGTATGTATCGTGCTTTTCTGCTCGGAAAGCGGGTCCAATTTCGAATACTCTCTCCAAGCCACCTAGAACCGCCAATTGCTTGTACAATTGAGGAGATTGGCTGAGGAAAGCCGGTGTATCGAAATACATCATTGGGAATAGATTGGTGCCACCTTCACTGGCGCTTGCGATGATTTTTGGTGAATTTATTTCTTGGAAACCTTCGCCGATTAGATGGTCGCGCCCATATTGAAGTACACGACTTCTGAGTTGGAACATCGCATTTACGTGTGCGCGACGAAGATCTAGATGCCTGTTATCCAATCTAATGTCCAATCCAACATTTACATCATCAATAATTCCCACCGGTAACGGTGTTTCAGCCGAGGATAGTATGTTTGCCTCGGTTACATTGATCTCGTATTCCGGAGGAGGGGCCGGCTCTCCTTCAGGAACCTTTGGAGGTCTCTTCTGGGCTACATTTCCAGTTACTTGTATTGTCGATTCACGGGAGGCTGATTGGACCGCAATAAACGTATTTTCGTCCATGTTGTCCTTTTTCAGGAATGCTTGAATATGTCCAGTTCCATCACGTAGCATTAGGAAAGCAATTGCACCTCTTCCTCGAACTGTTTCTGCATATCCCGCAACCGAGACTTGCTCTCCAATCATATCTGCTCCATCACTTACAACCTGTCCAATGGTGTGAGTGCGAAATGCGGTGGGATGCCACTCGCTACTGTCGCGCATGGCTTTGCGTCCGGTCTTCAATTTATGAATCGAATCGAAAGT
>CAZKVK010000049.1:0-8997 GCA_964556195.1 uncultured Candidatus Poseidoniales archaeon
TGCTCACTACCCATGCTAATTGGGACAATGGGGGCACCCAAAAATGAGCCGCATGGCAAAAAGTCAAGATTCATGCCGCTGATGCAGCATCTTCAGAGTAAACTGAGCGAAGGTAACATTCCGGGCAGAGATAGTACATTGGTTGGTCACTAGTCCGATGAATAGACTCCATTCCACAAATCAGAATATTCGAAAACGAGCCTTCATCGAGGACTCTACCACAGCCCTTTCCAGGACTATCAGTGAATCTAACCAGACTCATCTCAATCCCCCATGCTAGATGGTTACAGTTTCAAGGCAAGGACTCAACATTTGGTTCTATCGTAATTCTATCCAATCATATATTCTGATTTGAGAACTTCTTCAATTTTCAAAGTACCAATTTCAGTTACTTCCCAATCAACTGAAACCATCTCATTCATCCATTTATTGATATCTCTCCCTTCATACATTTCTTTGAATGATTGTCTAACTAATGATTGCAATTCATCGATGCGAGAAGGATGTACTCCAAACGAATCGTGAACTGCCCAGAAATCAATATCATTTTCCTTGTTATCTTGCATCCTCCTGATTATCTCCCTCATATGGTATGAGTCTAGAGAATGAACGAAATTTGGAGAAATTGAACTCTTCACCTTTTGCTTATCTAATCGGTCATTTTCGTTTTTCGCATAACGTGTAATTGAGTAGTCTCTGAGTTTCAGAAATTTACGAATCTCATTTAGATCGTCATTCTCTTTATCCCGATCTACTTTATTCATCATCCTCTCAACTTTAGCAGCATCATATTTCTTCAAATCATACTTTTTCCTTAATTCAGAATATTCTTCATTTCCGAGAATTTCTTCCAGTCGTTCGAGTATTTTCTTGCCAGTGAACTGGGCATCTAGCCATGATGGACGGAAATTAGAGAAAGTACTGGTTTTCTTTGTTGGACTCCCTGCCGATGTTGTCCCACCATCTTGATGTTTGATGTAGTAATTCCTAACTTCAAAATCATCCGGTAGAGTCCATCGAATGATACCATCATGAGTTTTCTTTGTTTTATCTACTAATGGCCCTAGACTCTGACTCAATGTTTTGTAAGCCCCGGATGTGGCCTCTCCAACTGCACTCGTGTAGATATTAACGCAAAGTTTGGTAATTTGATTTTGAAAGAGAACATTAGTTTCCCAATTTTCCAGTTGAGATGGAAGATTCTCTTCGGCTTTGAATGCCTCATACAATGGAGATTCCTCATGCCATGCAGAAGTCCATTTCCATTCCCGAAGTAATTCTTGATATTCCCTAGCCTCTTTTTTATCTCCAACCCTAGACTCAAACCAAATCCACTTCCAATGTTTCCTGCGGTATGGATGCTTCAAATCCTCATATTTGTCGTTGTAAATTTTCTTAATTTCTTCAGGAATCTTCCCCCTAGCTTCTCTTTCAGATTCCAGTTGTCCCTTACGCTTAGGGAATTTCATCCAGTGAGGCCGACCCTCTCCGCCCTTGCCTTCAAAGCACTGCGAGAACCTCTTTGCCCCATATGCCATTTGCATCGTTGGTTGCTTAGCTAGTTTCCTAGTGAACAATAATTTGCCCAGAGTATCTTTCAAATTATCATCTAATTGAATTCCCAATTCTTCTTTCGAGTATTCGACCTTGAGGAAGATTTCTTTTGCATTCTCGGCCACTCTACCGTATAGGTCTTGAATTTCTTCTGAAGGAATAATATTGACACATTCGCCCAAATCCTTCTTTCTTAGTAAAGCAGCTAGATGCTGATATCCATTCGTACTAGCATCTAGGTGTACTGGTTGGCCAGAATAGACCTCGGCCCAGTCTTTCTTGATTTCATATTCAGTCCATACTCTATCTAACTCAAGAACCGCAGCTAGACGTTGGAAGGACTCACTCTTCCCTCCACTAAACCTATCCAATTTTAGAATCTGAATACTATCTTTATGAGTGGGATCTCTAGCAATTCTTTGGAGTTCAGTTAGATTATCTGTTACCCACTGGAACCTATCATCGAATTTCTGCCTCTTCAGAGCGGTCCGATTTTCTTTCCAATTATTGTTTTCAATATCTTCAAACAAGTTATGGACATGGATATGAAGCCAGTAAATCCCCCTTTCCCCCAGAGGCTTCCATTCCTTAAATCGAATCAAGGCTTTATCCAAATCATCTCCCTGTGGACTAAGTTGTCTACATCGAGGATACATTCTTCCTCTGAAGTCGAAAACCCATGAATGCCAGAAAACATTCGCATTGTGTTCAATGATTCTCTTGACCCAGTCCAATGTAGTCTTCCTCTCTTTATATCTCTCATCATCATCTTTGGGAGTAAAGGCGACATCAAAATCCTTCTTCGGTTTGAGTTTGATAATCGAATCAGTCTTCTCTCGTATACCTCCTTGTAGCAAATCTCCTCTCTTGCTAATCTCAATTTCAAATAATGCTTCAACTAGATCTAAGTTAATCTCCCATTGCGTTGTTTGGAGTATTTCCAATGCAAGTACTGCCTGACTACTAGGATAGCATCTGGGCGTCTCAAAATCCTCATAATCAGAATGATTTGATACAATGCTTCTTGGTTCTAAGAGTCCACCTTTCCATATTGGATCCTCAATGAAGTGCGACCTCGGAGGACTATACATCCACCGGTCACTCTCTTTCCCGAGCCAGCGATATATCGGATGCAATTTACCTTCAACATAATGAGGATAGGTAGATTCTCCAATATCATTCCTGAGTCTGTCTGTGAATTTGAGTAAATGAGGATAGTCCTTCTTAGATCCGGGTTCTCTGACCTTCTCATCATCTTCTGAACTAGAGAAGTGATGGATAAAATCGGACCATCTCATTTTCTTTCTTTCTAGGATCCCATTCCAAATTAAGAGACTCAGAATATTGTACGACAGTTTGAGAGAGTTATGTGCTGTTGCCTCTTCTGCGGAGGCATTTTTCAGAAATTTACTACCCTGTCGCTTTCCGAACCCTTTCGATATCATTTCATCGAAAAGAACCTTCTCTTTCGAATCTAGTTCAAGGTCTTCATCGCCCGGCCCAAGAGGCACACCCTCCAGCCTATGTGCTAGTTCTATTGAGTCATTCAAGACTTGTGCTATATTGCCAGCCGAATCCTTCAAGAATATAACTGCAGGAATAGAAATTTCTAACAAACCCTGATCTCTTAGTTCCTGATCTTCGGGAGGCTTGATTTTCGACAATGAAATAAGAGATTTTACAATAACTCTGCATATTCTGTATGTTGGATCGGCATACTGCTGCTCATCCAGATCAAAATAAGGAGAATTCGAGACATGCCTTCTCAAAATTAACTTGTGCAATACTTTCAATTGCCGCACTTCTTTGATTCCGTCGTGCATCAGCAACCCATCTATCACAATATGATGTACTATGTCAGTAAGATAATCCCATTTATCCAAAGCCTTTGTTCTCTCTGAACCTCTGTCTTCCTCTCGATTAGCGAGAAATCTTGGCGAACCTTCGCCCCTGGAAATCTTCTCTATTTTTTGTTGCAACCATACTTTGAATTCATGATGTCCAATCGATAGCAAATTAACAGGTCGAGCATCTTCATCACCCTCATAATCGAATCTAAATGCATCAATATCAAGACTAACTGTCCCTTTTTCTCCAACCTCTTTCATTTTCGATTCCAGATAATCTCCGGCTCCGGTTTCTTCTCTCAAACTGATTCTAGGTTTGTGTTTGTCAGGAGAATATAGGTCATCTGCCATAGGAAATCTGCCCCGACGAAACACCATCTGATCGGCCAACCAATTATTTGGATCTCCAATCAATTCATCAGGAATCTGAACTCTTTCTCCTTGTTCGTAATTTCTTTGAAAATGAGTGCCAATCAACTTGACCTCATCATCAGTGAGTGGCATGCCCTTTACACAGCGAGTTTCCAGATAAACATAGTCCTAGAATTCCCGACTATGGAAACCGGGTAAGAGGAATGGTTAATCAAAGGGTTTATTTGGTATTTTTCTCCTGAACGGTAGCCTTCGGCTACCGAATTGGAAAAACTTACCAGTTTAGAAGGGAAAAATAGACCCTCCTCTTTGGGAAAATAAGATGACATTATGATCCCATATGCCTAGAATTAGGCGAACTCAGGAAAGTCAGGAGTGGGCAAAGACTTGTTCTAATTTATCTTGACTATTTTAGCCGACAATGATACTAGATTATCATTGCATTAAGCTAATGCTATTTGGTTATAAACGAATCAGAAAGAGGAAAATCACAGCACAGAAGATTGGGAAAAATTAGTAATAATTTGGCATAGAATTGTGGTGATTTTTCTCAAGAGACTTGCCAGCATAGGAGGGAGATTCCTCCTTGAAAAATTACAATTTTGGAAGTGAAAAAATGAGTATGAATGAAGAAGAAAATATGGAAGAAATGACAATGAATGTTACTGAGAGACTACCTGACCTGGATGAGGAAGACACCTCAACGGCTCTACAGAATGTCAACTGGGCTGCAGGCTTTGTTGGCACTCCTCCGGGAGCGATATACAACGATATGGGGGTCGACTTGCAAGTGGTGGCAACTCGAACCGTGAGATGCTTAGCCGTAGCGGACCACCCCTACTGCTACCGGACCCTAGCCATGATGGCCCTATCGTTCGAGACTGCCGGAGTGAAGTTTGAGGTCGAGCCTTACACGATAATCCGACCACTGCCGCCTGAAGAAGAGCAGAATGAGCGAGAATCAGAGGATGAGGATACTGGAATGGAGGTGGCGTGAATGGGGCTCGAGTCCTATCAAAGAAGATGCGCTTTTGGATGTGGAAGTGTGATTCATATGCTGAAATGTACTGACGGATATTGGCGGGCTTTTGAATTCCCCGACGTCACCCTCACGGGCAACTGGGAGAAACATGATTGTAGGGGGGTGAACTGAATGTGCCCCTATCAGAATGAGTTCGCTCGTCGCTTCTGGTCAAAGGCCTGCAACTATCATCGAGGAGTTGACAAGGGGCATGAATGCGGTAATCCGGCTGCGTGCCAACGCACGCTTGACAAAGCCGAATCTGCGGAGGAATGGCACCTTCTGTTCGTTGAGAGGTGGCAGTGATGTGGCTGTTTACTGACAAAGGATTCCTGAGCATAGTGCAGCATAACGAGATAGAGGATTGTTTCCAAGTCAAATCAAGAGTTGCTGAGCCGCTTGAGATCTTGTGGCCTGGGCATGAAATTGAAGTAATTGACTGGGCCGATTATCGATTTAGAATCACCATTCCGAAGGTCCAAGTCATTCCCGTACTAGCTAAGCAAATTGGTTCTGTGGAATATACTAGTTTCAAGAACGAATGCGAGAATGCCCCAGACTACTACTATGCCTTGACTAGAATTTGGAGTATCATGTACAACTACCAAGCCAGAATGGAGGAGAACTGATGAGTGATAAATCGATGAATATGATACTAGCAAACTGGGTTCATTCCAAAGTATGTAAGCAATGTCGAGAGGAGGGTGCGAACCTTGGTTTTGCAGAGCATGGAGGTTGCAGTAACCATCTGGCTATTGTCAGTTGGTTGCTAGGTAGGCGAGTCGGAGACCGTGAGCTTCGGAGGTTGCGCCATTGGGTTCGATTCAGAAAAGACGAGAATGGTCACTGGGACGCCATAGGGGAGAAGATGCAGCAAGAGATAGTCAGAAGAAAAGAGAAGATCCGGCGAGGATTAGCCAGAAGAAAGATAGTACCTGAAATTAAGTGGCAGAAGATTGGGCTAGACAACATAGATTTCTGGGAGGAATGGCAGGAGGCGAATGAATGAGTGGTTATCCTCCGGAATGGGTCAAGGAAGATGTGTTGGCTAAGTCCTCTCGTCCAGGATATCCCGAAAGAGGGGGCATTGGAATTCAAGAGGTCGATGATTGGATTGATGCAGCCAAGAGTATGGGAATCAGGTCTATCATCTGCTTTCTCTCCGATGATCAATTGCCCTTCTACTCTGGACTGCCATCCGGATTAATCCAATACTATCGGGATGCCGGGTTCGATGTAGCACACATTCCCGAAGACGATTACAAGACTCCTCCACTTAGCGAGGAGGGGGTTAGGGAAGCTGTGACTTCGTTTGAGAGACTGCAGAAACCCGTACTGGTGCACTGCAGTGCTGGACTGGCAAGGACTGGGATGGCTATTGATGCAATTATAACCTTGTAGAAATGGAAGACTGCGTTGAACTATATTCG
Source organism: uncultured Candidatus Poseidoniales archaeon (assembly GCA_964556195.1). Classification (GTDB taxonomy): domain Archaea; phylum Thermoplasmatota; class Poseidoniia; order Poseidoniales; family Thalassarchaeaceae; genus MGIIb-O1. The sequence goes on from CAZKVK010000049.1 coordinate 6,225, forward strand.
GAAAACCACATTAAGTTGAGGCCGTTACAAAACTCCAGAGTTGCTTCTCTTCGGCCGGGTAATAGACGTGGGATTAGTGAGATTCTCCGAGGTTCCCGGTAAAGGCTGTGGCAGGATTTGACTCGAGATGTATCAATATCAGCACCTGATGGAAACTAACTAATTTCTAACTCGAGGAATACTTACCAGTATAGATGCAAAACAACGCAATCAACCAAAATGTTACACATATCAGCGCACGGTGGCACACGCCACTGATGTGCTTTCGATCGGAACTTGGAATGTTCCGATCTCATGATTATCCTGGATCCGCTTTAGCGGTGTCCAGAGACGACCGGGAGTCCATGAAGGGCTCACAGTATCCACCGGTAACCAATGATGATGGAGGTCTGAGCCATGTCTGGCGACAAAGATCTCGATAATTTTACAGAAACTGAGAATGATGAAGGGAAGCACAAGGTTACGATAAATGTCAACCTTGCAATCAATATCTTCCCCAAGATTTGCTCGGGTTGGAGAAGTCATTTACTAGATGACTTTGCTCCAGTAAGGAATAGACAGAGGAGGCCGTTTCCGCCGTTTCCTAAGCGAAGTCCGGATCCCGACTCTCCCAACAATGATGACAGTAAGCCGTTCAGATTCTATCTGTTCAGGCAAGATGATTACTTTGACGAGGAGCAAACATGACTCCTCGGGATGAATTGGATAGAGCTAGAGCATTTTTTGATGGTAGGATATCAAGTGAACCAAAGCTAACTCCTGCCAGAAAGGCTGAACTGCTAGCCAATGCAGACGGCCGTAGATGTCCAACATGCTCGTGTAAGATGAGATATCTCAAAGGTGAGATGTTCGGACATGAGGCGTCCGATGCAGCTACTGTAGAGCACATTGCCCCCAACAAGATGGGCGGATCAAATGAGAGACGGAACTTAGCCGTCAGATGTAATCTATGCAACCGTGCAAGCGGTCATACGATAAACGAATGGATGCAACGCAGAGTAAACCCTACTTGGGAAGAAATCTGTAGAGTGCTCAACTATCTATGGCTTGAGGTCCATGATACCTCTAAGGCCAGGGAATTGTACCCAGAGTTCTTCGCTGCCTTCCAAAGGAAGCGAGATCTTCTGACAACCAAATTAGCGAAAAGGGAGGTGAGAGTATAGCAAAGCGAAGCGCGCCAAAGAATGGCCCCAGCAAAACCGGAAACAAGTCCGGCGGGAACCGTGGCAACAATGCCCCACGTAACAAGTGAGGGCAACACTAGGTCCTGGGCATGACAGAAAACTGCCCCTACAATCTCAGGTACCATTCATATAGGGGACCACTTCGTGAAAACTTACCAGTAGGGACACACACGCACGGGAGTAGTAAGATGTTGAATAATTTAGCAAGATTTGCAGTAGCAGCAATAGTGATCGCCACACTCTGGCCAATCGGCCTAGGAGATGATTGAATGGGGTTGCTCAGAGGTATATTCTGGCTCTCTGCAGCAGCAGCAACAGGAGGTCTTGCTCTAGCCCTTTTGCCAAACGATTGGGATGGGATTGATGGAGGTGGATCTGATGACGAATAATACATCCACCAAGTTAACCTGGCCCGAGGCATATTACCCAGAGAGACAATGCAACATCACTGTAGAAGATGCATTGAAGGTCAGAGATCAGAATGGGAGAGAGTATAGAGAAAATCCATGTTTAAACTCAAGAGAGTGGTATGAATCAGGATATGGAATTAGGCTATTTCCTAAAAGAGAATACACTACACAGAGAGGGACTGTAGTACGAGCCCACTTCTGCCAATACAGTGACCAAGAAAATACATACACAAAGATAGCCGAAGAGATCGGAATAAACAACTCTGATGCTCAGTATACCAATACGCCAGCACGAATCAAGACAATGATTGACTACCTATCAACTAATATCGCCGAGGATAATATCAGTGCATCTCAAATGGAAATTGTTACCGTGAATAAGCTCCAAGTCAACGACTTGAACTGCCCCGACATCATTATTCATCACAAGGGAGGATTTCACCGCAGAGAAACCAGAATTTTCGTTATTGATGGATATTGCAGAAAGCCAAACTATGATGAGCGCGACTCGACTGTTCAATCAATAGACAACTGGTTCCTCAACATTACAAAGTATGCGCCCAACACAATCACGACTTGGGAAGCAGTTAGACCGCTCCTGATGGAAGAGTGGAACAGTTTCAACAATAGAACGAAGTCTGAGATATCCGCATTCAATGATAGGCTCGACAGAGAAGAAGCAGAAGCTCTAGTAGCCGAGTTAATCGATTTAGATTATGAGAATTTCATTGTCGAAATCAAACTCAAACTCTCGAATGGCGACATCTCATCTCAATCAGTATTCGATAAGACTAGAGAATTGTACCTTGAGGCCATCCAGTCTAGGACGGAAGAACAAGAATTCACTACTCAGAATCCATTCCAAATAATCGATGAACCAGTAAGTGAGGAGGATAAAATCCGCCAGACGATCAAGAGTAGAACATTTGGATACATCCAACCGCCAATCAATCTAGATTCTCAGGGACTCAGAATAATTCTGCAGAATCTCCCGGTCAACCCAGTAATCCTACTCAATATGAGAATAGCTGCCTTCTCTAATTGAGAACACCATGCAGAACAGAAACTTGCAAGTATTACACAGGAGAAAAAATATGACAGATACAACAACAGAACCAGACAGCGAAAGACAACAGAGATTGCAAACACTTCTGGATGACATCAAGGAGACTCAAAGAC
>CAZKVK010000050.1:0-8866 GCA_964556195.1 uncultured Candidatus Poseidoniales archaeon
CCGCAACCAGCCACACACTAATCTCAGCCTCGTAGTATGCGAAGTAAAAGAATGAAAACATTACAATAAAATGCAGTAATCCATGAACCCACAGAAGTGTCTCAAACGGAACTCCAGATTCACGAGGGGGTCTGGCCTGTTTTGATTCGCCCATCAGAACGTCGAGAATAGGACCAATGCCCCAGACGAGTACTACTCCCATTACGGTGTAAACTCCACCGAGGAGATTACCAGCGATGACGACTAACGGGTTGATTAGACCCATCAAATGCAGAGCCCAGGGCTCTGGAGTTAGGTCCACGTCGTAGTTCTGGCTGACTAGCACTGTCTCACTCATACAAATGCGCGTGCTTGGCTCTCGTCTTAGCGATTTTCGGTGAAACCACTGCTTGGCAATATGGGTTCTGTGGGTTATTGGCGAAGTAGTTGTGGTGGTAATTTTCTGCCACCCAAAAATCATCCAATGGGCTTACTTCGGTCACTATGTTATCGACGTAATTTTGTTGGACATATTTCATTACATGCTCCACATCTCTATGTTGTTCGTCGCTTGAATAAAACACACAACTGCGGTACTGAGGACCTACATCGTTGCCTTGTCTATTCAGTTGTGTTGGGTCATGAACTGTAAAGAAAACCTCCAGAAGGATTCGCTGAGAGATAATATTAGGGTCGAATGTGATTTTTACTACCTCCGCATGTCCTGTGCGCTTTCCACAGACCTGCTCGTAGGTTGGGTTCTCTACATGACCGCCCGAATATCCAGGGATTACTTCGCTAACCCCACGCAATCCAAGCATGGCACCTTCTACGCACCAAAAGCAACCTCCGCCTAGGACGATTTCCATAGATATTCCAAGAGCCTGACTGATTTGAGGTCTACTGAGGTAAGATATTTGCGGGGTGGCGTTGGCGTTGATTTATGCGCACCCAAGCGTGGATGCTTGTACTCGTCATGATTGGGGCATCCATGTCAGGCTGTATCTTCGGAAGTGAAGGTACACCTCCTCCAGAAGAGCCGGTTGAAGAAGAAGTTAGGTTTTGGGTAACTGGACCAGATGGGGAAAACATCGATTTGCCTCCCTTGCCACTGAATTTTACTTTCTCAAACGTAGGAGAGCAGGGCGCTGAACCAAGTATTGGAATTACCTCTAGTGGCTGTATGTTCTTCATAGCCTTTGAGAAAGTAATGCGTTCATGCGATCACGGAGATTCTTGGGAAATTGTAGACGATATTGCATCCCATCCATCAACTTCTGACCCTTGGGGATGGGTTGACCCAATAACCGACAGAGTCTACAATGTGCAAATGGTTGGACTTCTGACAACTTGGATTGCATGGTCAGATGATGACGGAGAAACATGGCTTGGAAATCCCCATGATTCAGGCCCTATTCCACTCAATGACCACATCAAATTAGGAACTGGTCCTTGGACTAGTGATGGATATGGTGCAGTTGCAAATAGTAATCCTGCAGCATGGGAAACTGCAACATATTTCTGCTACAACAAAATTGCAGGGATCTTTTGCTACACCTCGTTCAACGGAGGTGCTACATTCGAAGTGGGAGGACAAGTATTCGGAATGGCAACCACTAACGGAGGTCTACACGGAGCAATAACCTCAGCGCCAGATGGAACTGTCTATGTTCCTCCTCGAGTAGAAACACCGACAATCATTTTATCGAAAGATAACGGATTGACTTGGTCTGAAAGAACGATGGGATTGGATGTAGGAACTCCTTATCCAAGGAAGAACTCGGAAGTAGGAACTGACAGCGAGTCAAATGCCTACCACATCTGGACCGGGGCAGATCAAGGAGTTTACATGTCACGAAGCACAGATTCTGGAAATTCATGGGATGAAAATAGTATCAGAATTAGCCCAGTGGGTGTAATATCATCGGTATTCCCTCATATCGATGCTGGCGACCCTGGAAGAATCGCCATAACTTATCTTGGAAGCGAGGATGTTAGCCTATTGAATACCTCAAACATTGACGGTAATCCATGGGATGGAAATGCACATTATGCCCCCCACAACACAACCTACCACCTCTACATTACTTACTCATTGAACGCACTGGATGATGAACCGGTCTTCCATACTATGCGGGTTACTGATGACCCTGTGCAAATGGGTTCAATCTGTCTAAATAGCGGTGATTGCAGAGACTTTGGTGGCTCTAACCGCAATCTCTTGGACTTCAATGATTTACACATCGATCTGGAAGGGAGAGTGTATGTTGCATTCGCAGATGGCTGCACAGGAGCATGTGCTGATGGAAACAATTCCACATCCGAGGACTCACGAGATAGACTGGGATCGGTTTACTTCCTAAGTTCAGGCCCCAGCCTCTACGAATCAGTGGGAGATCTTGCTGAATTCATGTGATTTCAGCGGCGGTAGTTTGGCGCCTCACGAGTAATCTCAACATCGTGAACATGAGATTCTGAAAGTCCAGCATTGGTTATCTTGACGAATTGGCAATTCTCTCTCATCGCAGAAATATCGGGGTTACCTGTGTAACCCATCGAGGAGCGTAATCCGCCGATTAATTGATGCAAGACATGCTCGACTGGACCTCTAGCAGGAACTCTACCTTCGATTCCTTCTGGCACATACTTGCGAGTATCGCCTTGTTCGGACTGGAAGTACCTCTCGTGAGCCCCCTTGCTCATTGCACCAACACTTCCCATTCCTCGGTATACCTTGTAGGAGCGCCCTTGGTAGAGGATTACTTCTCCTGGCGCTTCATCAGTTCCAGCAAGCACGCTACCAACCATTACACAGTCAGCACCAGCGGCAATTGCCTTTGCAATATCGCCACTAAATTTGATTCCTCCATCGGCAATTACAGGGATATCGGCTTTCTTGCAAACCGCAACTACGGATTTAACAGCGGTTAGTTGTGGAACTCCTACTCCAGAGACGATTCTTGTAGTGCAGATTGAACCAGGACCGATTCCAACTTTGACGGCGTTGGCACCTGCTGCAATCAGCGCATCAGCAGCCGCGCCAGTTGCGACGTTGCCTGCGATGATTTGTGCTTCAGGTCCAGCTAATTCACGTATCTGACGAACTGTATGCAGAACACCATGAGAGTGTCCATGAGCTGTATCAACTACAACAACGTCGGCACCGGCCTCATACAGAGCCAAGGCCCTCTCGATTCCTTTTTCGCCGGTACCGGTAGCAGCAGCGACTCGAAGTCGTCCGTGTTTGTCCTTGCAAGAATATGGATTATCACGGCTACGCTGAATATCTCGAACGGTCATCATTCCAGCGCACTTGCCATTATCATCAACGACCAAAAGTTTCTCGATTCTGTGCTGGTGAAGTAGTTTCTTTGCTACCTCAGGGTCGACGTGTTCCGGTACTGTCACCAACTCGGTTGTCATCATTTCAGAGACTAGGATACTATCATCCGATACAAATCGAATATCACGATTGGTAATTATCCCGACCAAGTTATCATCATCATCGACAACCGGTAGCCCCGAAAATCCATGCTTTTCTTTCAGAGCACGCATTTCCCCAATTGTTGTGTTAGGACTAATCATTACTGGATCGAGAACTAAACCCGACTCAAATCGCTTTACTGAATTGACCTTGTTGGCCTGCTCCTCGATGGTCATATTGCGATGAATAACACCAATTCCTCCAGCCTGTGCCATAGCAATTGCCATGCGTGATTCGGTAACAGTATCCATGGCTGCAGAGATAATTGGAACGTGTAGAGAAATCGATGTAGTTAGCCTCGTGTTGAGGTCAACTTCAGCGGGTAGAACCGCTGATTCAGCGGGCAAGAGTAGAACATCATCGAAGGTCAGTGCTTCGGGTATGGTGTCGCTCGCCATTAGGGATACCCGAGAGCGGCTGTATATCAACGATTCGTGAGGAACCAATGTACTCTAAATCTGAGAATATCGGTTGCCCAATTTCATCCGATTAGGCGTCGGGTTCAAGAAGGGTTGTTGGCCGCCGGCGGCAGTAGTGGTAGTATGTCAAAGCGAATCCCCCTAGGCTGGCGAGAGTGGATTGGCCTTCCTGAATTGGAAACCGGCGCAACTCTTGCTAAGATGGATACAGGCGCTTGGTCAAACACACTTCATGCTGAGGAAATCACATTATCGAATAATGGGATGGAACAAATTGTCAAATTTAGACTAAGCAAGAATGGAAATTGGATTGAACGACCTCTATTCGATTGGAGAAGAATTCGTGACACCGGAGGGCATGATACACTTCGTCCGGTAATTCGGACCACACTGGAAATCGCAGGACAGGACCACGATATCCAACTTTGTCTACAAGACCGCTCAAGGATGAAACACCGAATTATTCTAGGTCGTAGATTCCTTCGTCAATTCGTAATCGACCCATCGATAGATTGCCTTCACCCTAAGGAAAGGACCACTCCAAGGATAAGCGAATATTGATGCCCCGTCTATCAAGCCAGCATCACATGAGTGAGCAACAAGGAATCAGTATGATCATGGTAAATACCGAAGAAGTTCCTGGAAAAACCATTACCAAAACTCTAGGAGTTGTTAGTGGTTCAACTGTAAGGGCAAAGCACGTTGGCAAGGATATTTTTGCGGGTTTGAAAAACATCGTTGGAGGAGAGTTAGGTGCTTACACCGAACTATTGGGAGAATCTCGGGACGAGGCGATACAACGAATGTTGGAGGAAGCCGTCGGAAGAGGCGCGAACGCAGTTGTGAATGTAAGAATGGCCACCAGTGCAATAACTCCCGGAGCGAGTGAAATACTGGCTTATGGAACTGCAGTTGTAGTCGAATAGGTGATTACGTGGAACTTTTCTGGCAAATTTTCCTGTCTCTAGCCCTTTTATTGGCTGCTTTTGGAATTGCTTGGCTATTATTTTCCCCATTTGCTTTCATTTATTCTGCATTATTCAGCCGACGAAAACATAGCAAGATGTTGGATGAATTAAGAGAAAGAATCAATCTTACTGTGGAGAAATTTGGAAGAGATCCCCTTACAAATAAGAAGAGACCCACATTCGGCGAAGAAATCTCAGAAGCGAAGTATATCCAATCGAATTACGTGCTAGGGCCTGGATGGTTCAACCAAGTCATTGCGGGTTTTCATTCACTTATCGGTGGCAAAATAGACTCCTTCGATGATATTCTAACACTCGCTCGACAAAATTGCCTACAGTCCCTGCGCGAGCAAGCAGCAGAAGCGGGTTACGACGAAGTAATCAATGTCAGATTGGAAACGGCCAGAATTTCTGCTCTTTCGCAAGGAAAGAATCAGAATAAATTCATCGAGATTTTCGCTTACGGTACTGCAGTAAAATACTCCTAATCGTGTTACAATCACGATAAGGAGGAATTATGGACGGGGCAAGGTCGCTAGTTTACATGGACCTAGTTGACCAAACCGATGAGTCCGGAGTTCAAGTTAGCCCGGGCCTTCCAGAAGGTGTCAAGAATTACCTAATCGATATCGATGGTACAGTTGGTGAAGATATCCCCAACGAAGAAGCCCACAGGATGGCTACAGCCGAGGCGTATCCAGATGCTGTTGAGACAATCAATGGATGGTACGAAGAGGGGCATCAAATCTGTTTCTTCACGGCTAGGACTGAAGAACACCGAGAAGTAACCGAGAAATGGCTTGATGACAAGGGTTTCAGATATCACTCACTATTGATGGGGAAGCCTAGAGGTGGAAATTATCACTGGATTGACAACCATGTAGTTAGAGCGACTAGATATTCTTCGAGATTCACAGAATTAGTAAAGAGAAATGTGGAGATAGAAGTCTTCGATGATTAAATCAGAAGATAATCGCATACAAGACGCCTGCAATGACTAACCCGAGGAGTATCCTTCCAAGTCTTTGTTCAGATTCACCTTGAGTCAAACCTACCCTCGGCTGTTGAGATTTCGGCAGAGGTTTGTGGCATTCTGGGCAGTAGATTTTGGTAACTCGTTTCTTCTCCATGACTACGAAACCTGGGTCAGGACCTCCGCCTCCAGCAGCACCCGTTCCAGAACCACCGTATCCAACAGGAGTGTCTTCTACACTACGCGTTTCTTCAGGTGACTCGCCGGACCAACCGCAACTTGGGCAACCGAACACCATAATTTACCAGATAGGCTTGAGGTATTGAGTATTCTCACCCATGGATTTAGTTAAATTATGATGAAAATTAACTTGTTTCAAATCGGAATCATTCAAGAGAAAAGCCGAACACGCCTAATCCCTGACGCGACCCCATTGTGGTGTTCGAAGTCGGAGTTGATTACATGCAGGGCGCGCCAATTACCAAGATTGAGCCACAGATTGCCGCGCGCTTGGCAAAACAGCGTTACCATCTAGTCGGCGAACATGGTGGAGTGAAAGTTTGTCATTGGACAAAACAGAGTCTGATTGCCGATCGTTCGTGCTACAAAGGGACATTCTACGGTATCGAAAGCCATGGCTGCATGCAGATGGCTCCCAATGTCGACACCTGCAATCTCGCCTGCACATATTGCTGGAGAGAACCACATTCTGACACACTCACCAAAATCGACGATGACCCATACGAACTATTCCTAGAATCCGTCAGAGCTCATAGACGCCTACTAACTGGATACGGCGGTAATCCGAAGGCTGACCGAGAAAAATGGCTGGATGCGCAGAACCCTAAGCACGTGGCGATTTCACTGAATGGTGAGCCCACACTATACTCAAGATTGGGTGAATTCCTAGAAATATGCCACCAACATGGAGTCTCAACTTTCTTGGTGACCAATGGTTCTCTGCCGAAGGTAATCGAGCAACTAGACCCTCTTCCTACTCAACTCTATGTCAGTGTTGACGCGCCGAACAAGGAGATTTTCAATCGACTTTGCAAACCTAAGTTTGATACTGCAGCGTTTGAGAAATTAGAAGAGACATTGGAATTGCTTCCAAGTTTAGACACCAGAACAGTTTGCCGTCATACTCTAATCAAAGGAGAATCATTGGGTCATTACGAGGACTATGCTCGTTTGGACAATATTGCAGATCCGGATTTCATTGAGGCGAAGGGATACGTATATGTTGGAAATTCACGTTCTAATCACACCATCGAAAATATGCCAAGCCATGATGAAATTATGGAATTCAGCAGAACCCTTGCACCGATGTTAGGTCGTGAGGTTCTATCTGATAGGAGAGAAAGTCGAGTGGCATTGATAGGAAAAGAAATGATTCCAGTTGTGCTTCCAGAAAGGGTACGAGAATTGCCTGCAGATCTAGGCATAGCAAAGCCACAAAATTTCAAATTACCAGTAGCCTAATTGGAATTATTTTTCTCTGGAAGAATAATTTCAGATGGAGAGATTCTATTTGCTCCGAATTGATTTATCTGTCCTTCACTTGGATACCCAACACAGATTCCACAGAGAAGAGAGTAATTTTTGCTAATCTCGAATTCCTTTCTAACTGCATCTTCCCAAACTGCAACAGAACCCTGAGCACAGGTTCCCAATCCTTTGGAATGAGCGCAAAGTATGAGATTCTGCATGAATAATCCTGCATCAGAGGCGGCAAATTTACCTAGACTTTTGTGTGTGAACAAGAACAACTCAACTGGAGCACCAAAGAATTCGTAATTCCTCGCCCAGAAATCATCTCTGGCCTCCTTGTCATGTCTTTCAATTCCCATGTGAATGAACAATTCCTTTCCTATTCTTCTTGATCTGGGAATCAAATCTTTGTGATATGGTCGAATGATTAACCAATTGCTAGTGGGTAATCCCTTCCTCCTGAAAAGCGCCTTAATCTTTCCAAAAATGCCTTCGCCTCTTGCGGTTTTTACCAACTCAAAACGTTTTAGAAATTCGGCAGAAAGGCGGTCTCTGACATCTCCTTTAGCAACAGCCACAACGAATGGTCGAGTATTACTCCAACTTGGAGAAGTTAGTCCAGCGGCGATAATTTCCTCGATTAATTCGTCTGGAACTGGCTTTGGAAGAAAGTCCCTAGTGGATCTCCGAGAAGCAGCGAAAGAGCTGAAATCATCAGCGTCAAAGTCTCCTCCCATAATCACACTAAGAGCCGATTGTTATTTCATATGTGGTATTGCAAAGGGTAGGCACTGAAAGGGCGGATAGATAGCCGATAAGTTCAGTCTAGGGATATCAAAGAGCTCAAGCAAAAACCCTTTGATTTAATCATTAAACGCTTAATCCGTACTTAGATTCATAATATCCTACCTACTCGACCAATCAATGCGTATCATAGCACCAATGATGATGCTACTTATCCTTCTATCGCCTTTGTCTGGTTGCGTTGGCGATGATAGTTCAGAGGAACTGGATACTGTTTTTCCAATTCCAGACTTAACCGCACCCAACCAACACGGTGAGAATGTCACCCTCTCTGAGTTCCGAGGGACGATGTTAGTGATTTTGTTCAATGCTGCTGATTGGTGCGGTATATGTAATGATGAAGCTAATCGGACAGAGGAATTGTTGCAATCAATGGAGGGTCTCGACGATAGGTACACCGTCAGTTTTGTTGAACTTCTCAATGATAATGCAGAAGGGACTACGATTGCATCTCAGGAAGACGCAATGAACTGGTCTGAGTATAGTAACAACAGCCATTCAGTTCTTCATGGTCAAGCCACCAGAGATTACATCGAAGAGACGTTTGACAGAGAAGATATCCCCGGTTTTCCATCATATCTAATCGTTGATCTAGATGGAGTAGCACGCTCTTGGGTGGTTGGAATAAATGAACCAATAGTCGCAGAGGACGTCCAAGTCCAATACGACGCGTATCTCCAAGATTTGAATCAAAATTGAGGGAAAACGGATTAATGGGTGTCGCAACTGCCTTACTCGTAGAAAGTCA
>CAZKVK010000051.1:0-8501 GCA_964556195.1 uncultured Candidatus Poseidoniales archaeon
TTAATTTCGTCGAGGGCTCGAATTACCTCTTGCGCAACATCTGCCGACTCGACTATCTCGAAGCCTTTGGACTCGAACAAAGCAGGGAGTGTTTCCATAGTTTTTGCATCTCGCAAATCCGTCCAGCAAAACATCCCACCAGACTTCAGAACACGGAAGGCCTGTTCGACAAATGCACCCATATCGCCGTAGCAGTGTGACGATTCTACATTGTAAACGACATCGAAAGTGGCGTCTTCGAATGGTAGATCTTGCGCGTTACCTTCGATAAATTCGAGATTGTTTTGGCCTGTATACCATTTCTTACAATGGCCTACTGCCTTTGCTGAGAAATCCACTCCGGTTAGTTTGGCGGGGCTGTGCGTTTTGGCTATCCAACTAGCTCCTCCGCCTCTTCCTGAACCTACTTCGAGTACTTGTTTTCCTTCAAGGTCGACTCCTCTGATATTCATTGAATAAAGCTGGATGAACATTCGATTTGGTTCGTCTTCTGGTTCGAGTTCTGGTCCATTGCCATCCTCGAAGCCATAATTCATGAAGCGGAATTCTCGGTCATCATTGGCATTAGCCATCTTCTGATACCACCACTTCCACATTCTATTCTGGATTCCGCTAGGAGCCAAACGAAGCATAGTGACGAAGGCTCTGGCAGGCAGACCCATCTTCTTTGGCGAAGCTACACGCATGTTTGCACCTACTGCTTCCACTTGACAGAGCAACCGATGGAATCGGTTCGAGCATTGGCGATTGATTGGCCCGCCGCCAATGCTGACATTGCATCTCCCAACTCATCGGTGGTTGCATCCATTGGGTTACGTGGTGAATCGTCCATTCGTCCGCGATATGTCACGGCACCGCTAGAGTCGAGTAGGTAGAACTCTGGGGTTCTTTCGGCCCCGTAGGCGTGTGCAATTGCCTGTGTTTCGTCGTGTAGGTATGAGTAGCTCATTCCCTTGCCAGCACGCTTTACCATCGAGTCCCAATTGTCTGATTCATAGACTACTGGATCGTTCGAATTGATTCCAACAAATCCCATTCCGAGCTCTCTTGCTCTGGTTGCTGCGTTCTCTATTCGTCCCTCGGACCCCACAACGTACGGACAATGATTGCAGGTGAACATGACGACGGCTCCGTTGTCACCCATGACATCGGAGAGTGTCATCGACCCTCCTCCTACTGTAGCGTTTGCATTTGGCAATTCAAAATCTGGTGCTTGGTCGCCTGGCTCGATACCCCTTGACATGATTCGACGAGGAGGCGTTTAGCGGTTCAATCCTGCGTCTCGAGATGCTGAGATGCAGGTTGCAGTTTTTCACGTGATTCTTCGAATCGGCGACGTGCTACAAGGTGCTCTGGGTCGACGTCTAGCACGTCTCTCCATGCGGCCATCGCCTTCTCTGAATCACCGGATTCGTGAAGGATTGCGGCTATTCTGAGGCGTGTGTCTAGATGGTGCTTATCGACAAGGGCCGCCGATTTGAAGTCCGAAAAGGCTTCCTCGACACGGCCGAAATCAAGGTATAGCAAGCCTCTTTGATACCAAGCATCGGAATGCTCGGGGTCAATTTGTAGAGCCTTGTTTAGCGGCACTTCCGCCTGTTCTGCTCTATCCATTGCATTCAGGCAAGTGCCGAGATGAACTAGAGCCATTACGTGCTCAGGGTTACGATCTGAGAGGCGACGGAGTTCTTGCTCAGCCTCTGCAAAGTCACCTAGATTCATCAGAACTTCCGCTCGCCGCTGACGTGCAATGTCTAAGTCGGGATTCTTCTCGACCAGTATGTTCGCATCGTCGAGTGCTGATGGTAGGTCCTCCCTCAATAGTGATGCTGAACAACGATTCAGCCGAGCACGTGTGTGTTTGGGGTCCATTTCGAGGACCTTGGTGAACATGCTGTTGGCCTCGCTGAGTCTGTTTTGTCGGGCGGCGAGGAGACCGCGTAGATAGGGGATTGATGGGTGATTGTGTAGTACTGTGGAGGCCTCAGCAAGCATAGTATTGGCTTGATCGAAGCGGCCCATCTCTAGGAATAATCGAGCGCTCTCGAGTGGTATTGACGAGTGGTCTGGGATTAGGCGACGGGCACGTACGATTGCCACTTCCGCCTCGTCATGATAGCCTTGGTAACGTAGGGCACGGGAACGCCCTAACCAAGCTAAGCCAGACTCTCTATCTCGTTCGATCGCTTCGTCGAATGCAGTTAGTGCGGCGAGTAGGATCATCTCGTCATGCTTGCCGGTTGCGTCTAGGTAGGAGTCTGCTTCTTCGAGGTGTAGGCGGCCATCCATTACGTGCATTGCAGAGCATTCCCATGACAAATCAGTCGCCTCATTGAGGACTTCTCTAGCCCATTCAGGTGAGCCTGCTCTAAGTAGAATGAGTGCTAGTCTAGCCCTTGCTTCTGCGTCTCCTGGGTCAGCCTCCAGGTGTTGCTTTAGTGTCTCTCTAGCGGCTTCCATTCGGCCGTCAGATTCGAGGATTTCCGCCTCTAGTAGAATTCCGTATTCACCGAGGGCGACAGCGCGACGTACGCTTTGGATGGCTTCCGAGGTCTTGCCCTCTCCAGCCGCTAACAAGCGAGCATGTAGAATCCAAGCATCTGGGTTAGACTGATCCATCTCCAGCGCATTCTCAACCGATTCTAATGCTGTGGCTACCTCTCCTACCAACATCAACTTAGCAGCGCGCTCAGTCCATCCGGCGGCGTTTGTCGGTTCCGAGGAAAGTGGGTCAAACTCCTTGCGAACCTCTTGAGCTCGACTGGCAAGGTCAGCAATACTGGCTTCATCAGTGCTAGCGACACTCTCGATTCCAAGGGCTTCGAGCCTCCTGCGATTTCGAACAACTCTCTCGATGTCTGTTCCGGATAGCAGCAGAGTTTGTTCCTCCAGTACCTCAGTGTCATCCGGGTCGATTGCGAGTAATCTCTCGAGGCTTCTATCAAGAGCCTCGACATCGCCCTCTTCTCGCTGAATTGCTGCAAGTGAACGAAGGGCGGATGCGTCTTCTGAGGCTAACTGATGGGCTTGGCGATAGCATTGTGCCGCCCTATCGGTTCGCTCTATTGCGTGGAATAATTCGCCAAGGCGACGATGTTCGGGGCCGGTGAGCTCCAAGTCTTCTGCGTGCATTTCTGCTGCGTCTAGCATGGTGCCTAGTCTCTCGACTAGTGGAGCGAGTCCTGCATGAATTGTCACCTTGTCCTCTTCTATTGTGGCTTCCTGTCCATCTAGGACGGCTCTTGCTGCATGAGTTGCGATAGCACAGGATTCCGATGAACTGACTCCAACAGCCTGCTCAAATAACAATGATTCAGCGGTCTCTAGTGAGCGATGAACGCCTAGCAGGCCGTGTAGTTCAGGAGTCTCTCCGAATACCGTATCTACTCCTCTAGAGAGCAAATCCAATCTTTGAGTTGTCGAGTTCAAATCTCCTTCAAGCGACCCCACCCGGTCAGCAATTGAGTCTCTCTGACGCAGTACTTGCTGGTGTCTCATCCATAGGATTGCGATGGCCATGCCCAGTAGTGCATATAGTGAGAGGATGCCCAAGGTGGACTGCTCCATCGCTCGTAGCGGACCTGTAGCCCTTTTGATGGCTTCGTCTGCTGAGCCTATGCTGACCGCTGATTAGATGCGGGACTACGTCCCGCCGAGAACGAAACATCGAACTCGGTTCTAAGTCTGTTCAGACTCACAAATCTTTGACCGAAAAGGCCTGAACTCCACCCTTTAGGGTGTCCTTGCCAACTGTCTTTCCGAGGACGTTGCCAATTCCAGCACCTGATGCTAGATCGAAAATTCGGTCGGTGACCTTTCCTGCGAATACCAATCCCTGAGCTCCCTCGGCTTCAGCCAAGGCTTCCTCGAGTTTCCTAGCACCGACTGGGTCGGTTGCTGAGCCATCTTCTAGGATTATGATCGCGTTGTTGGTCTTCAGTCCGTCCATCTTGTCTGCCCAGCCCTTGACCTCGTCAGGGGCCTCTAACGCGGCAGAGCGGCGACCGACTGATGCATCGTCTTCCTTTGCCAATTCAGCAGTGATTCGGGAGACCGCCTTGTTTGCAGCCTCCTTCTGGTTCAGGCACTTGGTGACCACCTTGCCTTCGAGGTGTTCTACCTCTCGGCTTTGTGGTGCCATCGCTACGTGGGTTAGTGACTTGCCGAGACTGCCACTGATTTCCATCAGTAGAAGGCGTCCGCCTCTATCACCGTCGAGGAAGGCGGTTACGCTCTTCTTCTTGCTAGCGAGTTGGATCAATTCCGGCTTGATGCCGGAGCCCATGGTTGCAATCGCATTCTTAATTCCGAATTTCAGTAGGTTGCGAACGTCGTTGCGTCCTTCGACGATGATAATCGCCTCGGAACCTTCGACGTTCGGACCAGCTGTCATGCCGCTCAATTCTACTTCTGTGTCGACTGTTAGAACCGCACGAACCTCGTCTAGGATGTTCTTCGATTCATCAGCACCAGATTCTATCATACCCATTAGCAGAGTCTTTGCTCTGTCAATGACCGTGTCTCTCTTTGCTGAGTTGACATTCTCAATTCTTTGAACTCGGATTACTGCCTTGCAAGGCCCAATCCTGTCGATTGTTTCCAGTGCTGCTCCGATAACTGCGGTGCTGACCTGGTCGATAGACGAGGTCATGATGATTTCACCTTTGACTCGTCCCTTGTTGTTATTCAGATTCACGTCGACGTGTCCTATGCGTCCGGTTCGCTGCAACTTGCGCAGCTGTAGATCCTCTCCGAGCAGACCTTCGGTCTGTCCAAAGATGGCTCCTACGACGTCCTTTCGAGCGACGGTACCGTCTGCTTTGATGGTCGCGTGAATCACGTATTTTCCTTCGTTTGCCATTTTGCTTTCTCTCCTGCAGTAAGCCGGCCCCACTCGTGGGGCCTCGCGTTATTTTCGCCTATTGGCGGTCAGTAATGGGTGCCAAGCACCCGCGAGTGTGACAGGATTCCTGCAAACTCTCCGACTTTGCGGCCCCCTTTGAAGGCTTTGCAGGAATTTCGGTCCAGTAAACCAATGTCCTAGGTATCGTGATTATGATGGATTTTCGACCAAATAATCAATGTAATCTAGCACTTCTTGCAACTTTTCGTCTGGTATTTCCTTGTACGATTGTCCGAAGTGGCCCTTGACACAAATTGCCACGTGAGCATAGGGGTTTCTGCCCTTCGGATGCTGCCATGATGGAGGGAGTTTGCCGACGAGCTTGTCTCCTGCCTCCTGCATGTAGGCCCAAATTCGCTTGGAGTTCTCGTCGTTCATCCGATTCCTCGATTCGCTGATTTGCTAATGGGCCTTGATTTATCCTCTCGCAGACGCGCTCACGAACCGGTTAAGGAGGGGGGCATTAGTTGGACCGCGTGGCTCAAGTCAAGGTTGGCAGGGTTGGTGTATTCAAGGGGGCGGTCGGCCTTGCTTTGCGGGATGGTTTGCTGACTAATGGGGAGAAGCGTATGTTGGTCAAATTGGCCCATGCCCTTCGACTCGATGAGGATGAGCCGAAGGCGGTCTATGACGCGGTTATTTCGGGCAAAGAGATTTCTCAAGGCGAAGAATTAGCGCTTGAGGAAACCCGACGGGTTTACGAACAGATGTTGGAAGCTTTCCTTTTGCACACTGACCGTTCAGAGGCCGAAGTCATTCTCGTTGCCTACCTAAGACACGCATTCGGCATAGATGATGATGAGCATCGAGAGATCGCAGAGAGTTTGGATGAGAATCTCGAACAAGTGGTACATCGCACCGTTACAGAAGACATCAGAATGAGATTGGACGATTCGTTGGAGAGGATTGGCTCCATCTTCGACGAGTTTATTGTCAAGAATTGAGGTCGCAGTATGGCGAAAGATCCGCTAGACGAATACTTCGATACGACCTCTCGTAGAGTTCATTCTTCGCCACGAAAGTTGGCTAATGTTGTACGAGCGGCGTATCCGATCGGAGTTCCGGCTCTAATCATGAAATCCAGCACCGATCGTTTTGGAGAGGCAGCGGGTTACTCATTCCATCTTGGAACTCCTGATGAGAATCTCAGAAGAATCGCATCTTGGTTGCTAACCAATGCAGGGGGCGAGCAGAAAGTTCTGGTCAAGTTGATTCGTCGTCTATGGAAAAGACATGGAAGAGAAGATGTTGCACTTGCGGCATTAATTATAGCAAATCTTGACCACAAAAATCTGGGAACCGATCCTTGGACGGTACTGGCGTCAAACATTTCTCGAAAAGAGCCTGCTGAGGCGCTATTGTTGACTATTGAGGAAGTTCTCAGAGCAGGGAAATCGATTCCTTCTGATGAACAATTAATGGGTTGGTGTAAGGGGCGATCGATCGATGGTCATCTGGCAGTGCTGGTTATTCACGCAGCCACTATGAGAGGCGAGAGAGTTAGTTCGGAAGTTGCTGAGGCAATACAATCGGTGCCGGTTCCTCCGGGCGACTCGTTACTAGGTCGAATCAAGGCACGAATCGTAACCAGTTGAGCCAAGTTCAAGCGCTTCTGGGTCACGGGCTGGCCATGAGCGAGCGTTTGCTACCATCCGATGACCCTGTTGCAGAGCAGGTTCTGGAATGGACAATTCAGCGCGATTCGGCTGACATTCGACAATTGATGCGCTGGGTCGAGCGAAGCGATGGGAGAAAGGAGAGGTTGACTCTGTTGGCTCGAGCTGCCGAGCTTATGGAAGAGATTCGCTACGCCATGCAGAGACTCGATGATTTACGGTGAATGTATGAGATCTCTACTTCTCGCCGGTGGCCGAAGCAGCCGAATGGGGCGAGATAAGGCTCTGATTGAGGTCGGTGGAGTCGCCTGTATCGCAAGGGTTGCTTCGGCTTTGGCGGCGGCCGGTTGTGAGCCAATACGAATCGCTGTTGCTCAGCCGGAAGATGTGGAGAGATATGGTGCGGTTATGCCGGACGGGTTGGATGTTGAGTGGGTGCTAGATGCAGTCACTCACGCTGGGCCGATTGAGGCAGTAGTTGAGGCCTTGATCGATCCGTTAGTTGCTGATACTGATTCAATTCAACTCTGTCCGGTGGATGTTCCTTGGGTAACTGCAGATCTATTCTTTGAATTAGAGAAAACTCTTGGTTCTGGGGATTTATTGGCGATACCCGCTGGCCCTAAACGGACCCATCCATTACTTGCCAGAGTTCGTCCTTCTGTTGCTTCAACAATTGGAAATGATAGGCGGCCATTACATGTTCAATTTTCCGAGATGGAGCACTCGACATTATTGACGGATGCGGCGATTCTCAGAAATGTCAACACACCGGATGACCTAAACTGAATACCCGCCAACTGAGAGCCTATCAAGGACTTCTGGATAGAGTATGTGCTCGACCTTCTTGATGCGTTCTTGTAGGTCTGATTCGGTATCATCAGGGTGAATTGGAACTTCACTCTGGGCCAGAATTATTCCACTATCCACTCCCTCGTCCACCAAATGAACTGTGCAGCCTGAGACGGTTGCTCCATCAGCCAATGCATCCCTGTGAGCATGGGCTCCTGGATACTTTGGAAGGAGTGAAGGATGGATGTTGACCAAGCGGCCTTTCCATCGCTTGACAAAACTCGGAGTTAGGATTCTCATATACCCTGATAGAACTACCAATTCTACCTCGGCATTGACTAGGGCCATGTGGACTAACTCCTCGTGGGCTAGTCGTCTTTGCACCTTATCCTCAATAATGGGCAATGGGATTCCGTGTGTTTCGATTCCGCGGGAGCCCCCATGCTCTAGGCCCCCTGCATCTTCTGAATCTGCTAAGACCAAGACCGTGCGATGAGTTCTGGCTTCGGACTCCTGATATCTGAGGAGGGCGGCAAGACCTGATCCCCCTCCCGAAATTAAGACGGCTATCCTCAATGGGTCTTCAATCGTAGCTGGACGGGGTAGTACGTACGCCTCGTCCATAGCTGCGCGTTAGCGATTATGTGCTTGAGAATTGGGGCGTCGAAACTAGCCTACATCAGGCTACCTTCTTGGCCTCTGAGTTTATGGTAGGGAGATTGCGCCAAGCGGCCGTGGAACCCCTGTCAAGCGTCGATGAGGTAGTTGAGAAATACTACTCACAAAAACCACTATTACAGCGGCGCTTGTATGTGGCATTAGGCAGTCTGTTCGTCGGGTTCGCGTTCATTGGAATCTATGTTCCGGGTTGGCCGACGGTGTCTTGGGCAGTGCCGGCAGCGTTCTTGTTTTCCTTGTCGAGCGAGTCCATGTTTAGGTGGTCATTGACGAATCGATATTTTGGTGCAGTGATGTTCGATTACTATGCCAATGGGAAGACTATTCCAAAGCATGCTAAGGCGGGTGTAATTGGATTAATTTCTTTCATGACGATTTCATCCGCTACCTTCGTTTGGTACGTCTCGACTTTGGGGGAAGGCGAATACTTTGACCCAAGTACTTGGGATGGTGCAGATCCAGGATTCGGGGCGGCGACTATTCTTCTGGTTGGATTGATTGGTGTTTGGTGG
>CAZKVK010000052.1:0-1286 GCA_964556195.1 uncultured Candidatus Poseidoniales archaeon
GTCGCTTCTCTTTGATAGAGCATTCAAGTCGATTGCCATGTACCTGTGTGTGGTATTGGGCAAATGGATTCTTCGACTCTTTGCTAAGCATCTTGTGGGCCACAAATCGGTATTAGTCCACGATGGAATGGGCATTTCTCACAAATGTGAGCGGATTCATTTGGAAGTCTGTCATAATCAGAAAGTGGGGTTTCGGTTGAAAGGGCCATTCTAGCTGTCCTAATCAGTATCTCTTCTAACTCATCCAATGCTTGCTCTAGCAACTCTTTTGGATACTCTACTATTCTTCCAGTCACACCTACCAAAATTGCGGGAGGCAGAACCTCTCTGTGACTTAATCCAGCCTCCTTCCTAGCAGTTTGAATACTCTGAATAGCTCTGTAATACAGTGCCATCTGTAAACGATATCTTTGAAGAATTTCGATCTCAGCTATACAGGTCGGTTCTATCTGATCTGAGTCCAATGCTTCTAGGAGTCCATCTGAAGAATCAGAGTCAATTAATCCTGCATCTTCGGTCTTCAAGTCGACTGGACGAATGTTATATTCATCGTCAGAGGTCTTTGTACACAATACAAGATCTATAATACCGCTCATTTCTATTGTGGCCTGATTGATTGATGTTAGTGGCTCATTACCATGAGGATCCCACCTATGTGTGACTAAATCACCGGTATCAACCTGGATTGCAATGTTGAATGGCATCTCAGTTCGGAGACCTTCAAGCAAGTGGTCATTGACAGAGTCTCCAGCAACCATTCTCCCTAGTGGCCCAGATTGTAGTTTCTGTGCCATCTTCGTAACCAATAGACGGGTCCTTTCTGTATCGGCTTCTGGAGAGAGTAGTTCTCTGAATACTGTTGTATGGATTTCTGGATTTGTAATCTGATCCTCTCGATATTCTGTCCACGAATTTGGCAAAGCGGGGCTTGAATTGTCAAATATTCCAGGATTCCCTATGCCAATCTCTAGGACCCTATGGAAAATGGTTCCAAAGGTTGCCGGATCTACACCTATTGGCATCCCCTTGGACATATACAATTGACCATCGGGGATGATGGGGTCTGGTCTCAGTCCTCCTATGGTCTCGTACCATTGTCTCCTTTGGCAGTCTTGGAAAACGGGAAGTCTATTTGGAGAAATCCTGATTCTTGAATTAGAGTCATTTCTAGGTTCTTGGACAACCTTGGAGAAGTTTTTCCCAGAGCAGTCAGAATTACTGATTTGTTTTATTTTTTGAAGTGGAGTTTTTGCTACTGATTTTTGCTCGAAAGAATCTGGATGATG
>CAZKVK010000052.1:1386-8384 GCA_964556195.1 uncultured Candidatus Poseidoniales archaeon
GTTCGAGCTTCTTTTACCATTAATGCATGATTCCATAATGCAGAATGAGGATATTCTGGCCAGGGTTTTGGCCTTCCTGCAAAAAGCTCTGGACTCACAATCATCCTGTTTCGGCGAGCATGGATTGTGTTGGTTTGCGTATTACTGAACAAATTGGCAATCAAAACTACCTTCGATTCGAGTCCTTTTGATTTGTGTATTGACATCACTTTAACCGCATCTCCGTGCGGTACTGGTTCGGCTTCTATGGAATTGCTACTATTGCTAATTGCTCGAATATTGTCTGCAATAACCACTGGGTCTCCACCCAATTCTATCGCCAAATCTCTTACGATTCCAATGACTTGCTCAACTGCTTTTCTGGAGGCTGGATCGGGGTTAGCGACTAGAAGATCTGATCTGTCGGTGGTTTCTTCAAGTATGTCCAACAAACGGCCAGCTTCAGAAAGTATCGACCATCGCATAACCATGGCCTTTTGGGCCTCATTTGAACAATATTCAGTGAGGCGATTGAGGAGGTTCTGACCTAGATCCGAGTTGCCAATGTATTCTTGTAATGAATGATCATTCATGCCAATCAGAACAGAACGCGCGACGCGAGTAGCATAGTGACGTGAACTTGGTCGGGCGATGAATTGAATCAGGGCTTCAATTGCTTGGGCTGCAGGTCTGTCAAAAAGATCTCCTTCATTATCAATATGATAGGGGATGTCGAGATTATTCAGGTGTCTTGTGATTACATCTCTGAGGCCGATTCTTGAAGGAAGAAGGATCATTATATCACTCGGAGAAACTTGATCTTCTGCATCGATTTGATACCATTTTCCATTAGCAGATTTCAACTTTACTGGGGTGCCATTTACTAGACTCTGGACACGTAAAGCAATCAGCATTGCCTGGCGTTCCAAAGTGTTTGTAATGCCTGAATTGAATGGGTCAACCATTAGGTCAAGGTCAGTAGGTGGATTGGTTCTATCGTCGTCGTTTTGGGGACAAATCCACTCTAAAGATCCGGATTTTTTTCCGGTCGTTTTTGGGTCTGCGAATAGGTTTTGAGGAACAGCGTAGAAATTTGCATCCGGCAGATGTCGCCATCCTTCAGAGAATACGTCTTCCCAACATTCATTCATAGTTCTCAACAAATCGCCGCTAGTTCTGTAATTAACTTGAAGAGCGATTAGTCCCCTCTTGCGGTTCAATACCTCGATTTGACTAGGGAAGGGGAGTCCTTTTTCAGGCATATCGAATGATGGCCAAGGTTCTCCGCCATGTCCTCCTTTCTCCTTGATATCTGTGGCCGTGACAATAGTCGAAGGGTGGTCGTACCTAGGGTCTCTGCTATGGTTCTCCCTCCTTAGTTTAGGTGATCGAGTGAGTTCCTTAATGCCATGAAATTCATGTTCATTAATAGCCATCAGATGTTTTGTGTACTCTTGGAATCCCGACACCTCCGCCTGTCTAAATGAATAGATGCTTTGTTTCACATCTCCAACATAGCATATCGTAGGTTGCCAAGGAGTGTCTGGAATTTTGGGCTCATCATCCTCCAAACTTCTCTCGCCCCAAAGTCTGGATAGTAATCTCCACTGAACTGGGGAGTTGTCTTGAGCTTCGTCAAAAATGAAAGCCATATACCGCCTTCTGATATCTTTCAACAAATCAAATCTTTTTTCCAAATCGAATCTAATTGCTCCTAAATCAGATGCTGCTTCGCCCGCCTTGGTTGGATCACCCTCAAGAGTCTTCAGTTTGGAGAAAGCCTCGTGGATGTGATCATCTAGCCACGGATGCTCAGGAATCGAGTCGAGAGATTTCTGTATGGAGGAGGGGTAGAATGACCTGCAAGCATCAGGGCAATTTGCTAGTAGAAGATCTCCAGCCAATGTCTGAACATCTTGGAAATCAAATTTACCTTCTCGCTTCTTTAGATTCTCAAGTATCTTCATGTAGCCTTGATGAATTAGAGATAGGTCTTGCATATTACGTATCTCTGAATCAATAGTAAAGTGATACTTCGAAGGATCGTCGACCCTTTCTGGGATAGGGTCAGGAATAGGGGATAAAGGAGGAGACCAATCTTCTGGAGTAGAAGGTGGTGGAACGTCACTCAGAATAAGTGCAATTCGAGCATAATGTAGCATCAATGGATAAAACATGGGAGCTGATTTTCTCTCCCATACTTCGCGTAAATCTTCTGAAATATTCTCGGCTAATATTGTTGCTTTTTGCCTCGCTTTGGTGTCTGAAATGGAAGAAATCCTCTCTATCCCGGGCTCCCAGTTTTCAGAGCTTGGGAGGAATCCTCGAGGTAGAAATGCGAGCTTTTTTTCCTTCATAATGGAAGTCGCGTTGAGCGTGCATAGTAGTGTATGACTGAGCCAAATTAATTTCTCCCATGTGTCCTCTGGAGGTCCTTCTTCACACAAAGAGTCTAAACTTGCCATCACCGAGTTGGGGGGCCATCCTCCTTTGGCTAGTTCTAGAATATTTGACTTTACGAGTTCACAGTAACGGATGAGAATTGAATGTACCTCATTTGCATGATTAGTTACAGATTCTGGACTGATTTGTTTGAGGATTTGTTTTACTACTAATTCTGGTGAAATTTTGCCTTCCAACGATATGTTGGATTCTGATTCTTTGATAAATACAGAGTTATTGATTAGTGTACGCAGTACAGAAGAAGAAGCTTTGATTCCAGGGTAGAGAACAGATATTCTGTCCCTTGCATCAAGGACTTCAGTGGCTATGTCTGCTGGGATTCCAGCGTCCACTGCATCTCCAATTCGAGGAGTAGAGTTTGGCAGTCGCCAGAGCGTATTAAATGCCAAATCTTCCAGAATTACCTTTTGTGTTTCTGATGCAATCTCTCGAGTCACATCATCTCCAAGAATGCTCAGATATGGGGCAATTAACCGATTGAAAAATGAGTCAATGGTCCCTATGGGAGCGTCTTCTATCAGAGTCTGTAGAGTCTCTACGTTTCCCTTGTTAGCTATTCTGGGATCGCCGCGTCTTGAGTTGCCTTCACTAATTGGGCCAGAATGTAATTCGGAGAGTTCTTTTCGTATCTTTTCTTTCAGATCTTCTGCCGCGCTATTTGTAAATGTCAAGAGGACTACTTCTCCAGGCAGTAGGCCGCCCCAGGAGCTTGGATCAATCCTTTCTGAGGTGGGGGAAGTAACCATGCCTCCATACAACTTTGAAGGTCGACTTGGAGTTGGCAGTATTCGGGTTGCCCTCTGTTCTGTGGTTAAATAATGTTGAATCAGACGTCTAACAATCGTAGTTGTCTTTCCAGTACCTGCTCCTGCATCGATAGCAATGTGAGCATCGATGTTTAATGCTAGGCTCTGTGCTCTGTTTAGCTGGACCATGGTTCATCCTCCATTCTTACATCGCACGAATTTCTTACTTTGCAATACGTACAACCTTTAGTTGGAATAGGATGTACTCGTCCCTTGGCTGCTCCTTCTGCTACTCTTAACGCAACCACTAGTCTTTGAGTTAGCCAAGCTCTGAAGTGGTCACTATTAGGAGGAGTTGTCTCATTTTGGAATCGGTATAGTCCGGAGGTATATTCTGTTATCTTCCCTATCTTGATTTCCGTAAAATTTTCAGAGTATTGTGAAGATGATTCTAGCAGGTGTTGGGTTTCATGTCCTATTGTGGATATGCCAGAAGCTACAACCAAATCACCAGGATGAGCAATCTCCCATGCCCTAGCATAAAGCGCCAATTGGAGTTCAGAAAGAATACCCAATTTGTGTCTTTTTACTGGTGATGAATTGGAAGTTTTGAGATCTCTAATTGCAACTAAACGACGGGGTTTCCAATTTGAACCTAATAATTTGAGCGGGGCTATGCTCTTGTCTCCATTCTGATCTATCCACCTACCAGTTTCGTCGAAAGGCAGAACGTCTACACGGTCAATGTATCCTCGAACTCTAATTGAAGGAAGTTGTTGACCAGATAGATTTGAAGGGACTGAGATATTTATCCCTGCTTTGTCATAATCGGTCAGGCTCCATTCAAGACAAATTGGCATTGAGTCAGAAACCCCTGATTCGGCTTTGACAATACTACCAATCCTTCCTGATGGTTCAATTGGTTGAGGGTCAATTAGCCAATTTCTCCATTCATTAATGTCCATTCCTGTGAGCATCCTAATCCTGTTCTTGGAGATTGCATCTGTTCTCTCAAGCCACGGGGCTTGTCTAGCCAAAGATTCGAGCGCTATGGCCATTATCTCAATCTCACTCTTCCCTGAACTGGCTACGCTAGGGGTACTGGGGTTTGTTCCTATTTGTCTCTCAACTCCTACTTCAAAATCTAACGTGTTGGCAATTATATCATGATGGATCTCGTGAAGTAACTGTCCATGGGTTCTAGGATCAATATCTTCTGAGGTCTGTTCAAGTTCGTTAGCCATAAGTTTGTCTGAAAGCCAACCTTTTCGTGGGCATTCGAGCCAGGTTTGCAATCTGCTTGGTGACCAGATTTTGACTTCTTGATTGGCTCCTCCGGAGTATCCATGTCTAGAGTCGGTTGCATCTAGTCCGGTTGCAATTGGAGATAATGGACGAGGGTCGATGGTTGGTGTTTTCCCCCTGTACTTTGGTACTCTTCCTCCAATTACAGGCCATCTTGAGTTGTGTCTTGGCAATACAACATCAGGAGGTGTTTTCCCCCTGTACTTTGGAAGATTCAAAATCAACAGATCATCCCTATCCAAAGTTACCAGATGTTGAGGCGCTGAGTCGGCGAGATACCCATCATCCTCGGAAAAGATGGGTTGTCGCATTTCTCGATCTCGCTGTAAGTCAACATCTAATGAAATTGAAATGGCGCTGAGATTCATTGGTGGTTGAGAAGGAATTAGAGAATTCCTAATCGCTATTCCATCTGATTGTTTGATTGCTCTGGGGTTTGTTTGGTACTTTGGCTCGTATTCGAACTCAACAAAGTCTTCGGGGCTCTTTGTTTCAATCAACTCACTAATTGGAACTGCTAGGGGAGTTGATTTGTCCTTACTCGGATCTAATACCAGAACCTCAGGTGCGGCAGCAAGTAGATGCTCTAGGTAATGTCTGGCTTCACGAATTGGTCCGTCTGGTCTGAGTAGATCTAGTGAATTTCGTTCTTGGTCACCTAAGAAAGAAATCTTTTGTGGTTTTAGATTCCAAGAAGTGCTAGAAAGATTTGCAAGGATTATTGTCTGAGCTGTGCAACCTAGAGCTTGTTTTGGAGATAGTACTCTGATGCTTCCTGATTGGCGGTAGAAGTTTCTCTGGATGCTTGATTTCCTAATCAGTGTGGTAAATTCTTCTACCCATTTTGGGCCTGAGACTGATTGGCTAATTCCAGCTCTATTTTGCATTGATCTAAGTGTCATTATACCCCCATATACTGCTTGTACTACTGCCGCCGGAGTCAAGCCAAAGCTGTCACATAGTTCCATTCTCGCCTCTGAGTCGAATAATTCTAAGACTGAAATTAACCACTCATCACCTGTTTCTTTTGCCTCAACATGGGGCAGTCTCTTTCCAGTATAGCATCCCGTTCTTGTAGCTTTTTCTAGGGCCTTAATATCTTCATCTGTAAGTAATGGTCTTAGTGAGTCAGCAACACAAAGAACCCACCACTGAGTTGATTCCTTTGCGATGCCATCTCGCTCTTGGATTGGTGGTTTCGATAGGACTTCTAACCACTTCGAAAAGGCACCATAACCGCCGAGGACATGTTCATTACGAGCTATTTGAGTTAGGATATCTGAATCGGGATGGGGGCGGATTTTTTCCTCAGAGGGGTGATTTTTAGGGTCAGGAAAAATTGAGAGAGTAGATTGTAGTGAAATAGATCTGATTGATTGCAAAGAGAATGCTTCACTCCCGTGGGCTAAGTTTGCTAGTTTGGATAGCCAGTTTCCAATAGGGAGAGAAGAGATCTTTGTGCTTGAGTTGGTGATTATTGTGCCAAGGGATTTGAGTTCTCTTTCCCACCTTGGGAGGTTCGAATTTAGTGCCGGATCGACAATGATAACCTGAGAGGAGTTGTCCTCTTCCAACCTATCATTGGCTATGTCAATTGCAGCATTGAAAGAATCGTCCTCAGACTCGAGACGAATAACCTTGGAAGAATTATTGGTCACAGAAGCTTCTGGATGATGAGGAGGTACCCAGTTTGGAAGTTCTTCTTTCGTTTTGATTGGATATTTGTCTAGAAGTAATATCCCATGATGGCCTATCCTGAAATTACCTGGGTAAGTCAATTGGTGGATTGGGCAATGCTTTGACACGGCCAGCAATAAATTGTGATATGAACGAGGAGTTCCAGGGGGATGGTCGAGCATGATTATTCCATCAACATCTAGCAATGTGAATGGTTTATTCTCACCTCTAAGTCCCTCAATTAACCTAGGTATTACCATGTCGGGATGAGAGCCACCCAAACGATTCTCAATCTTCTTGATTATCTTCCTGAATGAAGAAATTCCAGGTCCATCCCAAGAATCCGAAATAGATTCTCTAGATAGTAACCTGTGAAGTTCGCTGAGAGCTGTTGTCTTACTTCTTCCCCATGGCATTTCGGGAAGTGGATTGATTATTGGAAAGGCGAGATTTGCTGCCTCTTTTCTACACATTTCATCGAGGACTATTTCGAAGGCCCCCTCGGTTGTCATTATTCTAGGGAGTCTGAAATCTGCAACTAATGAAGACATTAGTGACGGAATAGTGTGATGTAGGGTTCTGTCAAATGCCTTACCTGAAGGCATTTCAGAAATTGTTTGCTTACGAGATTCTTCGTTTGAATAGATTACTAGAATACGTCCAGAATGATCTGAATTATTTCCAGATGGGCCCAGGGCCTGCTTCTCGATGTGCTCTCTTAGCCAAGTAGGAATATCTCCCCGGGATACCTCTTCAGATGTTACCTGGGAGTTGGATTCGTTGGTCACTAGTATCACCGAGCGTACGCGATGGAGGGGCGGGGTTATT
>CAZKVK010000053.1:0-8335 GCA_964556195.1 uncultured Candidatus Poseidoniales archaeon
AGCGGCATCTTTGGTCTGAACGGCGGAGGCAAATAAACATTTCGCTAAATGAGGTGCTGTGGACCGGAAATAGGGGTCACTGGGTGTTAATTTCCGGTGCAGTTTAGGATGCAATTTACCTATTTCTTAACATCCTTAGTCGTGCTCTAAGTTCAGAATTCTTTGTTTCTTCTCCAGGCTCTTCTTGCTGTGAATCAATTCTCCTCTGCATTACTTCAGATTCCACAACGAAGATCCTGCCTCGATCATCCCCAAGTACTATGCTACTGGTTGAGTAATCCATCTGGCGTAATCTAGAGTCATGGGTTATTGTAATTGATTCTTCACCGAGAATCATCACACACACATTCTTCCCATCAAATGACGAAGCCCAACCAGCCGCTTCGACAATTCCCACTGCATCAATCGAGCCAGGAAGAATTTCTGATACGGTTTTCATAGAGATGCTACCATCATCGTGACCTGAGATCCAACCATTGGGTCCAGAAGCAATTGAGTTTACCAGAGATTTCCCCTCGTTGATTGAGTCTTCCAGCCCACCTATGTTCCCGTCAGCGTGACCAAAAATTAGCTCTGCACCATTCCCAGAACCGCAAGTAACAGGACTGTTGGTTGAGAGTGGAATATGTTCTGTATCTCCTTCAGGCTGAACTCTTAGATAACCACACCTCGGCCGTCCTAATCCCAGAACTACCCCCCCGTAACCATCGGAAGCGAGGTGCCAAGGCCGTTCAGCGATTACCCAGCGCTCAATTTCATTTCCCGAAGTGTCGAACCTCCAGACGGTTGCTTCGATGAAGTCGGCGACCTCTAACTCGTATACCGAGGAGGTTGCCCAAACATTCTCATCGTCAGCTAAAACGTAGTCACTCGCTCCTTCCAACTGTTTACTCCAAAGAAGAGAGCCCTCTGCTTCGTCAATAGCATGAAGGGAGTCAGAGGATGTGACATACAGGATACCAGCATCTAGAGAAATGTCCGAAATAGGACCGGTAATCGAAACTCTCCAGCACTCACTTCCACTAGAAGCCTCCCAACAGATTAGCAAACCATCATGGGAGCCTGCGAATAGCGAATCCCCAATCAGTCTCACTACGGAGCAAGCACTCGAAAGGTCTCGCACATAGGACGAGATAGCCTCTAGCGAAAGCCCGGACATAACGTGCCTACTCGACGACTAAATATCGTAGTTTTGTGTCTATGCGGTCAATCCATAGAGTCGCTCGACCTTGTTTCGTAGATAATCCACGAATGCTTCTGGAGATGGTGGCGAGCCGGTAGCTTCCTCGATTAGAGCAGCCGGCTCGAGGATACTCCCGCGCGCGTGCACGTGCGCGCGCATCCAGTCCAAAATTGGCGCGAAGTCTCCGTTGCGAATCTGCTCATCATGGTCTGGAAGATCCTCCCGTGCCTTGGCAAGTAATTGCGCGGCGTAGAGGTTTCCGAGAGTGTATGTTGGGAAATACCCGAAGGCCCCCATCGACCAGTGAATGTCTTGCAGAACCCCAAGAGTTCGGTTTGG
This sequence comes from uncultured Candidatus Poseidoniales archaeon, assembly GCA_964556195.1. Classification (GTDB taxonomy): domain Archaea; phylum Thermoplasmatota; class Poseidoniia; order Poseidoniales; family Thalassarchaeaceae; genus MGIIb-O1. The sequence continues at coordinate 1,523 of CAZKVK010000053.1, forward strand.
TGCTCTGATTCCTAGGAATTCTTCGTACATGTCATCCCAAACATCGGGAAGGTCGTCAACTTCAATCTCTCCAGCGATTAATCGCTTCTCGACTTCGTATCGAATCATTATGTGGAGGTTGTAAGTCGCCTCGTCAGCCTCGACACGAATCAAACTCGGCTCGACTAGATTGACAGCCCTCCAGAGGTCTTCTGCACTAACTCCCTCCATATTTTTTGGAAAATTCTCCTTCCAAATTGGCAACGCCCATTCACAGAACTCTCTGCTTCGCCCTACCTGATTCTCGAATAGTCGACTCTGACTTTCATGCACACCGAGCCCATTGGCTTGTCCAGCCGGTTGAAAATCTAGATTTCGTGGCCTGCCTTGTTCGTACAGGCCGTGTCCAGTCTCGTGCATGGATCCGTATAGTGAACCGAATGGATCGGTTTCTGAATACCTAGTAGTCCAGCGTACGTCGTCAGGATTTGGTCCACCACAGAATGGATGAGTAGATGCATCACGGCGCCCTGCAGAAAAGTCGAAGCCAAGGGCTTCGGAGACAGACTGTGACAGAGCTTCTTGTCCAGGTTGACCCCAAGAATTGTTCTCGACAAATCCCATCTTGGGGCGCTCTCCCCGCTCGACAACAGCCTTGACAAGAGGCGCAACATTATCCCTCAATCCTGTGAATAAGGGGTCTACACGTGATACAGTGAGGCCGGATTCATAGATATCCAGCAGGGCGTCATACCGAAGTTCATCGTATCCCAAGTAGTCGGCTTTTTGGCGAGCCAAATCGACCATCTTTGCAAGGTCGTCTCGAAAAATCGAGAAGTCATCCTCAGCTCGAGCCTTCTGCCAAGATATCAGAGATTGCGATTTATGCTTGGCCATCTCTTCAACGAATTCGGTTGGTAGTTTTGTTGCCTTGTTATACGAGTCGCGCGCGAGACGAACATTGGCTGCCTGTACATCGCTTAGGTCACCGCGCGCCTCTAACTCGGTGAGTAATTCACCGATTCGAGGGGAGGTGGTCGCTTCGTGACCGGTCTTCGAAACCCAAGCCAATTGCTCGGCTCGCAGTGCAGCGGCTTTAGGTGGCATCAATACTTCTTGATCCCATCCAAGTAGACCACCAATCTGTGAGATTAAGTCAATGTTCTTCAGACGTTCAAGTAACTCATCGTAAGCATCCATGTAAGGACCGAGTCGGCCCCCCTCATCAAACCCTTCGATACCCCATATTCAAAATTGAATTTCTCATAATTCGGCGATTTTTCATTCACACCAAGCGTCAGAACGCTCTTGAGTGTTCTAGCACGCGCGAAGCGCGTGTCTCGCACCACTATCAGCCTTCTATTGGCGCTGCTATTCACAGCCCCTATGTTATCAGGTTGTTTTGGCGGTGCCATTAATATTGGAGATTCTGGAGATTCCGGACACTGGCTCCCACCTGTCGAAGAACGGGAAAATTTGGTTTACGAAAATAGTGATGTATTCAGTCGAGTATCTTGGAATGGAAGTTACGGAATCGACATTGTAAGATCGATTTACGTATCTGTACCAGCGATTACAACCGCTGACGGTGGAGCAGGAGTAACAGGCGGGGCTGAGGTGCATCTCGGTCTTTGGCTACCTCAGATAGAAGGCTGCGATTACGATGCAACAGAACTTCCTGATGAATGCAAAGTACCTGTAATAGCCGAAATCGGGCCATACTACGACGATGGGGATGTCGATGCATTAACTCCTGCCAATCGCCTCGGTCGATTTCTAATCGAGAACTTTGTTCCACACGGATATGGGGTAGCCCAAGTTAGCGTATTTGGAACAGGTAACTCAAATCACTGTATGGATCTAATGGGTCTTGATGAGCAAGAGGGAATACACGCGGCTGTGGAATATCTCGGAAGTGCACCGTTCTCCAACGGCGCAGTCGGAATAATCGGGAAATCGTACGATGGCTCGACTCCTTGGGAGGCGGCAGCGATGGGCTCTGAATATCTCAAGACCATTGTACCGATGTCTGGACTGATCGGGGTTCAGGATTTAATGTGGCGCAATGGTAGCATGGAAGCCAGAGGCGCCATAATGCACAACGGAGTCTACGGTAGCTTTGGGCTAGACGGAGACTCAGGAGATATCGAGAATGCTTGCGAAGGTTATGTCGAAGGCTATTACGCCGGACCGTTAGCCTATGTGACAGGTGATAACCTAGCTTGGTTGGGCTCAGATTATTGGCAGGAACGCCACTTCCTTGAGCGAGCGATTCAGAATTACAAGGGCTCAGTATACATCATTCACGGCCTGCAGGATTGGAATGTAGACCCTCATATGGCCTTCCCGGTTCATCAGATGATGCAAGATGCAGGCTTCGAAGTCAAGGGGCTTTACGGCCAGTGGGGTCATGATTACCCCGATCGAATGAGCGGCCATCAGGGACTTTCCAGCGGCCGTGGCGGCGAGGCCTTTCCATTCACCTTAAGATGGGACTGGGCTGACGATTTGCTGGAATGGTTCGATTATTATCTCATGGAAAAAGGACCTCAACCGAGATTGATTGCAGAGGTTCAGGACAATATGGGAGGCTGGAGAGTCGAAGAGACATATCCTCCAGCCTACCAAGATTGGATTCGATTCGGGATGGATCAATGCACAATAATTGGTGGCGGAGAGACGATTTCAACAACTTCCTTCATGCGAATCGAGTGTCCGTTCTTCGAAGAAGACACCAGAATAGTAGGAACACCAACCTTCCACGTAGACGCAACCGTATCCGCTTTCTCGACTAGTGGTCATCTATTCGTCGAGATGGTTCAAGCTAGTAACGACATGCATCTCGGCCATGCGGTCATGGATCTTCGTTTCCACGCTGGTGGCAAAGATGGCGAAGTGCTTGGACCTGGTGAGACCGTCAATGCAAAGATGGAATTCTTCGGAATGGATGTATTGATTCCTGCTGGCGATGGTATCCACTTGATAATCACTCAAACGGGTGAAGACTACATTCCCAGTCCGGTATCAATGCAGGCGGTTACCGTTGGTGTGGGTGCAACAAGTATTCTTTCCCTTTCAACAGTCGTTCGAGACTGTGATGATTTGTTTATGCCTCCGATGATGACCGACCCATACCCTCAATGTGTTGTGGAGGATTAATTCCATGGAGTCCCCCTCCAGTAAGGTAAACATCGCTGTTGCTGACCGCATTTTGCTACATCTTTGGGAACAGGACCATCAGGCAGATCACTATCTGGTAAGCCGGGAAGTCACGAGACCTGGTATAGCAGAAATATGCGCTCTTCACCCACCGAACGTATCACGAACTATGCGTGATTTGGCAATTGATGGACTGGTCAGCGAAAACACTAGAGTAGTTCGAGGAGATGACCGCCGGCAGAAGACCTGGCAATTGACAGACGAGGGCCGAGAGCAAATTCAACACATACTGCCGGAGCTCCGGACTACCAAAGTACTGCTTCGAGAACGTAGGGGGAACCTCTTGGAGGTACGAGCCGATGAGGCAGGTTCTCGCTTGGAGACAGGACTTACTTTGTTACAGGTATTGATGCATGCGCAACATGAAGGAGTCCTCAACTTTGGTGATATTCGATTTGGTGCAATTGTCCGTGCTGACCCAGAAGACTCACCAGCACCCGGTTCACTGAAGTTGCTCTCGGGCGCTCACTCGACATATCACACACGACCACCTGAAACTCGTACGGTTCACGGAAGAGGTAGTGAGGTTGCTGTACTAGACGAATGGTTTGCCAGTAGTGCCCCTATGGCAGTTATATCTGGAATCGCAGGATGCGGAAAAACTACACTGACAAGCCATTGGTTAGAACTTGCCCTGCAGAGCAATCCTGAAATCGATGTAATGTATTATCCCTGTCAGCCTTGGGATAGTAGTTTAGGTATCGCAACAAGCCTACTACACAGGCTGAAAATTAATTCTGATGAAGATGCCCAAGACCCTTATGGGGTCTTGCAATCACTTCCAATGAAGCCTGGAGCACATTTAGACCTCGATCAATACCGTCGCCGACTTATCGCTCACCTAGTCGACGAAGAAGGTAAACGAGGTTCGCAGCAAGGGGATTTCCTAGTCATATTGGACGACGTTCACAACCTAGCTTCTGATGGTGACCACCTGTTCGGCGTTCTACTTCAGGTAGCAGAGGCGAGTAACATGCGTTTACTTCTAGTGTCAAGAACTAATTTGGTATTCTATGACCGCCGAGATGTACACACTCGTGGCAGGGTTGTCGAACTGAGATTAACCGGCCTTTCGTTGGAGGAAGTCGCCGAATGGATAGCTTCAATCGACCTACCATCCAAAGCACCAGCGGAAGAAATTCACAGAGCCACAGGCGGCCACCCGCTGGCTGTTGAACTTCTGGAATTGTATGGTCAGAAACTACATGACGATTGGCTTAGATTCCTAGACGAGGAAATTCTAGACGTCCTGCCAGAAGACCATCGAGAGCTTCTTGCTCTGCTGGCGGTAGCCGACCGACCGATTCCTTGGGAGAGTTTGGCATCAGCAGCAGGATACGACGGAAAGCCACCAGAAGCACTAGTCTCCCGCGGCCTAATGCTAGAACTCGAAAGTGGAATGTGGCTTCATGAAGCTCTACGTTCTCGTCTTCTCAGAGAAGTTGGAGAGCCACTGGAAGAGCGGGCTAGAAAACTGAGAGAATCAGTTTGATTATGCCATGTGTCGGTCAAGCCATTGGTCAAATATGGGCTTTGGCATAGCTCCGGCATGCTGATCAACCAACCGTCCGTTGTGGAATAGAAGTAGCGCCGGAATCCCACGAATTCCGAATTTTCCAGCCGATAGTGGATTGATATCAATGTTGACTTTTGCAATTGTCATCTCCCGCTCGCCAGAAAGTTGCTCAAGCACAGGTGCAATCATCTTGCATGGTCCACACCAAGGGGCCCAGAAGTCAACTACGACCCATTCATCGCTCGCTGTTACTGCGTCGAAATCACCATCACTTGCCTCAATCAGCCTACCCATTACGTCGCCCCATAACTCCTGCGTCGTGACGGTTTTATCAATGCTAGTATGGATTAACGAGTAAGAACTGTTGAGAACCCTTGTCCATTCGCAGGGAGTGAGGGGAACATCATCGAAATCACTCCGAGTATTCTGACAGCGGATTTTTCCCGTCTCGGCGAGACCCTAGAAGAAGCCGTCGATGCGGGAATAAATTGGATGCACATGGATGTCATGGACGGCAATTGGGTAGTCAACAAGACCATCACTTTCGGACCTGCACTGATTCGCTCAATTCGAGATAGGTTGGGTCCGAATGTCTTCATCGATTGTCACCTTATGATAACAAACGCCGAAGAAACTTGGTCACAGTACGTCAATGCCGGCGTTGACTTAGTAATCGCTCATATCGAAGCCGTCGAGGATCCAGCCGCACTAATCTCCTCTCTACATGCAGCTGGCTGTCAGGCAGGTTTAGTCCTGAATCCAGATACTCCAGCAAATTCGATTCTACCATATCTCGCAGACCTAGACCTAGTACTGGTAATGTCGGTAGTTCCAGGAAAGGGCGGCCAATCCTTCATGCCAGAGGTGGAAAGTAAGGTGCGAGAATTCCGTGCCGCCATTGACCAACAAATCAGTAATGATGGAAGAGTGACGAAATTGATGATAGATGGCGGTATCAAACATCACAACGCCGCCATTGTATCAGAGTGGGGAATCGATGTTGCGGTCGTTGGAAGCGGCCTCATCAATGACAAAGCCAGCATCGCAGACAATCTCGCAGAAATCAATTCGGCCATGGGCCTTTGATTAGTTCACGCGCGCGAGCATTCAAATCACAGCGGCCCGAGCAGGCGATTGATGGTCACGGAGAAGTGGGTGGTTGAGGAAGTTCTGAAAGTAGTTCCAGATGCTACCGTAGAAGCCAAGGACTTGCACGGAAGTGGCGACCACTTCCATGTTCGAGTGATATCGGAGAGTTATGAGGGCGTGCGTCCATTACAGAGACAGCGACCGATACTGAGTCACTTCAAGCCCTTCATTGCGCAAAATACTGTGCATGCATTAGATCTCAAATGCATGACACCAGAACAGGCAGAGAAGTTAGGCGACACATCTTTTGACCCCCACGGGGAAAAAGAGATGCAATTCTTTGGAGTACACATCCGCCGACCTGATCAGGAGTGATAGTATGAGTTTCAATTGGACCCCAGATGAACTGAATGCCCTAGTCAACGAACACCGAATCGTTCTCTTCATGAAAGGAACACCAGAACAGCCACAATGTGGGTTTAGCAATAGGGCTGCAATGGTATTGAATCAACTCGGTGAGCCATTCGCAAGTGTCAATGTTCTCGCTGACCCAAGGGCAATACCGTCAGTATGCACTTGGGCAGATTTTCCAACAATGCCCCAAGTATACATCCATGGGGAACTAATCGGAGGATCCGATATAGCCCTCGAAATGTTCCAATCTGGAGATCTTCAACAAATGATTGCTGATGGCGACGCAGGCTCTGAGTGAGGCGATTAGATGGCGACGGCCGAAGACCGTCGCACCATGCTTATTGCCCTAGCAGGAGCGACAGTCATATCCTTCGCTCCACTACTGTATATTCGTTCTGATACAACTGCACTAACCGGAGCATTCTATCGAATGTTCTACGCTCTTCCTATTTTGGGGGCATTGGTATGGATATCCAAAAAGGAAGACTCTCGGAGCTCTAATTCCCGCTGGCTTGCATTCGGGGCAGGAATACTACTTGCAATCGATTTCGCAGGATATCACAGCGCTATCGATTACATCGGCAGCGGAATTGCAA
>CAZKVK010000054.1:0-8227 GCA_964556195.1 uncultured Candidatus Poseidoniales archaeon
CAAGGGTTGATTGCTGACTCTCCTACGCTCTACTGAGGTGTCGCAATGCGATGGGAAGGCGAGGTTTGTATCGTCTCTGGAGATAACCGCGCTTGGGGTACATCCAATAATCCGAAAACCGTAATTGAACTATGGTGTCGTTCACGTGAAGGGCACTCAGTCGTATTACTTGTGAACGGTCTTTCGCCATACCTTGAAATTTCAGATAGTAAAACAATAGGAAATCAAAAACCAACAAAATCACTTGAAGTGATTTCCCAAATGTCGGAAGTTACTGAACCACCAAATCTTGTGGGGGAGAAACTCTCCCAAGATGGTAATTTAAGGAATCATTACAAAGTGATGGTTAGAGATACAAGATTTGTTAGAAACCTCAGAAATAGATTGATTGAAAGTGGATGGACAGTAACCAGCGCTGATATCCTATTCGTTCACCGCTTATTGTTAGATTTGGATTTAGGCCCACATATTGCAACTAATGGTGAAGTGTTGTGGGCGGGTTCTCGCGCACCTTCTGAATTAGCAAACGAGTTTGAGGGAAAACGAGTTGAGGCAGCAGAGAAGATTCGTGACATAGGTGGCTCAGGCCTCTATCCTTGTGACATGGTGATCTCCTGTAATTTAGCAGATTTATCACGGGCTGATCCATTCCCAACTCCATTCGTAACTCTTTCATTAGATCTTGAGACTAGCGTTCGTCACAATACCATACTCTGCGCAGCGGTGGTAGTAGCCAGAGGCGAGCAACGTACGGAGCATGAGTTCCGAGGTTCAGAGATAGAAATCCTGGAAGGTATGACTCGTCTTGTTAGAGACGAAGATCCAGATTTTATTACTGGCTATAACATCGATAATTTCGACCTACCGAGAGTCATCGAGCGAGCTGAAGAAAATGCAGGCCGCTCTAAATTTGAACAGGCTGCTTTGTGCGGCTGGGGTAGAGTTCCAGCGATTGAGAGTGAAGAAAAAAGACTCCGTCCGTCCCGCAGACTGAACAGGGTTTGGGATATTACAGGAAGAATCCCAATGGACGCTTGGTGGCAGGTTCGTCAAACACTTAGGCCTGAAAGAGAGTCTCTTCGTTTTGTCGCAAATATGCTTTGGCCGGAGGCTGAGGATAAACAGAAACTCGATATTGATGCCAGCAAAATGGACGAGGAATGGAACACACGACCTGATGAGGTGATGGAATACTGTGTAAGAGACACTCATCTTCCTCTCGACATCCTCTCACATCTACAATCGGTCGAGCGTAAGGAAGCCCTAGCGGCTGTAGCCAAAACTACAGTTGAGACCGCCGCTGCTGGAACTACCAGTCAATGGATTGACTCACTGGTAATTCGTTTAGCCGACCAAGATAAAATCGCAGTTCCAATGACCCAATCCGGCCCTCGCCGCCGCGATCAAATTGCAGGCGGCTACGTTCACGAAGTCGAGCCAGGCCTCAAGCCATGGGTGGCTGTACTCGATTTCAAATCGATGTATCCATCAATCATGATTTCTCAGAATATCTGCTCAACAACTTTGGTCAGAGATGGGAGTGAAGAAGAATCTCACAACGTATCTCCAGAAGGTACTGCACGGTATATCTCCTTTGAGCAGAGGCCCGGATTAGTTCCTCACCTATTGAGTGAATTAATGGAAAAACGCGATTATCACAAAACCGAATTGAAAAAAGCACGAGAATCGGGGGATGAAGAGGGTGCCTTTCTCCATGATCAATTACAATATGCGGTCAAGATTTTGATGAATTCATTCTACGGCGTCTTTGCATCTTCTTTCTATCGCTTCACTCATCCAGACTTGGGTGCAAGCATAACAGAATGGGCTCGACACAACATACGTACTATTATCCACAACGTCGAGGAAGATGGATACAATGTTGTATATTCAGACACGGACTCAATCTTCGTACAAGCCCGAGTAGAAACCGACTCTCCAATTAACAAGCCACCAGAAGATTCGTTAGTCTATTCAGATTGGTTAGCCGCTAAAGAAGAGACACTCAGAACTGGTAATCTTCTTGCTGACACATTTACCAAAGAAGGAGAAGAATTAGAATTCGAAACCGCCCTTTCAGCATTCTTTTCTCATGGCGCAAAAAAGCGATACGTCGGACGAGTGATTTGGCCCCGTGAAGAGATGTTAATTCGAGGCTATGAGGTCCGCCGCACGGACTCATTCCGCTTGTTAACAAGCGCGATGACCGAGATGTTTGAGTTGATTCTTTCCAATGAGGAATGGTCAGCAGTGGAGATGTCGAAATCGGTAATCGATGACGTTAGAGCACGTCGCGTCGAAGCCAGTGACCTAGTGATATCGCGATCTTGCAAGGGCAGTCTAAGGCGAGATGGATCAGTTGATTTCCATAAGACATACAAGAGTCCAGATTCTTTACCTTACGTGCGCGCGGCTAAACAGAGAATAGAGGCAGGCCTAGGATTCACACCTGGAATGAAGGTGGGTTGGATTGTTACTAATGCCAAAACCTCACCGATGACAGTCCAAGCTTGGATGGTTGATGAGTTAGGAGTAGAGCCTCCGGAGTACGATCCAGAGTTCTATGCTAGACGATTGGCAACTGCTTTAGGTAGAATTACAGAAGCCTTTGGTTGGAACGAGAAGGAATTACTGGAAGGCACTAGACAGCAGACTCTCTTCGATTTCTAGTGATTACGAGAATCCGTAGGGTTGATGACGACCACCACCACACCCATCACCATGAGAGGCGCGGGTGGATTGGCCCCGATGGTCGTATTTCTAATGCTCAGCGCTGTCTTTGCAGGTTGTTTAGAAACCTTCAGTTTGAATGGTGCTCCTACCGCTCAGATGAGTATGGACCCAGATGGTTCGGTTCGTGCTGGTGATTCGATTACCTTCAGCGCAGTGGGCTCTTCCGACCCAGATGCCGACGCTCTAACCTTCAGTTGGGATTTCGGCGATGGAAATCTCGGTGAGGGCTTGACAACTAGTCACTCCTACTCTCAACCGGGCGAATATATGGTAACTCTAACAGTAAGCGATGGAAATTACGAAACTTCAGTTAGTGACACAATTTCTGTAATTGATTCCTCAGCCAAAGAACCGAAAGCCGAGATAACCACCACAAAGGACGATGATTGTGATGGTGAAGATGCACCTGCAGGCTCCTTTGTTCTAGTGTGGGTGTGTGAGGACAAGGAAGAAGATGACCGAAGTATAACCGTCGAAACCACAGTCACTCTCGATGGCTCAGAATCTTGGGCGGGTTGTAATCCAGATAATTCCGATTGTTACGCAGAGGAATATCTAGTATCTTGGGAATGGGATCTCGACTTAGACACCGATTCGGATGAAGATGGTGACCCAGAGAACGATGTCGATGCGACTGGAGAAACCGTCACTCTCGAGGATATGCCGGCCGGTTCTTGGGACATTAAGTTGACAGTTACTGACAATAATGGCCTGAAAGACTCCGACGACTCCACTCTCTACATCAACTACAGAGGAACTTGGACTGATTTTGTCATCGACCGAAGATATCAGGATCCTGTAGTCATGACTTGGGATTACCCAGTAGCCTACGATAAAGACGGACAAAACAAGATTCGTTATCTTAGGACTAAACTAACCTACCCCGCTGAGGATGGAGACCAACCATTTGGTGGGGTTGATACCGAGAACAAACTCGACCTATTCATCTTCAACGAGACTGACGAAGAGGTTGCCAACACAACCGGTGTTGGTGATGATAACAGAAATGCCGGAGATTGCCAGTCTGATGACCGCTGTGTTTGGCTGGTAATTGGTGGCTCAACAGTAAGAGGATTTGAGCCTGGCACTTGGACTGTAGACCTGCAGAATGAGAAGACACACAACACAGAGGTCAAGAGTTTGGTTATCGAATTGCAATATCGATGAACTGCGCCGAATAATTATACCTCTAATTCGGGTTAACTGAAGCCTCCCCTATGGGGAGAGATTCAAATAGGCATCATCGGTCGGCGGGCCACACTTAGAGGTGGATATTATGAGTTCACAGTGGGAAGATAAGAGCAAGCCGCACTTGAATATCGTGTTCATTGGACACGTTGATCACGGAAAGTCAACAACCGTCGGACGTCTACTCCTTGACACAGGTCATATCGAGCAGCACATCATCGACAAGAACGAACAACTAGCAGCCGAGGCTGGTAAGGCCGGATTCGGTCTTGCATACGTTATGGACGGTCTGAAGGAAGAGCGTGAGCGTGGTATCACTATCGATGTCGCGCACAAGGAGCTCTTCACTCCAAACTATTACTTCACAATCATCGATGCTCCAGGGCACCGTGACTTCGTGAAGAACATGATTACAGGAACCAGCCAAGCCGATGCCGCTGTTCTTCTGTGCGCTGCTAACGACGGTGTTAATGCACAGACTCGCGAGCACGCATTCCTAGCAAAGGTTCTGGGAGTCAAGCAACTGATTGTTAACGTCAACAAGATGGACATCAGTGGTGTAGACTACTCCGAAGACAAGTACAATCAAACTGTTGCAGAGGTAGACAATCTACTGAAACTATCAGGATTTAATCCAGCTGATGTACCAAAGATACCTTGTTCCTCGTTCCTTGGTGAGAACCTGTACAACAAGTCAGATAACATGCCTTGGTACAAGGGCCCAACTCTATTCGAGGCAATAGATGGTATCCAGATGCCACCTAAGCCGGTCGACAGGCCACTCCGACTACCTATTCAGGACGTCTACAAGATCAGTGGTATTGGTACCGTTCCAGTAGGAAAGATTGAGACTGGTGTTCTAAACTCAGGAAAGACAGTTGTCTTCAACCCAAGCGAGAAGTCGGCTGAGGTCAAGAGTATTGAGATGCACCACACAATAGTAGACAAGGCTGAGCCAGGTGACAACGTTGGATTCAACGTTCGTGGTCTAGCCGCAACAGACATCCGCCGTGGTGACGTTGCGGGATACTCAGATAAAGCACCATCATTCGTCCGCCACGACGAGACCTTTGTTGGCCAGATTCAGTTGATGGAAATTCCAAAGGCGATTGGCGCTGGATACACACCAGTTTTCCACGCTCACACCGCTCAGGTAGCAGTCCGCTTCGTAGAACTCCTAGAGAACTCGAAGACAAAGGAAGCCAACCCACCGTTCCTAAAGACCGGTGACGCAGCTCTAGTCCGCTTCGCTCCAACCAAGCCAATGGCTATCGAGCAAATGGAAGATTTCCCTGAGCTTTCCCGCTTCGCTATCCGCGATATGGGTAAGACCGTCGCTGCTGGCGTCTGCATCAAGATCGAGAAGAAGTGAATTGGTGACAAAGGCTGAGGACTCGGAGAGGGTACTATGGCCGTTATCACCAAAATCAAGTTGACTGGTGAAAACCACGAAGACGTCGACATGGTTTGTGGACAGATTAAGGCAATTTGCGATGAGACTGGTGTCGACCTGCGCGGTCCAATACCGCTTCCAACTCGCAAATTAGTTGTTCCATGCCGCAAGAGCCCAGATGGCGAAGGTGCTGAAACTTGGGATCACTGGGAGATGCGCATCCACAAGCGCCTTCTGGAGCTTGTGACATCCGCAGCCAAGGACGAGAAGGCACTACGTCGCGTCCTTCGCCTAGACTATCCTGACTCGGTTACAATCGAGTTGTCTCTAAGGCACCTAGGCTGATTCTATCATTGGAAGGCTTCATCTTTTGCTAGACTACCCATTGGGTCCCAAGCCGGAAGCACGACTGGTTCAGTATCCATTCCAGCCTCCATCGCATCAGAGAGATATTCACTTGGGCAGGCGATTTCGAACATGTGTTCGTCGTACCATGAGTCGTTCATGGTATAGTACCCCTTTCGGCCAGATTGATCCTCACCCCAGGAATTCTCCACACGCCATCGTCGAGCCTTTCCATCGACTACATCGACTCCAGTAAACAGCATGGCGTGAGTCATCATAGTCTGACTAAACCGAAGACGGTCGGCTTTGTTCATTCCAAACTCAGCACCGTATAATGCTCCGAAATCGAATAACTTGGCATCCCAGAGCCCACGCTTTCTGTGCATTTGTTTACCGACATCACAACCCATCCAAACCGGTAATCCATTTTCCAATAGCCGCTGAGTGATGCCTTTCATCTCCTCGCTTGGAACATTCAGATAGACCACGGGCGGTCCTCCAGCGACATTTTGCAGATAGTCGACAGTGTAGGTTTGGTAGTAGTCATTTCTCGGGTCATTGACGATGCAAACGTAGTCTTCCCAATCGATTTCGACAAAGTCTTCAGCGAATTTTTGCGGAGTCATCATCCCTCTACGGTGCAACTTTCCATCCTTGTCCTCCCATTGCCAATCGAACTTCTCCGGAGGAGTACCAAGGTGAATACAGAGAATTCTCCAGATGTCGGCTAGTCGCGAATCCTTGTGTGTGCGAGCTTCAGCTGGGCTACCGCCGGAATCTAGAATTTCTCGAATCTCACAGGCGCCTGTACGTAGAATATCCTTGAGATTAGCGTTCATGTAACGCGTGCTCGAAGAAGATTGAGATTCAGGATATGCGGATTTAGGAACGAGGCCGTGCTTTCGAATCAGATTCATCGCCATATTCCATTGTCCACCGTCACCAATCGGGTCACCGAGTAGGAAGCCGATTGTGCGGTCGTCGACAGGACGATCGGCAGTCTCGATAATCGCCTCGTAGAAGTGGTTGGCTCGTTCGAATTTATCCCAGAAGTGAATGTGAGCTTGACTAAATTCGAAATTTTTAACATTCATTTTCTTCATCGTACTGGGTCGGAAAAGATTCAGTGTGGCGAATAGCCAACATCGACCACTTCTCTTCTGATGAGTAACCTTCCACTTGTCCAATTTAATCGAGAATGAAAAATCGATTTCTTGTACTAAATCTCTATCCAAAGCGACCTCTAACAATTCGTTGTTAGAAACAGCGTTTTGTGCTAATTTCGCTGAGGGATCAGCGTCAAATGATTTTCGCAATTCCTTGACTCTCTTTTTGGTAATCGTCTTGCCCATGGTACCACCGTAGGTGTGACTTCGTTGACAGACGCTGGATAATCATTGGCGCGCTCAGAGTGGCGCGGCAACTGCCAATCCAGCGGCGATTAGAGTCTCTGCAATCAGGCTTGGACAAGACTCTACATCGCCTTCGACCAATGTAATCTCCGAACCATCTTCGGCGATTATCGGTTCGGACAAATCCTGCAATATTCGGATTCTCATCAAATCTCCACCGATGGTCTCTGATACACTAATTTCTTCTGGTGGATGAGGGTCAGCACCTGTTGCTCGGTCAGGAAATCCATCCATTGCTAGAATCCGGTCTTCTTCATCGAATTCTGGGTCATCCCAAGTTTCGTTAGGGTCAGCCACAGGTGCTGGAGTTGGTAGTTCCTGATCTAGCTCTGGAACTGTTTCTGTAAACTCGGTTAGCGAAGCATCAGGACTTGAAATCGGAGGTGGAGTGGCGTTACTTCCTCCATTACTTCCGTTGACCAATTCTTTCCAAGCGACATCATGCTTGTACTTGTCAACCAAGTGACCCAGACTTTGATAGTAGGCCCTCTCGGTTGGGTCGTGGCGCTCCCAATCTATGACGCTGAGGTGTTGCAAGGCAGCCGCGGCCTCAGCACCTCCGCCTTTCATCAGATTGACTAAAACCGCATGCTGGGTAAAGGCATTCAAACGAATTCGCGTTAGGTCTGTAACCAAGGTCCGCACATTACCGAGCCTACGGGTTTGCAACTGAGCCTTTGCGGTCATACCTTCTGATTGCACCGTCTCGGCAAGTTCGGTTTCCAAACTCGCTGTCAATTGTGCTACCGATGCCCAAAAGTCCGGTAATGGAAGTTCTACCGGGCCAGCGGATGACTTCTGCTTTCGAGCAACCTCAAAGAGGGCCTTTTCCACTGCCTGCAGTTGATTTTTGCTCAACCTCATAGCCTCTCCCTCCGTACTCCCAAAGCGGTTCGTGCGGGAGCGTGCCGAGTCGCTAAATCAACCATTCCGTCAGCTTCGCTGCTGAGGACGCGTAGGGTGGAGTACGAGCCGCTGGAATCAAGAGGGCATTACGGCTCGCATATTGTGCAGGTGTACCCGAGTGGTCAAAGGGGGAGGGCTCAAGATCCTCTGCGTAGTGCTTCGCAGGTTCGAATCCTGCCGCCTGCACCAACTCATTCCCACTTCTCTGTGAACTCCCAGTTGTAGGCATATTCATTCAGAGAGTAAGCCT
>CAZKVK010000055.1:0-7915 GCA_964556195.1 uncultured Candidatus Poseidoniales archaeon
GGTAACCCATTGACATCTTCATCATGAATCGGTCCATTTGCGCCTCAGGTAGCGGATATGTTCCTTCTTGCTCAATTGGGTTTTGTGTTGCCATTGTGATGAATGGTGCCGGCAATTTGTGGGTAATTCCCTCAATCGTAACCTGTTTTTCTTCCATAGCCTCTAGCAAAGCAGCCTGAGTCTTTGGTGGAGCACGGTTAATCTCGTCAGCGAGTAGAACATTGGTGAATAGTGGGCCTGGGCGGAGTTTGAACTCTCCAGCCTGTTGGTCATACATGTATGTCCCCATGATGTCCGCAGGTAGCAAATCTGGAGTAAACTGAACACGCTTGAACTTACATCCAAGTGATGTTGCAAACGTGTTAGCCATCAAGGTCTTTGCAAGACCAGGAAAATCTTCTATTAGCATGTTTGCATTGGAAAGAATTCCAATGGCCACTCTTCGCAAGTTTTCCTGTTTTCCAATGATGACTTTCGCTACTTCTCCCATTAGGCCATTGGAGATCTGTGACACGGTTTGAATCAGTTCCCGGGACTTAGGATCACTTGCTGCCATAGTCATCTGAGACACCTGAATAATCCTCGTGCCCAATTTTAGATACTAAAGCGTTGGGTGTCTATGAACGCCTAGTGATTCAAACGCTTTAGCGACCCCAGAAATGCGAATCTTTGCGGTGTATTGTGGTTAGTTCCTCTAACACTTCTAATTCTGCACTTGTTAAATCCATCTTTCGTAGTTTCCTTGCATGGGATTCAGGGACGTCTACCAATAGCACATCTTCCTCGTCGATTTGTCTTCCAACGGTAACCCCATCTATGGCTACGGCGACCTCTGCACCCTGCCTTGCTTCCTTCATTGAATCTTGACCGGAACGGATGGATTTGATTTGTCCAACGCGCTCGCCGTTCTTGAGTAAACGTTGACCAACGTGGATTCTTCCAGCCAGCACTCTGACTCCGACTACTGCCGGTTTTGAGACACGGAAAGTATGGTCTGGAAGTAGTAGAATCCGGCCTGGATAAACCACCTGTTCTCGGCTAGCTTCTTCTAGTTCCCGGGTGCGCTGTTCCACCCACTCTTCGCGCTCCTCCAGAATATGGTAAATGATGTCCGAGCCGAGGTATTTGACACCATTTTCGGAGTTTTCAATTTCTTCTTCCGCATCTGGTAGGATTTCGGTTGCGAATGCTAGGATGATTCTGTGAAGTGGGTCGGCCGAGTTCTCAGCGGTTCGAACATCTCGTCGATTTACCTTGCCGATACTAGCGTGTCGGATGGGAACCTCGACCGCTCGTAATTCCTTGGCTAGAGCTTCTAGGCCACCAACGGTATCTGCCTTGATGGTGACACCTTCCTCATCGAGTTCAATTGAGAGATTGGCTTCTGCGTCGGCTAGTGCTAGTGCTTCTTCACGCTCTGTATCTTTCGATACGACCCTAAGGGTCGTTCCTGCTAGAACACCATCTAAGTCCGGCGCTGAGATTTTCAGACCAGAAGCGGCGTGTGCCGCTTCTGTGTCGTCCCATCGATTCCCCGCATCACGCATTTCCGACATTCCACGTGGTGCGAACATTCCGCGCACGTGTGTAGAGACCCCCCCCTCCTCGGTGACGAGAACGATTTCGTCTCCCTTTTTGACCGAGCCACGATAGAGGATTACATCGAGTGTCTTTCCAAGACCTCGCTCTTCTTTCATTTCTAGAACGGTGCCTTCTCCAGCACCTTCGATGTCGGTTAATTTGTCTTCTAAATATCGCTCTGCAAGACCGATTACGACCGCTAGTAAGTCTTGGATTCCTTCACCCTCCCGAGCTGAAATTGGAACAAGGGCGATTTCTTGCGTGAAGTCCTTGACTTTGGAATACATTTCTATGTTGAATCCATGTTCAGCAAACTTACCTACCAAGTTCCAGTATCTTTGTTCAAACAAGGCTTGAGCGTCCTTTGTTTGATCTCTAACCGCCTCCGCCATTGAGCGCCCGTGAACCGAATCCCAACCGTGAATCCGATCGACTTTGTTGGCAGCGATTACGAAGGGTGTTTTTGCTTGCTTTAGGATGCGAATCGATTCGATAGTCTGTGGACGAACACCTTCCATTACGTCGACTATCAAGATGGCAATATCTGCTAGTGCACCACCGCGTGAGCGGAGCGTGGAGAATGAATGGTGCCCAGGCGTGTCTATGAATAATAACCCAGGAGAATCGAATGTCTTGCCCCCAAGAAGTGAAGCACACAATTCGTTTAGTAGATCAGCAGGAACTTCTGTTGCACCGATGTGCTGAGTTATTCCACCGGCCTCTCGATCCATGACGCTGGCTTGCCGACCGGAACCCAATCCACGAATGTGGTCTAGAAGGGAGGTTTTACCATGATCTACATGCCCTAAAACAGAGACGATTGGTTGGCGGCGTCCAGACATTTCAAACACCTCATGCTCAATCCTCAGTCAAGTTGTAGTTTCACTCGTAAATTTGGCTCTCTGAGTCGCGAGTCCACTCGACCACACCATCTGGGAACCATAGTCCCAATTCGAAGGCAGCGGTATCTTCACCGTCTGAGCCGTGGATTATGTTGTGACCGATGTCCATTGCGTAATCTCCTCGAATGGTTCCCGGAGCTGCCTCGCGTCCATTGGTTGGACCGATTATGTTTCTAGCCACTGAAATTGCCTCGACACCAGTCCAAGCCATAGCGACAACTGGGCCAGAAGTGATGAATTCGATTAGACCGGGGTAAAATGGGCGCTCGGAATGAACTGCATAGTGCTGCTCAGCGAGTTCCATAGAAGGAGTCAGCTGGCGCAGGCCAACAAGCCGCAGTCCCTTGTTTTCGAAGCGCTGGATGATGTTACCAACTAGGCCTCTTTGTACTCCATCAGGCTTCACCATCACGAATGTCGTCTGCATTTCCATGGTGCGGCCGACTCAACACCCCTTTTTCAATCAAACTCGTTTAGAAATTATAGACGAATGATAGACTAACTCAAGAGGGCTTCACTACTCGCCTTTACGGAATGGGCGAGGAATGCTGTGACCATGACCATGGTCCCGAGGACCATGCACACGCGAAGGGAGAGGCCCCAAAAGCCCCAGTTCTTGAAGCGGAATTAGTTCTCGAAGACGACACACCTGAAATTCCCTCTAGAGAAATCCCACCGTTCGGTGAAGTCATTGGAGAAATGCTTGATTCGACAGGTATAGACAAGCGCGGCCTCGCTCTAGCCGCTGGTGCTGTAGCAGTTGTCGGTATTCTCTTGGTGGTAATTCTACAATCTGTAATCTTCGATGAGATTGTTGACGATGCTAAGCAAGAACTTGGAATTTACGAGAGAGTTCCCGTTTGGGAGCGAGGTGAGTGGCCATACATCACAGATCAACCACATTCATTCGTGATGGAATTTGGCCCATACGCTCTGAAGGAGACTGATAATGATTGGAACTCCAGCCATCACTTCGTTGATTTTGATTTACCACTATCAGAAGGCGGTGCTGCCCCTAATGGGAAAGTCAGTCTTGGTCTGTGGCTTCCTGATGTTCCAGAAGGTACCAAAGTGCCAGTAATTGCTGAATTCGGCCCTTACTTTGACGAAACCTCGGTTCAGACCGGCCCTGTGGAACAACCAGGCACATGGCTTGGTAGCATGATAATCGATCAAATCTTACCACACGGCTACGCGTTCGCTCAAGTTTCCGTGATGGGTACGGGGCGCTCGAATCATTGCATGGATTTGATGGGTAATGCAGAGCAACTAGGCGTTGATGCCGCAGTAAGCTGGCTGGGAACTCAGGACTGGTCGAATGGCCGTGTTGCAATGATTGGTAAGTCATACGATGGCTCAACCCCCTGGCAAGCGGCAACATTTGGCAATGAGCACCTTGCAACAATAGTTCCAATCTCAGGGCTCATTGGTGTAATGGAATTAATGTGGAAAAATGGTTCTTCTGAGGCCCGAGCACCATTCATGCACAATGGTGTGTATGGCTCGTATGGAATCGATGGCGATTCTGAGGATATTGGCAACATGTGCCCAGACTACATAATCGGACCAGGCACGGGAGTAGCGGCTTGGATGTGGGGCGGTGAAGCAGCAGGAACATACTGGAAAGAGCGGTATTTCCTAGATCGAGTTTTAGCCAATTACGAAGGTTCAGTCTACTTAATCCAAGGAATGCACGACTGGAACGTTGATCCACACATGGCAGTTCCCGTCATCAATCAACTGAAGGATGCAGGAATCGAAGCCAAGGGTCTGTTTGGCCAATGGGATCATGATTATCCAGATCGGCCCGATTACCATTTCGATAGGTCGGGAGAAGGTCGAGGTCGCGAAGGGTACCCACAGATGACTCGTTTCGATTGGATGCAAGACCTTCTCGAGTGGTTCGATTATTATCTATTAGACAAGGGAGAGCAACCGGGCCTCTGGATTGAGATTCAAACTAACCAAGGACAGTGGCGTCTCGAAGACCGTTACCCGCCAGAGGGAATGAGCACCCTCGCTCTAGATTTAGGTGGGGCTTTGATGAATGTCGGCGGAACCACAACTATTCTTCCAAATGGAGCAACCGGACCTGTGTATGAAACTGAGCCTTTGGAAGAAGACATCTGGATTGCTGGTCTTCCAAGGCTTCACATCGATGTAACTACAGCGACTGTTGGAGGGCAAATTTACGCCCTACTAGAGGCCTGCAACGAGAATGGCTCTTGCATTCACATAGGTCATGCAATAATGGATTTGCGTTATCATGAGGGCGGTACTGATGAACAAACATGGCTACCAATAATTGAGACGATTAACGCAAAGATGGAATTCTTTACTATCGATGCTCAAGTTTCGGCAGGTCATACCATCAAACTCAGCCTATCTAGCACTGGAGAGGATTACCTTCCTGCCTCTACAAGTTCTGTTGTAACAGTTCAACAGGGTGCAGGTTCGAACCTTCTATTGGATCTTATAGATCCCAGTGAGAAGATTCTTTTCGAACCACCGAAGTGTACTCACACTGCCTGTAGTGATTGGACAAACCAAACAATGTGAAAATCATTCAGTTTTTTTGACATTTACTGCATTCGGGCCTTTAGGACCCTCTCCAACTTCGTATTCGACGGCGTCGCCGTCGCTGATTTCACCTTCCACCTGACTTTTGTGGACGAAGAGGTCCTCACCGTCTTCTTGCTGTATGAATCCGTAGCCCTTTGTTCGGTTGAACCATTTTACTGTGCCTTGCGCCATAGGTTGAAACCGAACAACCCCACTATTTGATGTAACCGGGTAGTAAGTTATCCATTTCGGCTAACTTCACTTAATTCCGCCTTTCTCGTATCGGCGGGTCCACTTTAGTCTGCGAGGGTTGCGCTTTAGCTTCAAGTGGTTCTTTCGCGCCTTGCTGTCTTTGAACCAAAATACAGTACCATCACGTTTGATGAACATCATGCCAGTACCTGGCTCGATTTCTTCGTGGGTGAAGTTGCAGACTCTTCGCTCTGGCATTTCAATCACCTCATCGAGCGCTTAGGCGACGTGCTTCACGACCTGTATCCTTGAGCATCAGGATGTCACCAATCCTTACCGGACCGACTACGTTGCGAGTAATAATGCGACCAACGTCGCGGGGGTTGGGTGCGTCGTTAACTCGTACCTTGACCTGAGTTGCCTCACCAGTCATGCCTGTACGACCGACGATTTCTACGACCTCTGCAGGCCATGCATCGACTTCTGCCATTTCACTTCCTCCGTTATTCCTGATTCAGTGCCTTCAAGCAGACAGTGTCTCGAAGTGTCCCTTTACTTCGTTGAAGCGCTCAGCGCCATCCTTGCTGACATCCATTACTGCGATTGCAGCAGTACGGGTTCCTGTTGGCATTCCTGCAGCTTCAGCTAGGTAGGTTTGGTCTTCTACGTAGATGAATGGGATTTCCTTCTCTTTGCAGATCATTGGGATGTGTGCTAGAAGCTCACCAGGGTTGACGTTCTCAGCCATTACTACCATTTGCGCTGTTCCGCGCTCGGCAGCCTTGGTCACTTCGTTAGCGCCTCTCTTTAGTGCGCCTCGCCCGTCCTTTCCTAGGGCCTTTACCATCTCGTAGACTTGCTCTTGGACGTCTTGTGGGGTCTCATATGCTATGTGTACACTCATTGGATTCACTCCTCATGTGGGGTAGTCCGGCGCACGGCGTGGCTCATATAAACGCAACGTATTACCTACGGTAATCGTTCGGCGCTCTCAATTATGGAACGTAAACTAACCGATGACGGTTTTTTTGGGGGTTCACTAAATCCGAAACATGCGTTGATTTCGAAATTTGAGGCATTTCCCAAGTCTTTACCATCACAATATGCTGAAGCATGGTTGATTTTTGAAAGAGAATAGATGCAGTACCATTCACTCAATCCGTTGCAGGTTACTCCGTGTGTACTAGTTCCAAAGAAGGTTTTTGCAATCCAATGCTCTACAGTTGAGATGAACCATCTTGGTCTCGGTATTGGCAATCCAACTCCCATTCCCCAGTGCAGGGAAATATTCAGTGGTGGTGCATTGATGCTAATTCCTCTTGCCTGCCGATTTACTTCTACAGGAACAACATGTACTTCCTCGAAGTTGTACAACGATGAGACGTAATCTGCGTGTTCCTGACTAGGAGAAAGAAGTACCCTGGTTCCCTCTGGTTTAGCCCACATTACATTGGTGAAGGAACCGAGGGGAGATTCCTTCCAATCTCCAATTACAATTCGGTCACCACTGGCGAAACCAGCCGTTGAGATCCTTCCTTCAAAGAAATCCATACTCATCCCATGAGGTTCTTCAGACCACGAGCGAGCGCGGGGGCTGAACTAACTACAGCTCTCGGGTTAGGTAAAGAATCCGTGCTATGCACTCCATCTACGTGATTCGAGAGGCGAGAAATTGCACCAGCGGTAAACAAACCATGTGTGCAGGCGGCGTGGACCTCTGTAGCCCCTTGTCTGTGAAGGGCGTCACTGGCGCGGCAAATTGTACCTCCAGTGCTAATCATATCATCAACTATGGCGACTACCTTACCCTTGACATCGAGATCTTTCGGTGTGTGTTCGATTGTATGAGCATCGATTCTGGTCTTCTCAAGATAACTGAACTCCCATCCACCAATGGTCGCTACTTCCGTTGCTCTATCAATTGCCCCCTTGTCAGGACTTAGGATGAAATCTGGCGAGACCTCCTTGGAAAGTCTCGCAGCAATTTCTGGCATTGCGCTGACAAATTCAACAGGAACAGACAGATCCTCTAGAATTGCAGGAGCGTGTAGGTCGAGAATAGCAATTCCATCGCAACAGCGTGCAAGCATTTCTCCAATTACACGCGCGCTTACTGCTTCGCCAGGGGAGAATCTCTTGTCTTGACGAGAGTATCCAAAGTATGGAATCGCCAAAAAGACACCAGAGCCGACATCGGGGAGGCTTTGTGGTTCCTCTCCTTTGTAATTTGACAGGTCACCAGCACGTACGGAAGCAATAGCTTCCAAGAGCAGTATAGTTTCTAGCACGCCCGAGTCTGGATAGGTGTTTGATACCAATACAACAGGCTCGCTACGTACCGATTCTATGGATCCAGACGGAACCCGAACATAGCCCTCACCATCCGGAAATCTTCGGCTGATTAATTCAACATGATCCATGTCCAACAACGGAGACAAGGCCTCTGCAATCACTCGGCCTGAGGAACCACTCACAACCGGCATGAGTGAACTGCGCGAGTAGCGAGTCCTTCATGACTTCTCCGATAGCCAATCAACACGGAATAAAGCTCGATGGGCATCTTCAAAATGGGTACGCTTCTCGCGAGTTTGCTCAAGGGCGTGTAGCTTAGCTTGGCTGGAGCACCCGGCTGATAACCGGGAGGTCGCAGGTTCAAATCCTGCCATGCCCACCAATTC
>CAZKVK010000056.1:0-7293 GCA_964556195.1 uncultured Candidatus Poseidoniales archaeon
GAGGCTGTTAGAATACCGAATCGGCAGGTCTCATCAGCGCTCATCAGGGCTTGACAACAGTGCTGAGATGAAAACCCAGTCGGTCATTCATCCTCATTTTCCAATGACTATCTTCAAAGACCGTCAAGGCTCGTCCACTTATCCCGGAGATGATGTGGTGTCGAGCCTACCCCAACACACACTGAGTAACATCACTCTCAAGGATGATTCCGAATGCGTAGCATTCAATCGTTCGCGTGTTCATATAGGCTCGATACTTTGCCTCTGAACGTAGGTGAAACGATGAGTGACGATGGAAGGTATGCTACACAGATTGCTGTGGTAAAAGATGAGTGTGAAGACGCGGATGAAGCGGAGATAATCAAGGAATTCAAGAGATATGAAGAAGAATTTCTGATACCTCCTGAGGATGCGCTTCGTTCGGTAATTCGTAAATTCCAAATTGCTGCGGGTAAGGAAGTGTCTACCATTTCTTCCCCCTCTCGCTCAGCCCTTCCAGAGAGAAAGGTAGCGAAATTCTCCGAACTCAAGGACGATGACAAGAATGTCACTATCGAGGTAGCCGTGGTTTCCTACATTCCAAAGATACAGACTGTTCGGGGTGAAGAGCGTCAGATTGCCTATGGATGGGTTGAGGACAGTCCTTGGGAAGGCGAGCGCGAGCGCTGGGATTTCACCGACTGGGGCGACCACTCACAGAATCTAACTCCCGGCTCGGTGGTTCGATTGGAAGGAGTCTCAGTCAATTTTTGGAACGATCGACGCTCGATTAACATCAATCGCCCTAGCCGAGTTACCGTTCTCAAGGAAGGCGGTCAACCGGTTACCAAAATTTCAGACGAACCGGTTCCAATCTCTGAGGCAGGAGAGGCGGAAGGTATCGTCAGCATCATTGCTCGAGTTCTGACAAAGAAAGACGATCAAATCGTAAAGAAAGATGGAAGTGGGACTCTGGACATTGTTCGAGGCCGATTGGCCGACCCTTCCGGCACTATAGGCTTCATTTCATGGAGAGAATTCAACCACGAGGTTGGCTCACTAATCAAGATAGACCGAGCCCAAATCCGTCGATTCCGTGACACCCCCGAAATCAACATCGGTGACCTGACCAAAATCGAACCTTTCCACGATAATTCCTTTGCTAGTATGGACGACTTGCAATCGGTAAATCGCTCGACGATTTCCGAACTCAGAGACGGAGCCAGAGATATCGAAATTACAATACAGGTAGAGAATTGGCAAGCTCGAACCTTCACAAATGCCGATGGCGAGGAAAGGACTGTTCGCAGCGGCGATGTAATGGATCCAACCGGCCGCTGCCGCTTGACTTCGTGGGGAGAAATGAATCCAGAACCTGGAACCTTCCTCCACTTGAAGGGTGCTCGGGTACAATTCTGGCAAGGTTCGCCTGACTTGGTTATCGATTCTGCAGAACAGGTAGTCGATTTATCTGATCCTCCATGGGAAGCCATCGACCCAACTGACCATTGGGTCGAAGTTGACCTAACCGATTTGGTCAACGGCGGTTCACGCCGTGGAATCAGGACCTCTGGAACCGTTGTAGCAATCGCCAACAATTCGGGTATCATCGAGAGGTGTCCGGAGTGCCGCAGAGTCATGCGAGATGGAGAATGTGCAGAACACGGCCCTCAGCGAGGAGAGGAAGATGTACGACTCCGCTTCGTTCTCGACGACGGAATATCAAACGCATCTACATTGATTGGAAAGGAGGCTACTGAGGCGCTTACTGGAATGGACCAAGGGCAGATTAAAGACGCCATCGATGCTAACACCAGAGCTGGATTTATCGCCACACTGAGGGAGCGGTTTCTAGCGCGAAAACTGCATATCAATGGTAGGGCTATGGTAGATGTTCAGGGTGCTATATTGATGGCCGATTCAGTCGAGATGGATACTCGGACACCGGAAGAAGCCGCCAATGATGTCATGGCTCGTTGGGGGGTGGTATTGTGATGAATCAATCAGCCAGAAGAAGTAGACAAACAGCCATCCGGCTATTCGCTCAGGAGTACATGGATGCTGATTTACCCGAGGAAGGAGCGGGCGAATATGACCCCTCATTTGTTATCACCAAACTCGGCGCTAAAGTCAACCGAGCCTTGGTTGGTGGAGTAATCGATAGGGTTGAGCGCCGTGAGGCGGAAAGCGGCTCTTTTTACACTGCTCATCTCCGAGACCCAACCGGAACTCATCGCTTCGAAGTAGCCTCATTCCAGCCGGAACTACACGCTGATATCGAGGAGATTCTCAACCGCTTTGAGAGCGGCGATAGATTCCTCATGTTGTTGGTTGGCAGAGCCCGTTGGTTTGAGACCGAAGATGGCGGAATGTTCACATCATTTAGGGCAGAAGAATTCAGCATCGTCGACAAGGACCTGTACACCCATTGGTTAGTTGAGGCATCAGAAGCAACCCTACGTCGCCTCGACGCTTACGAAGCTTCGATGGAATCCGATCTTACCCCAGCCGCACTCGAGTCGGCGGGAGTTCCCAGCGATCTAATCGATGGAATGGTCCTAGCGAGAGGGCACTACGGAGAATTCGATACAGAGAACTACCGTGTAGGAATTCTGCAATCACTTTCGATGGCAACAGGTTCTGATGTAATCCTAGAAGCGCCATCTTCTCAACCAACTTTGGAGCAAGCGACAGAATCCAGCGGAGAAGTAGAGGAGGCTTCGGTGCCGACTGGTGATGTATCTGAGATTCTCTTAGAGACAATTCGGATGAAAGACGATGGTGGCGGAGTTGACTATGATACACTAGTACACGCGGCGGTAATGGCAGGCCATAGCCGCGAGGAAGCAGAGGATGCTATAGATAATCTACGAGATATCGAGGGTTCGATTATCGAGCCTAGGTTCAGTTTCTTCCGTCTGACACCGGAGTAATCAGCGCAGTCCAGCGATTATTTGCTCCGCCTCGGTCATCTTTGCGCGAATTCGTGCGATGGCATCTGAATCCCCGCTGGCGGCCTTTGGCGCACTTACTGGAGTCGCTCCGACCTCTTGGAAAGCAAACTCCCGAGAACCTTTGGCCTCAGCAATCCTGCCTGCAACCAGCAATAGACGAGTACTGACCGTTTCATCGTCGACCGGCCATCCTCTTCTGATAGCAATTCGAAGGAACAAATCCTCTTCTTGTTCGGACCATCGTCCACCATGACTGTTGAGAATAGTTCCTATCATACGTTCGATATCTCGAATCATACCCGCAAGGCTTTGCAAGACAGAATCATCACTCTTGCCATCGCTGGTAGAAAGCAAATCCGCTGCATCTTCCATCTCATGTTGAGAAAGAGGTTCTAAGAAATCTATAGGATTTTCAGGAACTTCGATTACAATCACTTCATCCTCCGGTTCAGGCGGCTCAACTGTCTTCACAGTCTGAGTTTGAGCATCCGGGAGGCCATTTCTTCTGAGAGAGCGCTTGATTTGCCCCCACCCGCGACCTTGGCTTGCAAGAACTCCTGCAACTCTTCCCATCAGAACGGTCCTAGTTCCTGTTAATTGCAATTCCAACTTGCGGCACAAAGTGTGTAACTTGTCACGTTCCATCTCTGCAAGGTTCTCCACAGTCAGTCTTCTGGAGTCGTGGTTTAGATGAAGCCAGAGTCTCTGCCTCCTCTCTTTGTGAGAGCCTGAAGACTTGATTCCAAATATCTTCAAGGCCTCACCCAATTCTTGATGCGAAATTGCTTGGATTCCCTCCCAACTTAGGTCATGTTCCCCCATCACTTGATTACGGATTAGTCGAGCTCGAAGGACCTCGACCGAACCATTTTTTGGAAATCCAGCGGCCTCTGCTCGTTCTCGTAATTCCATTAATCGAGCCCGATATAACTGGTCGAGTAATACTCGATCAACCGACATCATGACCACCGATAAGACCCGAGCGAACTGCTCGCGGTCTTATCGCTTCCCCATTCATTGAGCGGATGCGTATGGATTTTGAGAGGTGTCAGAAATTGCCGTCACTTTTCCAAATCAATCCAAGCATCCTTTGCGGGAAGTAGTCCTTGACGGGTTCTTTGTTCCGGAATAGGATTGCTAGCAGTGGCCAACATTCGCTCCCAATCTTTGGCTAATGCAATTGCAGACGACTCTACGCTGGAAATTGGAACCAATCTCTCTAAAGAAATGGTTTGCATACCATCATCCGATACAAATTCCATGCGGATTTCGACATGCACTTCTGTGGTTTCAGTCTTTCCTTCTGGGTCGTGGAAGACGGTTTCCATTGTCAAATCAAAGAACTCCTCAGCCTGTCGCATAATAGCTCCAACTTGTCTGTGTCGAACTAGAATTGCGATTCTATCGAGTTTGCTCTCAGACAACCCTCCAATCAAATTATCCTGAACCCACCACACAGTCTCCCCTTCCAACTCTGAAATCTGTTGAATCAATTTCTTGGGGAAACCACTGCGCCCGATTAGTACTACAAGATCAGCGTAAGGCACCGGCAGATACCTATCTCCTTCTCTCTCTTCGGGGTCAATTCCCAGAACTGTTCTCCTGCTTGAGCAGTGAATTGAGTTGAATACCTCACGAGAGGTGACGAATCCGTCGATATCTCCATTCCGGCGTAGTTTTTCCATCCAGCGAGCAATATCATCGTCTGAATCAGGTCTATCTTCGATTTCATGTATTGAAGCATAAGCCTCGCTGGATAGTAATCTCAATCCCCGACGGGCACGCTTTAGCTGTCGTCGAATGATTTTATCATCACAGAGAATTATCGCGCCCTTTGGCTGATACCAAATGCGATTTTCACTAACAAAGAATCTCGCCGGCCGTCTTGGTGTCCTTGCCCCCAATACTTGACAGCCGGCTTCCAACAACTCAATTTGTCTGCCATGAAGCAATCTCGCCGGCATAGCTAAGAGGTCTAATTCACCTTCTTTAAGCCCCTCAATTGCCTCTTCTAAAGTTGTCACTGGAGTAATTTCCAAATCGATTTCACCAGCCTCTTCCGAGGCCAAAAAATCCTCCAGATTCCTAGAAGATAGACAATGTGGATGGTCCAGTGATGCGACAGTTAGTCGGTCTTTCACAGCGTCCACCTCAGGGGGGGGAGCACGCAACGTGCCCGTTTGCGCGGCCACACACCCGTTGATATAGGCACCCCCTCACCATTGGATTGGATGGTATCCCTTAACAACCAACAAATGAGTCTTGAAAGACTTAGAGACCAAGTTGAAGAGGCACTGGAAAATTTCGTTCAAGATAGAATGACAAAGAACGATGCTCCGGCGATGATCTTGGCTCGTGATATGCTACTTTCGGGGGGCAAGAGGTTCCGCCCAATCGTAGCATTACTAGCCTACCAAGCGGCGGGCGGTAGAGACTTAGATTCGGTTATGGATCTCGCTCTCGCGAGCGAATTGATACATACAGCCACCCTAATCCACGACGATATCAATGACCAAGCAAAGACTCGTCGTGGACTTCCAACTCTACATTCAATTCACAGCCAATCACATGGAATAATCGCGGGAGATTATCTCTTCGCACTTGGATTTGGACTCGGTGGTAAATTCGATGCCCGAATTGTCGACCGAACGGCCGAGACTTCCGCCAACATCGCTGCAGGCGAATTATTGCAAATCAAGCATATTGCAGACCTAGGCACGACGCCTGAAGACTACTATGCCATTATCGATGGTAAAACCGCCGGGCCATTCGCCAGTGCCTGCTCCTGTGCAGCTATGCAGGCAAACGCTGAGCAAGAAATCGTAGAAATCCTAGACGAGTTCGGATGGGAAGTCGGAAGAGCCTTCCAATTGGTCGATGATTTGCTCGACCTAACAGGAGATCCATCGATGGGTAAGCCACGAGGCACAGACGTTCACGAAGGCAAGATGACACTACCAATTATCCACGCCCTAACCATGCTCCATGGAGTCGAGCGAGAACAGCTTGCAGATGTTCTGCAAAACTTCAGTGATGACAGATGGGGCGAACTTACTGAATTACTTGAGAGTGCGGGCTCTTTTGAATATGCGAAGCAACTGATTAAGAATCATATCGACAGAGCTCAGGAAAGCCTCGAATCCTTACCTGATTCGGATGCAAAAACACTGATGATCGAGATTGCTAAACTCTCTCGTGGCCGACGTACCTGAGGAGGCCAAAGAACGCGCTGAGCGGTGATTTCCATGGTCGAGCGAACCGATTGGGATGTTATTGTAATCGGTGGAGGTCCAGCCGGTTCCACAGTTGCACGTTACGTCGCAGAGGGTGGAAAGGACGTCTTGGTAATCGATGGCAGGGAATCCATAGGTAGCCCACTTCAATGTGGGGAATTAGTACCTAGTAATGAGGAGATGAAACGACTATGTCCAAATGTTCCAGAGGTTGATGATCTACTACAAACACCTGAGAATGCCATATCGATGAGAACTTCTGAAATGCATTTGGTTCCACCATCTGGGCGATCACTTCGCTACCCCTTTGAAGGACTAATGCTCGATAGAGTGGCACACGATGAGTGGCTTGTGGATTTGGCTAAATCGAAGGGTGCAAATTACCTAACAGGTGCTAGAGTTGAATCGGTGAATGGGGAAAAAGTCAGCCTTCGAGACGGGAGAGAATTTACCGCTAGAATAATTGTCGGTGCAGGCGGACATAATGACCCACTACGCCGTAATCACTGGAATGAATCAAGCCTTAAAATTCCAATAAAATTCGTTCTGATGGACGGAGATTTTGGCGATGCTGTAGAACTACACTTTGGTTCGATGGCACCAGGAGGGTACGCCTGGATGTTCCCTAAGCAAGGCGGAGCAAATATCGGGGTTGGTATTCAGAATAAATTTTCCAAAGGTCGTTCATTGAATCTGTTTGCAGACGAGTTCATCGCACGCTATGGAGATGCGGTGACTTTCGCAGGAGCGGGTTCGCTCCCGATGTCAGGAACGATAGATTGTTTCGTCAAAGAAAATCATCTTCTCGTTGGAGATGCCGCCGGTATGGTCCTACCATCAAATGGCGCTGGAATTACCATTGCAATGATTGGGGGAAGAATCGCCGGTCAGAAGATAGTATCTCACTTGGAAAACGGAACTTCTCTACATGAATATGAGGCGGAGTGGAAGAGACAGATGGGCTCAGTGATGCGAAATTCGAAACTGTCCTTCAAGATAGGGAGTTGGATTATGCGACTTCCAGATTGGATCCTCAATCTCGCTTTCAATCCCTTGACCAAGCCCTTTGTTTGGCGATTTGTAACGTGTAGAAAACCATTCATCATTTTCTGAGTCAGAGGGTACCC
>CAZKVK010000057.1:0-7104 GCA_964556195.1 uncultured Candidatus Poseidoniales archaeon
CCTCCTCCGCCGAAGAAGCAAGCACCTCCCCCACCAGGCCCCCCGCCAGGAAAAAGGAAAGCACCTCCTCCTCCAAAGAAGGGCGGCGCCCCACCTCCTCCAAAGGGTAAGAGACCCGCTCCCAAGGGCAAGCGCACCGCACCTCCTGGAAACAAACCAATTCCAAAAAGAAGGGGTAAACCACCCGCAAAGCGCGGCCCCCCTCCTAAGGGTGCACCTAAACGCCCCGCTTCAAAGAAGCCGAAGGGCAAGCCGAAAGCACCCCCCGCGGGGAAGAAGAAAAAGCGCCGGCGCCTTCGAATTAAATTGGGCCTTCGTGAATCAGAGATATCCGAGGAAAGCGAGAGATATCAAGACGAAGTTGGCTGGACATCGGCTGGAACCATCTTAGACGATTTCGAAGAGACCGGACCAGTAGAACCAGAGATTATCACCCACCAATGTTCGATGTGTGGTTCCATCCTCCAAATCCCAAAGCCAAAGCGAGACCGATACAAGGTCCAATGTGCATATCCAGAGTGCGGCCACGCCGACATGATCGGCCTCTGATCAATTAGGCAATCAGCAATAATCTGCGAGCTGCAGCGAGCAACAACACCACAACAAGGACAACCCTAACGACCCTCTGAGGCACCAAATCTGCACCCAACTTAGATCCAACAAACCCACCAATTAAGACCGCGGAACCAAAAGGCGCAATGGTTTCTAACTCAACCAACCATTCTCCTGAGAGGTAGGACCCAGTAAGAGCCGCCGCGGAATTAACCCAGATGAATAGGGCCGCAGTTGCTGCAGCCGCCTTTGGTGTGGCCCAACGCTTCAGTAAGACAAGAGGAGAAAGAAAAATCCCTCCACCAACGCCGACAATCCCACTAAGTAAGCCGATACCAGCACCAGCAGGAACGGCTTGAGAAATAGGAAGCTCCTCAATCGTGGCCTCATCAAATTCTGAATCCAATCTAAACAATCGGATGGAGGCCCAAACAAGAGTAACCGACAGCAAAGTATCGTATAGAACTCCATTCACCAACAAATAACCCCCAGCAAAAGCCATCGGAATACTTGCGACTACGAAGACCCCCGTCATTCTAGGAATATGATGCCCAGCTCTTTGGTAATGGTAGAAAGCAATAGCAGCGACAATTAGATTCAGACTCCATGCGTGCTGCTTCAACCAAAGCTCTTCCATAGTTGCGAATGAGGTTAGGGAGAGCACGGCCAAATAGCCAGAAGCCCCGCCATGTCCAACAGAGGAATATAGGGCCGCAACTCCCAACAAAGCAAGCGCAATCAACACTTCCTCAGTACCCAGCACGCACTCAGGAGGTGGGAATAACACTTCAACGAGGCGGTGTCTGGCCAACCATGGAGAAGGGCGTCTCTCTCGAGCGAGCAATCGAATTGGCACTTCTCCATCCATTACCAAAAAACAGTGAGATAATCCCCCTCGAACATGCAAGAGGGAGGGTCTTAGGCACCGCACTGGCGTCGAAAGTAGATGATCCACGTTTCGACAACTCAGCTATGGATGGGTTTGCGGTAATAGCATCCGATTGTGAAAGCCCAGGGGCCAAGCTAACTATTGTTGGAACCAGCCAAACAGGAGGAGAGCAACCATCAGCAATAGACAAAAATCAAGCATGCAGAATCATGACAGGTGCCCCATTACCACAAGGCGCAGATGCAATAGTAATGGTCGAAGATACCGAAGTAAACGAAGATCAAGTAACTATCAATGGACCGGCCAGAACTGGTTACATTCGCAAAAGAGCAGAGAACCTATCTATAGGGCAAGAAGCACTACCCGCAGGAACTCTGCTTTCTTCTGCAACCATAGCATTGGCAGGAACTATGGGCCATGGAGATGTTCCAACAATCAAGAAACCAAGAATTGCAATTCTGTCAACTGGAGACGAATTGGTTCAACCAGGTACTGAACTAGCATCAGGACAAATCTACGAATCAAACTCCCACGCACTCGCATCACTCGTAGAATCGATGGGCTGCGAAGCCGTAAGACACGACTCTGCTAACGATTCGATGGACGAATTGAGAACTACTCTCGATTCTCTTTCGAATTATGATGCAATCCTAACAAGCGGAGGAGTCAGCATGGGGGAGTGGGACCTCGTTCGCAAAATCATGGAAGAAGAGGGTGATATTTCATTCTGGAGAATGAAACTCAGACCCGGAGGGCCACCCCTTTTCGGAACTTGGAAAGGAACCCCATTGTTTGGCCTTCCAGGAAACCCAGTCAGCAGCCTTGTTGTATTCCATGTTCTAGTCGCACCGTGGATAGAAAAGTCACTCGGCTATCATCAAGAGATGGGGCCCAGGCTAAGTCAGAAAGTTTCAGTGAAACTCGAAGAAAATATTTCGGGCGCGCCAGGAAAACTCTGCCTCAGGAGAATTCGAATACGTTCCGAAAAAGGACAACTTCTAGCCACCACTCATACACATCAAGGAAGCGGAAACATGCACAGCATGGTCGCCCACAACGGCCTCACCCTACTCCCTCCAAATACTGACGGTAAAGCGGGCGAAGTCATCGATGCACTCTGGTTAATCTAGTGCCCTTCAACGATAGAATAACCTACGTTTACAATACATGAGTTCAAGGACAATCTCTCCCACCGGTGTCTACTGTAGGAGGTCAAGCCTTGGCTGTAAGAAGGAAGAACGGTTCCGTAAATGACGACTGGATCGTTGTCAAAGGGGCTCGCACTCACAATCTCCGAGACATCGATGTAGATATCCCTCGAGGTAAATTCGTAGTTATATCCGGTGTCTCGGGTTCTGGAAAATCGAGTCTAGCATTCGACACACTATATGCCGAAGGACAACGAAGGTATGTCGAATCTTTATCTTCCTACGCAAGACAATTTTTAGGACAAATGAAAAAACCCGACTGCGACAGTATTGAGGGCCTTTCCCCGGCAATCAGTATAGACCAGAAGCAAGGGAGCCACAACCCCAGATCAACAGTAGCAACAGTTACAGAAATCATGGATTATTTACGTTTACTTTGGGCTAGAATAGGCCTACCTCACTGTCCAGATTGCGGTAATGAGGTCGCGCGCAGAACCGTACAGGAAATTGTTGACGATGTCCTTTGGCGTTTCGAAGGACACGCAATAGCCATTTGGTCCCCAGCCATCCGTGCAAGAAAAGGAACCCATGCAGATCTCTTCAAGGCACTAGTGGAACAAGGGTACCTCCATGGACGAATCAATGGAAGGGGCGCGGAATTCGAAGACCCCCCTACATTGGAGAAGAATCTCCGTCACGACATAGATGTAAGAGTAGACAGACTTCGCCTCTCTAGAGCCTCAAAGCAAAGGCTAACTGAAGCAATTTCAGAGGGCATGAGAATCGGTGGAGGAGCGGTTGCAGTAGAGAGCCTAGATGCCCCAGTCGCAGGAGCGGAAGACAATTCCAAGGAACAGAAATTCCAAACTCAGATTGGTGAGACAATATCCTACACAGAAGAATTTGCTTGTCCTGAACACGGCTCTTTCCTACCAGAGATGAGTCCACGAGTATTTTCATTCAACAATCCATTAGGCGCCTGCCCATCTTGTCAAGGATTAGGAGTCCAGAGAGAGTTCTCCACTGATCTAGTTATTGACAGATTAGCAACGGTTGAGGAAGGATGTATACGCCCATTCCGCACCTCGATGATGTCAGGCTGGTATCGTTCTCAAATGACACAAGTCTGTCAGCATTATGGTGTTCCCTCAAACATCCCTTTTGGAGAATTAGACACCGATGCAAAGGACATCCTTCTGTATGGAAGCGGTAGCACCGCCATCAATTTCCAATTCACTTCCGAAAAGGGTTCTTCCTACAATATGACAAGGCCATGGGAAGGTGTATTCGCAAGGATAAGGCGAACATATACTGAGACTTCTTCCGACCGTACGCGCTCACGCCTCGCATCCTACATGACTGATGAGCATTGTATTGATTGCAACGGACGAAAACTCAACAATGCAGTCAGTGGAGTTACTGTGGGCGACGTAACACTCCCCGAATTCTCTTCCTGCAGCGTAATCGAGGCGCTTGCAGTAGTACAAAATTGGCGCCTCGGAAATGTAGACGAAACTTGGGATAAATTGGAACGAGACGTACCCGAAACTGACATTGTAAACCTCGTCAAACATCTCGATGAAAGAAACCTCTTCATTGGAAAAGAAATTATCAAAGAAATCGAAGCCCGATTGAGATTCCTCGCTCTCGTTGGTTTGGATTACCTCACCTTGGATAGAAGAGCAAACACACTCTCGGGTGGCGAATCTCAACGAATCCGTCTAGCAACCCAAATCGGCACTAGACTGACCGGTGTAATGTATGTCCTTGATGAACCATCCATCGGCCTTCATGCCAGAGATAACGACAGACTTTTGGAGACGCTTCGGGAACTTACAGAACTAGGAAACACACTTTTGGTTGTCGAACACGACGAAGCTACATTGAGGCAAGCAGACTGGCTAGTAGACATCGGAGTTGGGGCTGGAAAAGAGGGCGGAGAAGTAGTATCTAATGGCAATCTCAAGACCCTATTGTCCTCCAAAGAAAGCATCACTGCGGCCTATTTATCGGGAAGAAAATCAATTCCTCTTCCGGAAGACATGAATCCTCCTGATGAGGAAAGAATGTTGACCATTAGGGGCGCCAGACAAAATAATTTGAGGGACCTCGACGTCGAAATACCACTCGGCTGTATGATTGCGGTAACTGGAGTTTCCGGTTCCGGTAAATCCTCCCTAGTAACCGGAACTCTGGCCCCGGCTTTATTGAGAGAATTACATGGCGCAGATGTCACACCTGGAAGTTACGACCGCCTTGAAGGCACAGAACACATCGACAAAACAATCGTAATCGACCAATCACCAATAGGTAGGACCCCTCGTTCTAATGCCGCAACCTACACAGGAGCATTTACTCCAATTCGAGAGTTATTCTCCGAGACCAAACTTTCCCGTGAGAGAGGGTACGGACCAGGTCACTTCTCTTTCAACGTAAAGGGAGGAAGGTGCGAGGCTTGCAAGGGGGCAGGCTCAATGAAATTGGAAATGAACTTCCTTCCAGATGTGTGGGTGACTTGTGATGTTTGCAAAGGTAAGCGTTACACCCGAGAGACTTTGGAAGTTAAATGGCGAGGAAAGACAATATTCGACATCCTAGAGATGCCCGTTGAAGAAGCATCCCAATTCTTCGAAAACCAAAAGAAAATCCATAGGATACTTTCCACACTCCAGGACGTTGGATTAGGTTACATACGACTTGGGCAACCTGCCACTACACTATCAGGAGGTGAAGCGCAGAGGGTAAAACTCGCGACAGAACTTCATCGCCCAGCAAGGAAACACACAGTGTATATTCTCGATGAACCAACAACCGGTTTAGCGATGTCTGATGTCCACCAACTAATCGAAGTCCTCCTCAGATTAAGAAGAAACGGCCACACAGTAATCATCATTGAACATCACTTGGATGTCGTTAAGTGTGCCGACTGGGTTCTAGATCTAGGGCCTGAAGGAGGAGAACGAGGAGGAGACATTGTCGCCGAAGGAACTCCCACAGATGTTGCAAATAGTAAAGAGAGCTTTACCGGCAAACACCTGAAACCGCTACTTTAGTACAAAATAACTCAATTATGCATTTATTTGCCAAGATTGCTATAACTACTCAATAGGTGGACAAGGCCCGTGGAAACCGATCTAATTCTAGGTCTGGCAATTGTTGGTGCCACTTTCGGAATATCTGAGGGTATCAAACCAGGACCACTCCTGACTATGGTAATTCGCGAAACGCTCTCCGGAGGTCTTCGAGCAGGTTTGTGGACCGCAGCAGCTCCTATTTTTACCGACGGCCCACTAGTAATTGTCAGCCTCTTTGCTGCTGCTTGGATAGCAACAAATCCTTCCGCGTTACTGGTGATTACTGTTGCTGGTGCGATATTTCTCGCTCAAATGGGATACGAATGCTTCGGTTTGGAACCACCCAATGTAAACGAAGACGCCCCGCCTCCAACAGGCTCTTTTCTTCGAGGAGTGGTCACGAATTTATTGAATCCAAACGTCTACGTTTTCTGGTTCCTAATAGGGGGGCCTATGATGGCTTCAGCCGCCGATGAGGAAATTCTAGCCCCAATCGCTTACGCAATCACCTTCCTCGTGACAATTATGTTGACAAAAGCAACCATCGCTTATGCTATTCATCGTGCAAGCGGAGAAATCTCAGCAACAGTTTACCGAGGACTGCTAGCCATTTGCGGCTTAGTAATGATTGGTTTTTCACTCTTCTATGCAATGCAAGCATATGGGCTTATACAAGAGATTGGAATCCTCTGATTCAACTAAGCGTTGGAGTTTCCACCAGTAGTATTGTTCACAATGTTGTAGGTCCACCGGGAGGTAACACTGTGAGCGTTCCATTTCCACGGAGAGAAGGACCAACCGTCATAGTTCCAAAAATCCCGTACCCATCACCCACATCGGTTTCGCCGTCGGATCCCGGATAGCTCGGATGTGCTACGTTGTGAGCGAGTCCAAACCAAACACGCCCATGTTGGTCGATGACGATGTCATTGAAGTCCCCAAACCCACCACACCTGTTGTAACCACAACTAGGTCTTGTGTCGAGAGGGTCACCCCACGCATTGACCTGAACTGTGGTCATCAATGGCATCGGGCTGAATGCATCAGAAATCACAGTAAGATAACCATTCCATGTACCCCCACCTGAATCACCCAGATAGCCTAGGGCGACCTGCCCCGGCCCTCCAGCAGCAATCACTGGAAAACCAGTTCCATTCAAGCCAATCGGGGGCGCTACCATCAATGGTTCACTCCAAGTATCCCCCTCGTCTCTTGAGTACGAGTAATAGGGCATATTGTCCGACCCCATCCACATCGCGTGTACATTGTCCTCGGAGTCGGGATAGACCTGAGCCTCCTCGAAGTTCCAAGTTTCTGCAGTTCCAGTAGTTTCAGTCGGTAGTGGATGCTCAGTCCAAGTCAACCCACCGTTCGTGCTTCGGTAGATTGAGTACCCTTCACCACCATTACAACCTCTGTTTCCTCGGTAGAAATTACCATT
>CAZKVK010000058.1:0-6962 GCA_964556195.1 uncultured Candidatus Poseidoniales archaeon
ACCACACAAGGGGCCTGTAGGTTAGCTTGGCCTATACTTCGCGGCTGGGGGCCGCGCGACCCAGGTTCAAATCCTGGCTGGCCCACCATTTTCCTGCAGGCGATAGCCATATTTTGCGGGTTTTAAGCCCCAAAAAGGGCACCTTTTAGGGGTCTGCCGCACCTCGCAGAACATGGTTCCGGAGGGCATGGATGAGTGGGCGAACAGCGCCCGCATTGAGGAGCTCGCAGGTCTCCTTTCTCGTCATTCTAATCTCTATTACAACGAGGCTTCTCCGGAGATAACCGATGCTGAGTATGACGCGTTATTCGACGAATTAAAGCAACTTGCACCCGATCATCCACAACTCTCCAAAGTTGGTTCAGATCCCGCACCTGGCTCAGAAAAAGTAGATCATCTATTCCCTATGAGAAGCTTAGACAAGGCGACTGAGGACGAAGAAGTCTCACACTTTGTTGCAGAGACTACAGCCCACGGTCGCCGCTTCGTCTGCCAACCAAAATTGGACGGTTCTGCCCTATCTCTAGAATATCGTCGAGGACGTTTGGTTCGTGCAGCCACCCGTGGCAATGGTGAGCGAGGCGAAGATGTTACTGCCAATGCCCGTAGAATACCAAATATCCCCGATTCCCTCGATTGGAGAGGGGATGCACACGTTCGAGGCGAAGTGGTGATGCCGTTGGATGTATTCCGGACAAAATACGCCGCGATTGCCCCTAATCCTCGAAACCTCGCCGCAGGGAGTTTACGTCAGAAAACCGCAGACGCAGGTAAAGGCGATGCTGCCGACTTGACCTTCCACGCCTACGGCGTGATGTTCCCAAGTGTCGAACATCGACACCCAGACAGTCCAGAACCTCCGGCCTTCACAAATGACTCAGAGGCAATCGATTGGCTCGAATCAAACCAGATTGTAGCGGCCGGAAATGAGGTGGTTGAAGGAGAAGATGACGATACGGTAACTCAGGCAATCCTAGAGGTAACTCAGCGCTGGACCCAGGGTCGCGATAGTGCACAATGGGAGATAGATGGAGTAGTCA
The DNA here is from genome assembly GCA_964556195.1 of uncultured Candidatus Poseidoniales archaeon. Lineage (GTDB taxonomy): Archaea > Thermoplasmatota > Poseidoniia > Poseidoniales > Thalassarchaeaceae > MGIIb-O1. The sequence continues at coordinate 1,041 of CAZKVK010000058.1, forward strand.
TCAAATTGGATGATTTAGCAAAGAGAGAACTCCTTGGCCAAACTGCACATCACCCTCGTTGGGCTTTGGCTTGGAAATTCCCTCCAGAAGAAGCCTCGACAGTTCTTATGGGAGTAGATTGGCAGACTGGAAGAACCGGCACCGTAACCCCTGTAGCAAGGGTAGCGCCGGTAACTGTCTCTGGAGTTACAGTTGAGAATACCACCCTACACAATGCAGGAGAGATAGAGAGGCTAGGAATCAGTATTGGAGACAGAGTTCGAATAGTTCGCCGAGGTGATGTAATCCCGAAGATTATCGAGGTACTAGGCGAAGCCAAGCCTTCCGACTTAGAGCATCGAATTCACGCCGACGGAACTTCCTTCAGTGATTCTCTACCTCGGCGAGAAGCGGTTGTAATTCCTGAGCAATGCCCCAGATGTAAAACTCAACTAAAGCAGGATGGAGCATTTATTCGCTGCTTCAATCTCAGTTGTCCTTCTCGCCTAGAAAGAGCAATTCTGTATTGGTGCCGATATCTTGAGATGGATGGAATTGGTGAGAAGTTGGCCGAACAATTGTGTGACGAGGGGCTAGTCAGTAATCTACCAGATCTTTACTCATTGACTCATTCTGATATTGTCAGTCTGGAAAGAATGGGTGAGAAATCTGCAAACAACATTATTTCTCAATTGGACGCAACTAGGTCTCTAAATCTCTCAACCTTTCTCTCTGCTCTTGGATTGCCGGGTATAGGACCAGAGTTGGCTACGGGGTTTGCTGAAGAATTAGGTAATTCTGAGACTATGTTCAATTTGCTAGACGATCCTGAAACTGCAATCCCTAGATTGGTCGCATTGGAAGGTGTTGGGGAAACCGTTGCTCGCTCCTTCCTAGAAGGGCTATCTGAGCGCAGAGCAATGGTAGAAGGATTAGCCGCGGTAATAGAAATCACTGCCGAGGAAGCCAAACAAGAATCAGAAGGGCCGCTTTCAGGTCAGTCATTCTGCATTACTGGAAGTTTGAGCAGACCTCGAAAGGAAATCGCCTTGATGATTAAGGCCGCTGGCGGTAAAGTGGTTTCATCAGTCTCAGGAAAGTTAGATTTTCTTGTCGCTGGAGAGTCCTCCGGATCTAAGTTGGACAAGGCGAATAGGCTTTCAGTGACTGTTTTGAGTGAGCCAGAGTTAGAATCACTAATCTCTGGTGAAGAAGAGGGACAAGTCTCAGAAAATTCAGGTGAAATTCTCGGCGATTCAGGCCCACAGCAAATGTCTTTAGGCGATTATTGAGGCATTCAACCGTACATCCCTGAACTTTCAACTCCAGGTTTATTCATCTTCAATTGGTTAAGTTGCGTTGCCATCATTTCTCTGATTTGGTCTTCTATTCGTTGCGCTTCTTCTAGCAGAGGTTCTGGGTCCAGTTTGATTGCTGGAAGTAGACCATCAAGCCTCTCGATAATCCGAGCTGCGGCTCTAGCATCTGGTATTGCTCCATTCGCTAAATCCCCACCCGATTCTGCTAAGATGGCCATAGCATCGATTCTTCTTCTTCGACATTCACCTAGCATGACTCCACTCATACCTCCAACAACACCATGTTTGAGTTTTGCAACTCCGAGTTGTTCAAGTGTTTCTTGTGCCGAATCTGTAGAAGCAATTCCAAGCATAGATTCGTCTGAATCATCGTCATCAAATATTGAATGTGCTTGGTCGGGACCATGCGAAAAGGAGTCTATCATCATCAATTGCGCCGCCCCACTAGACTCGACCCAATCTAGTATCGAATCGGCGAGTGAAAGAGTCAAATCAGGACTCACTTGGATTTCAGAGGCGATTAACACCACCTTGTCACATCTATCCATATGACATATTGGCTCCCCCGCATAGAATCGGAGTGGCGGTAATGGCTTTCCTTCCTGTACCAGGCAAACCGGAGGAAGACCCGAACCTCTTGCTCCCCCTACAAAGGTGAGTCCTAAACGGTCGACCAAGTAGTGGGCAACGATACTACTAACGAATCCAGCAGAAGGAAAACAGGTCACCACCAAGGCATCCTCAGCATTCAAATCATCATCTACCGCTACCACAGGCGTTCCGCTCATTGAGCCGTAACCGACCGAGATACTGTTAATCATTGGCCTCTCCAGATATAGCGTGTCAGACGCAGAGGAGACGGAATATCCGGCCGAAGAGAGCGATTCTACAACAGAACCCGAGGAGGTTTTCATCGCTCACCAACTTTCTCCCTCATCATGGAATAGGTACGAAGAATGTCCACGAAAATATTGGCTTTCTCGTCAAGGCTTACCGCGAAAAGCAAGTATGCCCGCGGCCTTGGGTAATGCAGTCCACAACTCTGTAGAAGACCTTTGCAATCTCGATTTATCCGACCGTGAGGATGAAGAATCTGGTTGGCTTCCTGCCACCGCCAAGGCAGTCTTAGACCGCCACTGGCAAATCGAGAAAGATAACTTCCTAGAAACTCCTCGGCATCCTCGCTGGAAGGGTGAACAAATTACCAAGGCTCACGATGGGCTCATCGGGGCCCTGAACATCCTGTTTAGCAAATCAAATGTTGAAGTTCAGAATTTATCCGAAGTTAGCGTAGCAACATGGAAAGACGTTCAATCAATCGTTTTAGCCAACGAAGGAACCCTAGTATCTGAATGTGGTCGGCTTATGGGGCGCCTCGATTTATTGGTAGCGGATATAGATGAAAATGGTGAGTCGCAGGGTTGGATAGTAGCCGATTTGAAAACTGGAAAGCCACCCTCACCCACTCTAAATGAGAAAGTTAGCCGACAACTCAGGTTCTATCGAGATTTATTGAAACAGAACAACCCAGATCATCCTGTAGTAGTCGCAGAAGGTTGGTACTCTGCAAATCAAACAATTCACAGAGCCGATGGCCCAGACGTATTGGATTCGGCATTAGAGGCGTGGGAAGGAATGCGCCCTTCCACCGCCCCCCTCCCCGCTACACCCGGTGAGCAGCAGTGTGGCTGGTGTGAGTGGAAGGCATGGTGCCCGATTTGGTGGGCAGCCCGCCGCGATGGCAGCCTCTCACCAGGTCATATGTTCCGTGACGAGGTGGTCCAAGTGGTACGATTTGACCGTGATGCGGGAGCAGCTCTATTCCAACGCATGCCTCCCATTGGCGATGAAGGGGAATTAGCTCCTTCGGACCATAAATTCGGTGCCGTTCTACGAGATCAGGCTTTAGTACAGTTGTCGGAACTACTCGACTCTGGACATGAGGGGGCAATTTTCCTTGGTAGCGCCAGAATGGACGGACGTATTGCACATCTCGGTGATTGGTGCGAGATATTACCTTGGAATCCAATGAACGAAGGGCACGCCCACGATCACTCGCGTTGGTTGCGAAGCAATTCTGATACGATTTTTGAGGAAATCGGCGAGGACGGCGAAGCCAACCAGTCCAAGTAGCGCTTGTCGACTCTCTGCAATTCTTCCAACGTCCTCCCCTTGTGTTTTCCAAACGCGACGACAATTCCTTCTTCTGAATGGCGTAATCTACCATTTGTACCTTCAACCGGTTCTAAGTCAACCATACTCGGCCCCAACCGGTCGCTAGCGCCTCGATTTCCGGAGAGCATATCTTGTAATTCATCTAGTCCTCCTCGGAATTCCTTTGGATGACTCTGCATCATTGACCAAAGTAACAGCAGGGTTGCTCCTGCGTCTGCGTCGGCACGGTGTGCGCGCGTGATATTGATGTCATAACGTGCGCAAAGAGGCTCCAAAGCGTGTCGTCCAGGAATTCTAAGTTTCCGAGCTAAGGCTAGTGTGTCAATTATCGCCCTAGGTACAGGAACTTCGAAACCTGCCCGCATACACTCCAACTCAAGAAATCTCCAATCAAATCTTGAAACATTATGTCCAACGATAACGGCGTCAGAAATCAATTTGCTCAATTTTGGTAGATGTTCGGAGAATTCACTTTCACCTTTCACATCCTCGTCAGTAATACCATGCACTCGAGTCGATTCCTGAGGTATAGGGCGACGAGGATTCACTAGCGCTGTTTGGTTGATGTGAGATCCATCCTCGTCACTACCAATCAATGCATATTGCACAATCCGGTCGCTTCTAGGGTTCAATCCGGTAGTCTCTAGGTCGAAGCCGAGAACCCTGTATCCGGTTAGCATACCTCCGACCATGACTTCACGGATGAGAGACCCTCCTTGAACTTCATCGGTGATAGAAATGAACCCGTCATACCTATTTGTCTCTCTCTACACCATTTGCATAATGTGGTTACAAGCCGGACGAGCCGTATCACTGTCGATCCTGCTATTGCTTACCGCTTTAGCAGGATGCACCGGCTTGGCATCGACGACTCCAATTGCAGAAATTACCGCCGATCAAACCTCCATTAATGTCGGAGAGACGGTCAATTTTGACGCTAGGACCTCAAGCACACCATCGCCGACTATAATCGACGAATATGTTTGGGACTTCGGTGATGGAGAGGAGAGTAAGACTACCACGGGTATCGCTTTCCACACATTCACCCAAGCCGGAAACCACGATGTCGAGGTTGTTGTTTTCAACGATCGCGGAGAAAGCGATAGGGCTTCGATTACCATTTTTGTAAATTCACCACCAACCATCGTAATCGACAAACCGGGGTATGTTCGCACCAACCAAACTGCGACTATCGATGCATCAGCCTCCTTCGATTCAGAAGGTGGAGGTGTCGAATTCATCTGGGATCTTGACCTCGGATTCGACAGAAATGGTGATGGAGATCCAACAAATGATGCAGATTCTACCTCTTCTTCCGTTCAAGTAATGTACGCAAATTCGGGTAACCAAACAGGCTCTCTAACCGTAGTCGACGATAACGGCGCCACAAGCACAGAAATATGGAGTTTGATGGTGGTAACGCGAATGTTCAATGTGGTTTGGGAAGAACAACATGTAACCTACGAATGGTCAGGGTATACTGAACAAGGTGAGAGTACTACACACGAACACATTCCCGGAGAGGTTGGCTCCCTAACCTATGGTGCTCGAATTATGCAGGTTAATGCGACCTTGATTCTCGACCGAGATTTACTCCCAATTCAATGGCCGGAAGATAATTTCACACTCCGACTCAATATTCCGATGACTGGTTGGACCACTAGTACTCAGACTTCCCAAGATAATGTCACACTAAATGCAACAGCGAGTATAGAGAGGGGCGACTTGAATCCTTGGCCGAATAGTGGATATACCGTAAGCGCAGATAGTTCGGATAGCCTAGTCCAATCTCTTCTCAACGAGGCAGGAGCTAGATTCGGACAAGGCAAATGGATTTGGGTAATTACAGCCGATGAATGTGACCCCGATATTCTAATTGACGAGGTGGATCCAGATTCCGGAAATGATTGGACATTAACCATAGATTACATCATACTGATTCCAAGGGTCAGCGAAGTCACGGTATAATCTCTCATTTTCGATGGAGAAGGCCTTTCAACCCAAAGCCATTGGAAGGCTTCGATGGTACGTTCAATAGAAGTCAAGAAGGCCTCGGTCAGAAATCGGCTGATTGTCGATGTAGATGTCTTAATGAACGACCCAGATGACTTCGACTTCTCACCTCGAGCCAGTATGGAAGGCAACAGTTTGAGCATTACAAATACCGGAGATGAAGCAGGAGGAAGCATCGAATTAGATGATGACCAGATGAACGCTGCAGAGCGAGATCGAATGGTTGAATTGAGGGTAAAATTTTCCGTCGAGGGAATGCACGGAGTTCTTACTCATAAGACCAAGAATACTAGGATTGCACCTAATGCTAAGAAACTAGCAGAACCTCGTTGGAAGACTGTTCTGCCACTTTCGATGTGATTTAACCCACCGTCGGGGTTATACAGAAGTCGCAGGTCGAAAACGCGCTGGACCCATAGTGTAGCCTGGATATCAC
>CAZKVK010000059.1:0-6911 GCA_964556195.1 uncultured Candidatus Poseidoniales archaeon
AATTCGTTTTCAACTTCCGAATCGATTTCAAATTCTTCCAATTCTGGCAAACGCTGAGCCCTGTGGTAAATTTCCCTTAGGGTCTGGTCGCTAATCTCTAGATAGACTCGGGTTGTTGCGATACTTGCGTGCCCCAATAATCGCTGAATTGTCACTAAATCAGCACCGCGCTCTAGTAACCCAGTAGCGAATGTGTGCCTCAATGTGTGGGGAGATAGTCTAGCACGAGGGATTTCAGCCTCGTCAGCCAATCTATCGATTAATTTCTGAATCGACCTAGGATTGATTCTGTTACCTCGGCTTGATAGGAAGAGAGCCCTTTCGGTGTCTTCATTTTCTACCATCTTCGAGCGCATATTTCTAATCGGATTCCATGCTCCAATTGCCTCGGTTGTTTTTTTGGTAAACAGGACCGTTCGATCTTTCTCTCCCTTTCCACCGATTACTAGAGCCGATAGGTCCTCATGGTCAACATCGTCGATGTCTAAATTGCATAATTCAGAGATTCGTAGTCCAGTGTCTAACATTGTGGTAACTATTGGATGGGCTAATGGATCTTCCATCCTCAGCGCAGCAGAGCGAACTTTCATCACTTCTGAACGACCTAATGGTCGTGGCAGAGGCCGGCGACGTGCCGGGCGTTGAACCCATTCAGGAACTGTATATCCAAGCCACTTCAGGAGGTGAGATGCCGCTGCGATTCTGGCGTTTATTGTAGCAGGGCGCAATTCGCCTAGGCCATTCAGCCAAGCATCGATGCGTCCGATTGATGGGTCAGCACGCTCATGGTAAACTCGTACGGGAATATTCTGAGCTTGTTCCCAAGAGATTTCTTCTTCACCCGGTAATACAGTCGTCGAGAAATCACGCGCTGCAACTGTATATGCACGAATTGTGTGCTTTGATTTCTTCTCAGCACGTAATTGTCCGGCCCAACACTCGAACCAAGGTAGGGCCGCCAAGCGCATCAGTCTGGTAGGAAGGGCATTCACAGTATTGGTTTGGTTAATTATCGAGGAAGTTTCGAACCGCCCCTGCGCAGCCTCTCGGCTAGCAATCCCTCTATCTTCACCTTCCATATCTTGGTCCCTCGCCTATTTCCGTCGCGAACGACGGGTGCATCCCTGCCCATACGGGCGAGCCCAAGTATGTCTATCCAAACTTGAATGCTTCTGATGTGGCGAGCCTTCCGACTCTGTTTTTTGAGTAGCAAGAAAAAAGCCGAATAATGACTTTAATCAGAAATTACGGAAGACTCGTCAGATGCCGAATTTACCAATTCGGCTTCATCCTTCTTTTGTCTTTCAATCTCTTCTATACGGTTATTGAGATGTTGAGCAACCGCCTCAGCTACATTAACTCCAGATGCCCCTTCGATTCCCTCGAGTCCAGGGCTGGAGTTTACCTCCAGAACAAGCGGTCCATCTTTTGATTCTAAAAGGTCGACACCGGCAATATCCATATCTAGGATATTTGCCGCTGAGAGCGCTACTGAGACGAATTCCTCATTCAGATAAACTTGTTCTACACTTCCTCCAAGGTGGAAGTTCGATCTGAACTCACTCCCCGATGCTCGGCGACGCATTGCAGCCACAACCTTGCCGCCGACTACAAGAACTCGGATGTCTTTACCGTGAGATTCCTCAATGTAGGTTTGAACCAGTGGTTTCATTCCTCGCTCTAGCATTTGGCTAACCAATTGTCTGACTTGCTGATAATTTCTGGCGAGAAATACTCCAGAACCCTGAGTTCCCTCTGTTGCCTTGACGACACATGGGACTCCTCCGACACGTGCCAATGCACTATCTATGTCGGTTGTAGAGGCGACGTGGGCCGTTACTGGGATAGGAACTCCCGCATCTGCCATCAGTTGGCTGGCTAGGAGCTTGTCTCGGCTTCGCTCAATCGATAGTGACTGATTAAGGACTATGACGCCCATTTGTTCGAACTGGCGAACAATAGCCACACCGCGTCGAGTAATCGAGTATCCAATTCTTGGAATGACTGCCTCACACTCAATTGGCCAGCCTCGGTGGAAAATACGTCCACCCTTATCATCAACCACTACAGTAAGTGATAGTGGGTCGAGAATTCGCACCGCCCATCCAGCCTTTTGAGCCTCATTCGCAAGGCGGCGGGTAGAGTATAACCTCGGACCGCGCGAGAGAATGACCAGACGTGGGTACATGTTCCGCGCGCACAACCATCCCTTCTTGAGTCTGACGGATGTACAATTGGTTGAGGAGATGCTAACTCTCTGACTATGAGTGCCAATATTTACTGGAAATTTCGTATTCTGGCGACCTCTCGCACACGCACGTATACGCGTTCCGCAAAGCGGAACGCCGAAGGAGTTGAAAGCCCCAGTGTGGACTACCAAGCGTAAGTCGAACAGGAGGGATGAGTCTGGATCGTGATTCTCTATCATCAATGAAGGTCTCAGAACTACGTTCATTGTGTAAAGAAAAGGGGCTACTAGTCTCCGGTAAGAAGGAAGAATTAGTCTCTCGTTTGCTAGGAGAAAAGGTCGTCAAAAAGTCTCCAGAAACCAAAGTCACCAAATCGAGTTCAGAACAAGAGAAAGACGATGCAATCGATCGTCTTCTTTCTCGTCTCGAGTCTGGTGGAGCAGGAGAACCATTGGATGAACCTGTGGAATCTGAACCCATACCGGCAGAAGTCCTCGAAGCAGAAGTCATGGAGGCAGACATAGTCGAGGCCGAAATTGAACCGGAGGTCGAAGAAGAGCTGGAGATAGTTCTAGACGGCGGCGACAAAGAAACAACTTCTGAAGACAAACAACCTGAGATAATTCTTGACGAAGAAGAGCAGGACGCTTGGACTGGAGGCGTTATTGCAGATGATCTTGAACCGGCATTAATTGCCGATGAAATCGCTTCGGATGGAGCAGAAGCTTCGATTACAATCACAATACCTAGCATCTCTTCGTTCGAATTCTCTCCAAAAGTTGTCGGAGCTATTACTATCGCAGCCCTAATTCTTGGAGCTATTGGCTTCACCCTCTTTATGCAACAGGATTCTTCATTCCAAGCGAGAAATCTCCACTATGGAGATAGTATGCAATTCAACATTCTGAGCTCAAGCATAGAAGTCGAGGGCGATGATATGGTTGCAATATTCCGAGATGCTGCTGCTGGCCCTCTCGATGATGCCTGTGGTGAACTATCCGCAAACATTGCCTCGGGGACTGGAAGTATTAGCATTCGAAATGGAGATCCGGCGGAAATTATACATCCTTCAGATAAGAAATATAGCGGCGCAGTAAACGCTTTGGATGCATTTGGAAGGACACATTTAGCCGCCGAGAAAATTATTGATCATCAGATGAATATAGACCTGAGTGGCAAGACTTGGCGTGACGAAGGAGATTGTGGCACATTGGGTTGGATTTTGAATGACAATAACCTCGATATGACAACAAGAACTTGGACCGATATTGGAGACAAACAATTGATTCGAACAAGTACCGATTTGATGATTTTGGATTCAGAAAATCAAGCTACAAATCTCGAAGCCACGACTTTCGGCCTTGATTCAATTTCAGGCCTCGGAGTGGTATCTTCCTATGTCTTCTTACCACTTACTCCCCTAGATTTGTACGAATTCTTTGGTGAAGAATCTTTGACTTCGGGCTCAACATCTGAAGCAGGTTCAGAATGGTCTTGGACAGTAGGTAACGAAATCAATGACAATGACCATGGATTGGTCTATCCTATTTCTATGTCTCATCCAGAATTCGATACTTGTAACGGCCATATTACAATCGACTTGTTGGTCAAGAGTAGTGTTCCATGGCCGGTGCAACAAGGTGCTAATATCGTCATTGATAAGAGTATGAAATCAAGTGATTGCGGCCTGATTGAAACCTCACTTTCCGACGCCGCAATTCCAGATGGCCGAATTACAATCTCTTTCTCGATGAGAGCTGTCAAAGGAGGTACTGACTCAGGCTCAACACCAATTGAATGGTTGGTTGATTATACCTCCAAACCGGGTCCGGGGGAAGATCGCCCCGGAACTAGCGCTCAGAGATCTTGGGGTGTTGCTATGCCAGATGAGAGCTCGATTCGGGCTTGGGACCTTGAGTCTGCCTTGGAATGCACACTCGCAAACTATTCCACAAGTGGTGTTGCTACAGCCATCGAACAGGGCGGCTATATCTGGAGTGCGTCGACAGTAGTAGTAAATTCAAACATTCAATGGAACATGTCTTGGGTAACCGAAGATGAAAGAGCGGGATGGACTGTTATTCAGGATGATAATGGCGGTTGCAATTTGCGTGATGATGGGAATATGGACGACGGCACAGTGCAATGGAACCGTAATGCTATACCGGATACATTAACCATGAATACATTGGAATCAAGATTACTCTCATCCTCTAGATATCCTGGATTGAATCTGCACATTAATGACGGAAGTGGAGGATGGGATGATGGTGTCGAGTATGGTTACAGATTGTCGGTAACTCAAGATAACGAAATCTTCGATGTAATTCCCATCAGTTTAGGAGATGGTGCTGTAAGCGTCCATGCTGAGAAATCTTGGACTGATGACAATAACAGAAATCACGATATTGTATGTATTATGGATGCTGAGAATGCGAGGCTTCTCGGCTGGTATCATTTCTGGACTCCTTCAAACTGATGCGGCGTCTGAAATTTAGTTCTCTAAAGACATCCCTGCACGTCATCTGTGTCGGCACATTGAACAGCCTTCCGAGCGCCGGAGGCGCTCGTATGTCCGTTGATAGGCAGGTGGAAGATCTACCAGAGGCAGGCTCAGCGCCGCTGATTATCGACGCTGAATTCACCGAGGTCGAAGACAAGGGTCTGCCGACCTTAGACGCTGTTGATGAGATTAGTACCGCGCGGGCGAGAACCCCACTTGAGTTACCAAAATCTGCTGCGACTCCGGAGGGCAGGGCGAGGGTAGTCACAATCATCAATCAGAAAGGAGGAGTTGGAAAGACGACGAGTGTAATCAATATCGCCGCGCAATTAGCCTTACGCGGACATAAGATATTGGTTGTCGATGCAGATTCTCAGGGCAATTGCGCAACAGGACTCGGAGTAAACAAGAGCCGAGTCAAAACCACCACTCGAGATTTAATTCTCAATCCAGAAAGTGCGGTCGAAAGTCGCCATGCAACCGCGGTTGATGGCGTTCACATAATTGTTGGAGACCGCTCCCTTGTTGGCCTAGAACAAGAGATGCTACGGCAACTCGGTCGAGAGCGAAGACTTACCGAGGCACTTGCTCCACTTCTACCGCATTACGATGTTGTGATAATTGATACTCCACCATCCTTGGGATTGGTGACAATCAATGCATTGGTCGCAAGTGATGGGATAATAATTCCAGTGCAAACCGAATATTTTGCACTCGAAGGTTTAGCCATGTTGGCAGGTACAATTAGAGAGGTTAGAGGAATTTTAAATCCGAGATTAGGAGTTGATGGTGTTATGCTGACCATGCATGCTCCGACTTTGCTAAATCAACAGGTCGCAAGTGAAGTAAAAGAGGCATTCCCAGAGTTACTAATCGAGCCAGCAATTCGCCGCAATATCAAGTTGGCAGAAGCACCCAGCCATGGTATACCAATCCATCTTCATGACCCTAACAGCAACGGTGGTCAGGACTACCAGAAAGTCTCCAGTGTGCTCGAATCACGTTGGGGGCTCTGAGATTTGTCCGAACCAGTCGATACACCCTCTGTAGCTGTGCTGTGGATGATTTTCGGAAGCCTTTGCTTTGGTACGATGAATGCCTTGGTCAAGTACACCAGTGGTTTGGATGGTGTCGATGTTTGGATGGTTATCTTAGTTCGCTCAGCCGTCATCGCATTTGCAATCGCCGGCTTTGCTGTAAGCCGTGGAATATCCTTGAAGATGAATGATCCGAAGACCATGTTCCTTCGTTGTGCGGTTGGACTTACTGCAATGATTCTCTACTTCTCAGCGCTGGCTAGGATTCCAATTGGTCAAGCGGTAACTCTACAGTACACCGCCCCTATTTTCGTTGCATTGCTCTCAGGCCGAATTATTGCCGAGAAGGTCCAACCATCTGTAATTGCCTTGGTTATTACTGCCTTTGCGGGAATTGTTTTGATAGTCTCTCCAAGTTTAGGTTCGGTCAAGCTGGACGCGATGTTAGCACTCGGTTCAGGATTCTTCGCAGCCTTGGCTTACATCTACGTGCGCGAACTAAGAAAGACTGATTCGGCTGCTTCGGTGGTTTTCTGGTTCGCCGCATTTTCTGTGGCTGGTTCGGTCATTCAAGCCGCACCACATATTTCCAATCTTGACACCCATACACTAGCAGCTTTGGTTGGAATTGGAATTGGAGCCGGTGGGGGTCAGGTTGGGATAACTATGGCTTACCACAGAGCCAACGCTGCTTGGGTCAGTGCCTTCTCTTATCTGACTGTAATCGTTGCGACATTCTACGGCTTCGTGCTATTCGATGAGGCACTCAGTATTGCTGATTGGGCAGGTGGAATACTGATTGTTGGGTCGGGTATTGCCTTGGTTTTCCTCGCACCTCCAGCACAACCGTTGGACAAATCCAGTCAACATTAAGTCCAGTCTCCTTTCCCGATGAATTATGGAAATTACTGCCATTTGGGTCGTTTTCTTGGCCCTTGGGGCTGGCTTGGGTTATCCCGTAATGGCATTCGCAAAGAATCGAGGCCCAATCCCTTGGCTTATGCTTCCACTTGTTGGTTACTCCATTCCATTATTCACAATTGGCCCTCATCCGATTGTTCTCGGGCTATATCTCCCACTAGCTGCTTACCTGCTATACGTTGGTCAGATGGTGATTCGTAATCCGAGTGCAATCAATGAATTCTGGCTTAATTTCGGAAACCAAGAGTGATTGCAAGGGTA
>CAZKVK010000060.1:0-6309 GCA_964556195.1 uncultured Candidatus Poseidoniales archaeon
ATCTTCAGCGAACTCAGGATCGAATGCCTGAAGTTCGTGGAATGTTATGTCAAGCACAGCATTTTCAGACTGCTTGGACAGAAGGAGAACTATCTCCGACTCTTTGGCTTCTGTGAAGAAAGTTCTCCACCTTGCGGATGAGTCATGTGCTGCCATCGTCATTGATTTCGCCGCCGGGCGAGGGAAATGAAAATCCGTAGTCTATGAACAAAGCGGATGGTTTACTCGACCCCTCTGCTTCCACTGGAAGTTTTGACCGCTACACGTCGCCAAAATGAGGGCCTGAGCGCTTCCACTGCAGGAATATCATAAGATGGCCGAGGCCCAGAGGAAAACCACCTTGGGATTTATTCAAGCACCGTTGCATAATCGCCCCATCATGGAACACACACGTTCAGGAAGTGACATCCTCGTACGGCTTGACCCTGGAGAAGAAATTCACACGGCACTAAAGGAGCTGGCCGATGACCTTGGTTTTGATGCCGCCGCTATTACAAGTGGTATTGGTCGTACTCGTGACAATCAATATGGTTACATGAACGAAGAGGGAGTTTACCAAAGACGTCCATTGAATCCTCCCTCGGAATTGGTTAGCCTATCAGGAAATATTGCTCGCACACAGGAGAGGAAACCATTCACCCATATCCACTGCTGTTGGTCGGATGATGACAATAATGTTCACGCGGGTCATCTGTTCGAGGCAACGGTCCATGTTGTAGCAGAAATTCACATCAGAGTCATGGATCATGCAATGATGACGCGTTGTCCTCTTGCGGACTTGGAGTTATTGGGTCTGGAATTTGACTAGAGTTACTTGGACGGATGATAATGCGAGTTCTTTGGGCCCATGGCTTGGAGGGTAGTCCAAATGGCTCAAAGCCGACTTGGATTTCTGAGAACTTAGGTTGGGAAGTATTGTGTCCAGCCATGAGTGATAAGGGTTGGACCATCGCCGAACAAACCGAGGTTATCGCTGAGGCTATTTCTGAGAATGATGACGTTGACGTGATAATGGGGTCTTCATATGGCGGGCTTGCAATTGCAAATGCTTCCGAAAGATTTGCTCAGCGTGAACTAAGGTTGGTTTTGCTTGCACCAGCATTTGGTCTTGCAGAAAATTTCCGTTCAATAGCAGGTGAACAAGGTTTGACCGAGTGGGAAAGAACTGGTTCTCGCCAATATTTCCATCATGGACTTGGTCAAGAGGTGGAATTTGGTTGGAACTTCATTACATCAGCAGACGAGATGTCATGGCCTTCAATCCACCATCCAACAGTAATTCTTCACGGAAAACAAGACGATATAGTACCTCTAGAATCTTCACGAAAGGTATCCTCCTCAAGTGAATTAGTTGAATTGATAGAGGTCGAAGATGGGCACAGATTAGCAGACTCTCTGCATTTCATCCCTCTAGCAGTGCAGAGAGTCCTTTCTCGATAAATGATTAGTGAGATCCGAGGAAGTACTCGCCGATTTCTGGATCGGTCAGAATATGCTGTGCATCTCCGGTATGGACTACCTTACCATTTGCGAAAATGTAACCTCTATCAGAACGGGAAAGGCTCAATCTAGCATTCTGCTCTACGATTAGTACGGTTATTCCCTCTTCTCTCAAGGCATCGATTCTCTCGATGATTTGTTGTTGATACAAAGGAGAAAGGGCCGCAGTGGGCTCGTCTAGCAAAAGGAAGGTTGGGTCCGAAATAAGTGCACGTGAGATAGCCAGCATCTGACGCTCACCTCCAGAAAGTGAAGCTGCAAGGTCGTGGGTGCGCTGTTGCAAATCAGGGAACATGTTCAGTGCACGTTCAATTCTCTCGGCGAGAATGGCGGAAGGCAGTTTGTTTCCGCCCATCTGTAGATTCTCATGCACAGTCAAAGATGGGAATACATTGTTCACCTGTGGAACGTATGCAATACCTCGGTTAACTAACTGGTCTGTTCTCCAGCCAGATACTTCTTCGCCCTCGTGTTGAACTGTTCCGGAATAGTGAGTGGCTATTCCAAATATCGTCTTGATTAGAGTTGATTTGCCGCAACCATTCGGACCGATGATGGTAACGAATTCTCCCTTGTCGACATGTATATCGATATCGTAGAGAATTTTAACTGAACCATAACCACTGTTCAGACCGTTGATTTCTAGAACTCGCTCGCTCATTCTTCTTCGCCTCCTGATTCATCACCCGCTGCGCCAAGGTATGCTTCGATGACATCTCTATTGCTCCGTACCTCATCAGGGGTGCCAACCATCAGAATCTCTCCTTCGTTCATTACAACGATCCTGTCGACTCCTTGCCTGAGAATGAAATCCATATTGTGTTCGATAATTAGAACTGAGATTCCTGTTTCATTTACGATTTGCCGTAGATTGTTGAATATCTTCATCGCCAGCGGACCCGCTACACCGGCTACTGGTTCATCGAGTAGTAGCAACTTTGGGTCACCCATCATCGAGCGCCCTATGTCTACTAGTTTTGATTGACCGCCCGAAAGTTCGCTGGCTAAATTGTGAGCCATGTGTGGAACTTCTAATTGCTCCAAAACATCGTATGCACGAGCAAGACGTTGTTCCTCAGCGGACGAAGATAATTTCAAAATTGACGCAAATGGATTTGGTTTGAATTGCTCACGTGGAGGAACTAGTAGATTTTCAATAACTGTCATTTGTCGCCATAAGCGGGTATGCTGGAAGGTTCTCGTAAAACCAAGATTCTGGATTTGATCTGGGCGCATTTTTGAGGCGTCTTTGCCGAAAATCTCGACCGCTCCAGCGGTCTGATTCAATAGTCCGCTTATACAATTGAATGTGGTAGATTTCCCGCATCCGTTCGGGCCGATTAATCCTACAAACTCACCAGGTCCTACTTCGAAAGATACGTCCTTTACGGCAACTAAACCGCCGAACTCCTTTCGGAGATTTTCGACCTTTAGTACTGGTTCACTCAACAGCCTCACCCCCGTTAGGGCGCTCGGGTCTAACAGGTACTTCTGGGAGTAGACCCTTGGTGTTGAACTTCAATGAGAATAGCATCAAACAGCCAATTAAGAAGAGTTTGAAGTAAAGCATGTCAGCAGTTACGACCCCTCCGAAGAATGACTCATCGATTGAACGCTGGCCAAGTACAAGTGCACTGAATGAAAAGACTGCTACGCCAGATAGACCGATTTCGAGAATCCTTTCTGAGCGGATTGCGAAGCCAACAAATGCTGCAACTAGGAAGACGCTTACGACTTCCCACTGGCTTAGAATTAGCCACTCAAACAATGAATCAATACGAGCGGCTGTTGTATGTAGTGGAAGGTCTGCAGAGCCTTGACCCGCGACTAATACGTTGAATACGAACTCCATCAAGACGATGATGAAAGCACCAACAACCATTCCTCGATTATTCGATGTTCCGCCAATGATGAATGCAGCCCATACTAGGAAGGTTGAGCGGGCAGGTGACATGAAGCTCGGCTCAAATCCGGTTAGTTTCCAAGCCCAGAAGGCTCCAGCGAGAGCGGCGATTGAGGCACCTAGAGCTAGGCTTGCCGCCTTGTGAGTTAGAACATCGTGACCATGGTGTTGTGCGACTTCTTCATCCTCTCGGATTGCCTTTAGGATTCTACCCCATGGAGATGAAAGAATCCTATTCAATAAAATCCAGACGAGGATGACTGCAATTACTGACATTATCATCAGGGCAAACATGTAGGGAGCTGGCTCTCCCAAGCTCAGCCAATCACCAATCAAATATGCTGGTGTATCAGTCAAATTCGCGTCATCGCGACAGGCATCTGGGCTAACCCAATTTGTGTCGGGCCCAGAGGTTTCTGAGCCACAGAACCACAAGTCTTCGAGTGGCAATGGATAGGAAGAAATCCCAATTGCATTACCAACCGCACCGACTCTGAGCAATGGCTCACCGGCGAGCAGAACTCTAACAATCTCGCCGAGTGAAATTGTCACAATCGCGAAATAATCAGTTCTCAAACGAGCGGTAGGATATGCTAACGCCCAACCAAACGCTGCAGCTAGAAGAAGGGCAATTATTAGCCCAGGTAATATCGGCCAATCATAGCCGTGAAGATATTCCGGTGCAGTCAAAATTCCGACAGTTATCGTCCCTATGGCAACGAAGAAGATAACACCGAAGTTAACCATCCCTGTGTATCCTGTGTGAAGATTTAGTGAGAAGGACATCAATACGAAGATTGAGAGAGTTAACAAAACGTTGGATACCTGTAGAATCTTCTTGAATCTGAAATTATCCGACTCGGCAATTGGTAACCAGGCCAAGAACAATATGAGGATGAACATCAGTAAGCCAAAGAGAAGCCAAGAACCGATTGGGCTCTCTCTTCCATAACTTCGCAGGTTCTGCTTATCGTCCGCTGAACCTATTGGCAGTTTATCGAGGATTGTTGAGTATAACTTTCCAGATTCTGTACTTATCCTTGAGGTTATGCCGCTAGAGGATTCAGAGATGCGTTGCTTAATCCGATTGACAAATTGGTCATGTTTCCTATCAAATTTCGACCAAGAAATCCTCAATTCTGTGAATAAATTTTGAGATTTGGAAGGATTTGAAAGTCCAAACAATCCTAACAGACCTAACAGTCCAAATAGCCCGAACAGCCCTTTGTCGGGGATTAATTTCCATAATAGCCCCAACATTAGTACAAACGGAAGGAGAAGGAGAAGCCACTTGGGAGGTGTAACTTGTATATCAGTTTCGTAATTCCCTTGCAAGATGGAAATTCCTTCGTAGATTGAGTACAACCATAGTAGGATGAATGCCCAAGGCCAAATGATATCACCGAGGTCGACGATTAAATTGACCAAATCTATCTCAAAGTTCATCATGTTAAACCAAGATTCATGCATATCTGCAAGAGCATTCGCTGTCCATTCCTCAGTTTCAGCGGGAGACAAATCATCGGGGGGTGACTTTTGACTCAACAGATCTGATTCATCCAGTGGAGAATCTTCCAACAATAATGTCTCGTCGTTTCTACCGGTCAGAACTGCTAGATTAGTATCTACAAATTCGTCATCCTGACAAGCATCCCCGCAACCCTTCGCGAATGAATTTCTCGCTACGAAGTCGCTGAATCGGTGGAAGGCGTATGCTGCTATTGCAACGGCGGAGAAATTTTGCATCTTGTCAGTTCTATTTCTCCACCAGTGATGTAGTCCAAATATACCCGTTGGTAATATTGCTAAAGCCGCTGTGACCTTATCTGATTTTTCTGGGTCGTATTCTTTGCGTTTTCTCAGACGATCAATCTTCCATTTCTCATATGCGTCGCCAATGCCTTCCGGCATAATCATCAAAATCGCGACCAAGAAGATGTACGGCATTACGCCATCGAGTGCAGAGTAATTTGACCGGCCAAGTGGCAACCCGATTCCAATCAATACTGGAGAGGATAGTGCACGCACGAATCCAACGACCAAAGAGCCAACAATAGCTCCAGGGATTGAACCAATTGTTCCGAGAACAATTATCGCGAAGGACGGTAGAAGAAGAGTGAATGCCGTTTCTGGATTGAATCTTAGAGTCAAAGCAAAGATTGCCCCGCCCATTCCTGATATTCCCGCGGATAGGAATGCACTGGTCATATGCACTCGCTCTACATTGATTCCACTGCTTGCAGCCAATTCTGGGTTATCTGCAACCGCCCTCATTCTCCTACCTAGACGCGTTTTGTTTAGGAGGAGCATTAGCAACAATACTGCTGAAAACATTACCACCGGTACGGCGCCTTTGTAGTAGGCATAATTGGTTGTAGCTTGGGTTACACAATCCGCAGTGGTGTCATAGATTTCTATAGCGGGTTTCGAGGTGTCGCTGACTATGCGGGTTAGCACCGGTTCCCCTGTAGTTTCATCTATGGTTTCTTCACAAGTCCATTGTGTGTAGGTTCTGCCTTCTTCTAGATTCCTTTCTCCTAGATTGAAGCGCATCTTTGTGGTCGGAAGTTCCCATCGAAGATTGGGCATTCTCCAATCTCCTTCTGGCTCGAACATGTTTCTTCCCGCGCCGAATCTCATGTAGGTCACGGCGCGGAGAATTAACGCAACTCCAAGGGATGCAATCATCATCACTTGCGGACTCGCTTGGGTTTTGCGGAACCCTTTGTAGACGAGTCGATCAATGATGATTCCAGCAAATCCAGTGAGGATGAATGCGGCAATCAGAGTGAAGATTAATACCGACCAAGTCAAGACTCCTTCTTTGGTTGTGGAAAGACTAGTCATAGGGAAGAAATAGTCACTCCAAATCATAATCATCGAGAGATACATTCCAATCATGAATA
>CAZKVK010000061.1:0-6211 GCA_964556195.1 uncultured Candidatus Poseidoniales archaeon
ATTCTTTCGAAGATTCAGAACTCGATTGTTCTTCTAACAATTCCATGCACCCACTCCCTAAGCTTTCGACGCAGTCAATTTGGCTTGCTCCATAACAGTCCTAACAGCATCCTCTTGCTCGCTTGGTGGGTAACCGAACTTGTCCAGAATGTCCCTAAGGTAGAGTCTGAGTTCCGCCTGCTTCCTCTCGCTGATTGACCAGTCGATTGTCATGTTGTCTTTGATCGCCTGAGTTAGTTCCTTGGCGATTTGGCATAGAATGTCATCACCTAGTTTTCCGGATGCAGAGTCGGTCTCCAAGGCCTCAAAGAATGCGTGCTCAGGTTCAGTTAGTCCGAGATCCTCCCCTCTCTTCTCCGCCTCACGTATCTCAACCCCTAAGGAGAGAAGTTCGTCTATTACTCGCTGAACGTCCTCGTTGTCTCCGTCTCTGTACCTCTTGAGTGTGCCCTCCAGCATCTCGGAGAATTTCCTCGAGCGTACTATGTTTCGGGTTTTCAGAGTCTTGATCTGACCGCGTAGCAACTGTTCGAGAGCCGCTTGGGCGAGGTTCTTCTGCTCGATTCCTTGTATGTGGGCCACGAAGTCCGCATCGAAGATTGATCGAGCACTAGAGATTCCTATGATGTCAGAGAGCCCGGTTGGGGCGACTGAGTGATCTAGGATTTGCTGAATTGCCGAATCTAGGAGCTCTGGGTCCTTCAGGTCCTCGGGCTTCCGGTGGTTGATGTAGCCATGTAGAGATTGGAACAGTTTGATGTCGCCTCGGACCTTCCTTGCATAATCACTGGTCTTGGCTAAGTTGTAGGCCTTGTTCAGTTTGGCCATGGCCTGTCCGAACCTTCGCTGGCTGGCTTGGATATCTCTAGCCTGTAGAGTGTTGATTCGCTCCAGCATAGTCTTGCGCATCCTCTCCATTTCCAGCGGTTCGCAGTCCCAATAAGTTGAGAATTGGATACCATGGAACATGCTTACAACCACTTCGTGAGTCTCTTCTAGCAACTTTTCAGCAATATCGGAATCAACGACCACATCCCCTCGTCCTTTCCGTGCAGTGTACTGCTCAACGGCTTCTGCGATTCTTGCTCTTAGGCCGAAGTAGTCGACAACGTATCCTCCGGACTTGTCTTTGAATGCCCGATTGACTCTTGCTAGTGCTTGCATCAGCCCGTGCCCTTTCATCGGCTTGTCGATGTACATTGTCGACAAGGAGGGGGCATCGAAACCTGTCAGCCACATGTCGCAGACAATCGCCACTCTGAAATCACTCTCTGGATCTCTGAATCGGTTTGCCAGTTGACTTCTCCGAGTTGAGTTTCGGATATGCTCTCCCCACTCGGCACTGTCCGCTGCAGTTCCAGTCATGATGACCTTCATCCCGCCCTCATCATCACGCTCAGCGTACCATTGAGGTCGTTGTTCACAAATCATATCGTGGAGCCTCACACAGATTCTCCTTGTCGCACAGACTACCATGACCTTGCCGTTGGGCATGCTTTCCCTGCGCTCTTCAATATGTGGAATCATGTGTTCGACAATTGCCTGCAATCTCTTCTCCGCTCCGAATGCAGCCTCAAGCCTAGTCCAGCGACGCTTCGCTCGTTCTGTGATAGCCTCTTCTTCACCCTCGGTTGCAGCCTCGAATGCCTCATCGATGAGCTTACTTTCCTCCGTTGTAACCAGTGGAATTCGCCTCTGCTCTAGGAATATGTTGACTGTGCTTTTATCCAATATGGATTGTTTGAGATCGTAGATGCTGATGTCATCGCCGAACACGCCTCTAGTGTCCCTGTCCTCGAATGCGATTGGAGTTCCAGTGAAGCCGATGAAGGATGCATTGGGAAAAGCATCGTTCAGATGGGCTGCGAACCCGTCGAGGAAGTCGTACTGTGAGCGATGCGCCTCATCTGCTATGACGATAATATTCGAACGGTCGCTTAGAACTCCCATTGGCTCTCCCTTGACTTTAGGTAGGAATTTCTGAATGGTGGAGAAGATGATGCCTCCATATTGTCGACTTGAAAGACTAGCGATCAGGTCATCCTTGTTTTCAATCCTCTTTGGCTCTTGGCGAAGGAATTCTCTGGCCGAGCCGAAGGTTCCGAACAACTGGCCATCCAAGTCCCTGCGATCGGTAATGACTAGCACTGTTGGATTCTGTAGCCTCTCTGTATCGCGAACGATCAGTCCGGTCAGAAACGCCATGGTCAAGCTCTTGCCAGATCCCTGGGTGTGCCAGACCACTCCGATCTTCCCTCTACCATCCTTTTCCACCTCCTCCAATGTTCTTTGGAAGGCGTTGCGAGCAGCGTGACTCTGGTGGTATCCGGCGATTATTTTCACCGGTGATGCCCGCTGGTCGAGGAATAGGATGTAGTCGTGGATGTACTCTAGCAAGTGCTCCTTCTGGTAGAGGTCATAGAGCATCGTCTCAAGCTCCATTGTGTATCGCTCGGGCGCATCTTCTGGACCCTCTAGGACACGCCATGGCATGAAGCGGTCCCAGCCTGCTGTCAGTGACCCGAAGCGGGCGTACTCACCATTAGAGGCCACCAATATCTCGTTGGTCCGGAATAGTTGTGGGATCTCCTTCTTGTAGGTCTGCAGTTGCTTGAATCCATTGACTAGGTATACTTCCTCATTGGCGAAGGTTTTGAGCTCGAAAACGGAGACGGGAAGGCCGTTCAGGTAGACCACGATATCGGGGATTCGGTGGTTGCGATCATTCCAGATTTCGACCTGGTTGACCGCCAGCCAGTCATTCGCCTCAACGTTATGACGATCGACTAGCCTGACGATGACGGTCCTCGTCTTCGAGCCATCTCGTGTCTTGATTGGGATGCCCTCTATCAGCATGCTCTGGAATTGTCGGTTGCAACGTACTGTGTCCGCTTCCTCGGAAAGCGCCCTGCGAAATTGCCTGATGGCTTGGTTGAGGATGACTTGCGACACTCCGGGATTGACTCTCACTAGGGCCTCCTCCAAGCGCTTCCAGAGGATGACTTCCTGTTTGTTGCCGCGCTCGTCGAGAATGTCCGGGCCGAAGGCGGTCTGGTAGCCAAGGTCCCCGAACCATGCCATTGTGAGGTTCTCGAGCGCCGCTTCGTCCATCCTCAGGCCTCAGTTGGAACTTTCAATTCTCCAGACATAAGTCTTGGAAGTAGTGAATCTCTCATAAGGGAAAGATTAGACATCTTTTGTTTGGACAACTCCGAAAATTCTTGAGTATGTTCAAAAATATTCTCAAAATGCTGTAATATTTCTCTAGGGGGGATTAGTATTGGATATTTATTTAGGGCATTTGGTGGAAACCGACTTACAGTTGTCCCACTCGACCATTGCTTCAGAATTCCTCTACGTATTTTCAGCCAATGAAATAAAAATCCACGACCAATTTTCTCGCCGGTCTTATTTCTTAATCTCAACAAATCTTGACTGAAAATAGATTCATTTTCAAGAGATGAGGGGGCAATCAAAGGGCTTCCAACAACTCGTAGTCCAGGGGTAAGGTCGACAGTTGCAATTAATAGATCTCCGTGCTTAATGTAGAATTTTTCGTCAAATTCACTGGAAACATGTTTCAATCCTGTGTGTTTGTAGCCTCCTCCCTCTACAAACGAAGCGAGATTAATCATTGCCATTCCTTCGCTTTGTTCACATAATGAGGCGCCAGTATAACTGAATCCTCGTTGAATATCGCATATATCGGCAAAATATTGTATTCTCCAACCTGTAGGAATTGGTCCTATTTCTGAATCTTCAAAGGAGTCAGGGAACAATGCCGCAGTTTCTTCATCCATACCGTATGGCAACTTACCGTCTGCTTTGGATTTCACAGGATCAAAATCGACAAACCATGAATTGAATAAAGATCCAATTAACTCCTGTATCGTTGAAATTGATTTTTCGTACATGTAGCGAAGTGAATTAATGTCGTAGGCAATATCGCCAATAATTTCGCATACTTCGGGCTGGGGGATTTCGAAGGTTAGCGTTTTCAAAGAATTCCATTGTGATCTAGGAAGACCAGTTCCCGTTGAAATCAATGTGGCTAAATATGAGAAATACGATGATGATATGAGTGCAAAGGCAAATCCTGTGGAGAATCCGTTTTTTGGACGCAAGACGAGAATTTCTGTAGAACATCCTCCATCAAATCTAGCAATAGTCGATTTCCGAAAATAAGGCCTCAATTTCCCATACAGTATGTCTCCAGATTTGAACAACGATACTTGACTTTCTACATTGGCTAAATTTCCAGTACTCTTTATCAGGAGACTGCCCTGATCTATGTGTTCTAGTCCTACAAAAGGCAGGTCAGGATTAGACAATGAAGTTGATTTGTTAGATACCGATGACACCACTTGGTCCAATCTTATACTTGTAATATCTCTAGAAGTCAAAGCCCAAATCCTCCAGATTCTTTCGGATCTCATCCTCAAGGCGGCGGGATTCAGCGAAATGTTCTCCAAGTTCTGAAGTGAGTCTCTTCATTTTCTCTTCGAAAGGCTCTCCGTCATCAGGCAGAGGTGGTGCTCCGACATATCGTCCTGGGACGATGATGCCCTCGTGCTCTGCTATCTCTCCCTCGGCAGTGACAGCCTTGCAGAAACCGCGCTCGTCCTCGTAGTCGCCGAAACTGTCCTTACTTCGCCAGTTCTGGTATGCCTGCGACACCTTTTCGACGTCCTCGTCCGTAAGCTCCCTGAGCGTCCGGCTGACCATGTCACCCATGCCCCTACAGTCGATGAACAGCGTCTCGCCGCCCCGACTCCTGAACCGTGGGTCCTTCTTGTCGTTGCTTAGAATCCAAATGCAAGCGGAGATTCCCGTGTTAGTGAACAGCCTGTCTGGGAGCATGATGACGCAGTCCAGCTTGTCATCCGCGATGATGCCCTCTCGAATTGCCTTCTCCTCTTTCCTGTTTGTGGAGAGGCTGCCATTGGACATGACTATCCCTGCCATTCCCCTTGGTGCTAGGTGGTGCAGGTAGTGCTGGATCCAAGCGTAGTTGGCGTTCCCCTTGGGCGGCACGCCGTAATTCCAGCGAACGTCGTCCTGCAGGTGTTCCCAGCCCCAGTCCTTGATGTTGAAAGGCGGATTCACCATTACGTAGTCCGCTCGAAGATCAGGGTGCAGGTCATTGATCATGGTATCGTCCCAACTATCGCCGAGGTTTGCCTCGATCTGACGTATTGCTAGGTTCATCTTTGCTAATCGCCATGTTGTTGCGTTCGACTCCTGCCCCCAAACTGAGGCATTGATTCGTCCAGACTGCGCTTCCATGAACTTCAGTGATTGGACGAACATCCCGCCCGAGCCGCAACAGCCGTCGTACATTCTGCCCTCGTAGGGCTGTAGTATCTCGACTAGTAGCCGAACCACGGAGCGCGGAGTGTAGAACTCGCCGCCGCCCTTCTTCTCGGCCTCAGCGAACTTTCCGATGAAGTACTCGTACACCCTTCCTATGACGTCCTTCGAGCGTGCATCCTCGTCACCAAATGACGGAAGATTGCCGAACAGGGTGACGACCTCCCCCAGAACTCTTGAGGAAAGGTCGGAGCTGCCGAACCTAGTCACTAGGACATTCCTCAGTTCCGAGTTCTCCTTGCCAATTGCCTCCATCGCATCATCAATGATGACTCCGATTGTCGGATCCATTGCCTGTTCTACAATACCAGTCCAGCGGGCCTTCTCTGGAACCCAGAATATGCCCTTGGCGATGTACTCGTCTCTGTTTTCTGGATTTCTACCTGCTTCCACTAGATTTGCATGGGTGTCTTCGAAGGCATCAGAGATATACTTCAGGAAAACCAGAGGAAGGACGACGTGCTTGTATTCAGCCGCATCCATACTGCCTCGTAGTTTGTTTGCCGAAGCCCACAGGTCAGACTCGAAACCTAGAGCGTCTGAACCTTCATTGTTTGATCCATTATTGCCGGATTGTTTCTTGATTTTTCTTTCCTTGGCAGCCATATCACCTTCAAAGTGACCCTTGTCCTTATCTTCATTAGAATCTTTGTCATTTGACGCCATTGTGAATGCCTCCCCCTTAGTGGAGTAACTACTCTGAACTCCAGTGTCTATAAACAATCAGATGCTAACTCGTGAATACGCCAAATCATTGCATTGAAAGTTAAGGTATTGTTGGAGGTTACAATGGGCGAGGATTGCTGCGACCACGACCATGGCCCAGAGGGCCATGTGCACG
>CAZKVK010000062.1:0-6093 GCA_964556195.1 uncultured Candidatus Poseidoniales archaeon
GAAGCGGTAGCATTGAACTCCCACTTCTTCTTGAGATCTAAACCATCGGCATCTACACCACGTGTGATGAAGACACCCATAGTCTCCTCAAGGTCCTCCAGCGGTCGCTGGATTCCGTCGTAAATCTGCGTAAGCAGACCCGGACCGAGCTGAACAGACAGAGTCTGCCCCGTTCTGACTACAGGCTCACCCGGCTTGATACCCGATGTTTCCTCGTAGACCTGGATAACCGATTGGTCTCCGTGCAATTCAATGACTTCACCCATCAGTCCTTCATCACCGACTCGTACCACCTCATACATTCTCGGGGTAATACCTACTGCGGTAACTACTGGTCCTGAAATGCGATAAATCACTCCATTTTCCTCACTCATTTTTTCACTTCCTTTTCTTTTTCTGGAATTACTTCCATAGGTCAACTCCTAGAGCCGACTTAATGGACTCGCGGAGGGTGTTGTCCTCCTCTGTCCCGATGCCCAATACTGTGGGCGTGATGCTCTCTGAGAGTTGAAATCTCAACTTCTCTGGCATCTGTGTGAGGTCGGAGCTGTCGATTACGACAATACCGACCTCGGGTGTATCCATCAGACTTCGGAGTACATTTGCTGTCTCCTCTAAATCTGCTGGATTGTGCAGGCGGGTTACGCCAGCGAGTTGGAATCCGAGGGTGAATTCTGGTGTTCCGACTACTGCGATTTCCATTTTCTCACCTCAGATGTATAAGTGCGCTTCAATGACCTCGTCAGATAGGCCTGCTGCCTTACCGCGCACGAGTAGGCGTAGATTCTGAACCTCCAGAACCTTGGCTTGAATGTAGTAAATCACCGGGAAGGCAGAGACCGGATTTAGATGCGAGAATCTCTTCAGCATCTTCAGTCGCTGGTTGCGCAGGAGATTGACCAATGGGTCAAATGTGCCACGTTGGGCAGATTCCTGCATGGCTTCCTCGAAGCCGGAATCGTCGAAGGCGTTTGAACGACGGAGGGCATCTAACAATGCCTCCTCCGAATCGGCCTGAGAAGCTGCTCTCAAAACGGCCTCTCCGATCTTGCCTCCCGGGATGTTTAGGTTCACGCGCGTATCAACAGAAAGATTCTGCTTTTGGGCGCGGAATTGGTTCACGATGTTTCGATGATCTATTTCTATTCTCAGATAACGTAGCAGTTGCGGACTTCCGTCGCGGCCACGTGCTGCTGAGAGAGATTCGGAGTAGTACTGCCTGTCAAGGGCATCTTCCATTTCTTGTAGGGATGGTTCGCCTTCGAGCTTAGAGAGGCAACGACCCCAAGGAGTTCCTGCCATTGCGTCAGCAGCTTCTTCAACTGTCTCAGTGGTTCTCACGATGTGTAACCAAATCGAGTTCTTCGGGTTTTCTTCTGGAAGAATCTGGTCTGAAATCAGTTCGTCTGAAGCACCCTTTGCTACTGAACGTAATACTGTCTTCGCTTTCTCATAGTGGAAGCGCTCGACGTAAATTGCCACAAGACCCTTGAGGTTTCCTTGGCAGAAGTCGAGGACTGAATCTAGATCGTTGTCGAGGTTATGACTTAGTGCAGCCTCAATGGCGTCTGAACCGCCCATTCGGGCAGAGTAAACATCCATTTCACTGCGGTATCCAAACTCTCCAATGCTAGCACCGATTGAATCGGTACCCTGCTGCAGGAGTTGTCGCATACGCGTGCCGTCGATTAGCGACGCCTTGCGTGCTTTAGCACGCGCACCAGCGTTAGCCATGTTCGAACGACCACTTGCCATCCTCGCCATACTATCTCCTCATTCAGTTTCCAAACATCGCTTCGTTAACAGCGCCGAGGTTGCTTTCCCAAGCTTCCTCGAGGCGGCTGTCGAAGCGGTAATCCAGTACAATAGATCCGTCAGCGGATTCTAGGGTAAAGCCACCCAACCCGTCGACGTCGTCGCCAAGGTCGAAGCCTTGGCCTGTGAGCGCCTTTCTGTCAATGGATACAGGGTGCAGTACCATGTTGTCGCCAGCACCCTTAGCCTCTGCAAGCAGAGTCTTGAGGATGTCAGCACGACCCTTGAGATCAGCTGAGCCGACCTCTTCTCGTACGGCATTCCAAGTAGCGTCCAACTCTTCGCGTCGAGCGATTAGTTCACGCTTCTGATTTGCTTGTCGGGCTGATGCCACGACTTCCACCGACAGCTGGCTGCTCTCTCGCTCGGCGCGAGCGACCATCTCGCTGCGGGCGGCATTGGTCTGTGCCTTTGCTTCCGCAGCGATATCCTTCGCTTGCACACGAGCAGCGTCCTTGATTGCCTTACCCTCGGCCTTGGCCTTGGCGGCAATCTCGTTTGCTAGTGCTTCCAGTGTCATCATCTCACCTCGTGTTTGATTCATTCTTCGTCTTGGTTCCTCGTGACTTGATCAGGCTAGACCTGGCATCAAGAACATAGCAAGGAAACCAAACAGGACGATTGTCTCCGGTAGAGCAGTAAACAGGATAGCGTGA
The DNA here is from genome assembly GCA_964556195.1 of uncultured Candidatus Poseidoniales archaeon. Classification (GTDB taxonomy): domain Archaea; phylum Thermoplasmatota; class Poseidoniia; order Poseidoniales; family Thalassarchaeaceae; genus MGIIb-O1. The sequence goes on from CAZKVK010000062.1 coordinate 2,472, forward strand.
CCTAAGCGGTTCTTGTCCTCAGCAATCATGCCGACGGATGCTGCACCGATTGGTCCCTGGCTTAGGCCAGTTCCGATTCCTGCAAGGCCAAGAGCTAGTCCGGCTCCAAGAGCCGCGTATCCAGCGGTGTTGTCCTCAGTTGCTTCTTCATGTGCGTCTTCTTGAGCCTGTACGCCGGTCGCAAATGCTGCGACTACGAACAGGACAAAGAGAGCACTCAGTCCCTTCATTGCGGTTGTTTTCATTTCTTTTTCCTCCATTTATTGTATCCAAAGCAAGCTGGCTGATTAATCACCCTCCACATATTGTGACGTTCCGCCGAATGGCGAGAACGGCTTGCCGCTGGAATCGTAGTATTGCTTCATCCACTCGACCATGTGCAAACGGGCTGCGTGGATGTTTGGGCTGAAGACGCCGAGAATCCAAGCGAACGCTTGGACGGCAAACCAGCCGATGAATAGTAAGATGGCCATCAGCGGCTCATCCATTGAAATCTTGTCGAAGAACATATGATTACCAGTTTCAGCAATCTTGACTCCGACTACTCCTACTGCAAATAATCGGACGTAAGAGATGATTGTAGGCATCATTCCCAGAGCCTCGATTGGACCCATCATCAAGGCGATTGGAAGATCGAGGCCGTGGTATCTGTAGAGAGTCCATATCAAACAAACTGTCGCGATTCCAATTAGAGCCACTCCAGCGGTCATGAACTCAGAATGAGAACCGATGTATGCGTGGGTGAATAGAAGGCCACCTACTAGGAGAATCATCCAAACTCCCTTCTCGAAGAATGCTGCCACCCAGCCGATTCCTCCGTGTCCGTTGCCGACCAGTAGAACATCCCTGAATCCCATGATTAGTCCAATCATTACGTGAATCCAACCCATGTACAGTGTTAGGATAATCAAATCCATGAGATTACTTGAGACTCTGTGGAATGGGAATGCAATAGTGATATTGTATCCTAAGGCAACCTCAAAGACGTGCCCGTGATAGTCTACAGCGGGGTAAAGGAATTGCAAATTCTCAGCTGGATTGTGACCGTGGTGAGGGAAAATCTCCCAGCCTGCGAATTCAGCGTATAGGTAGCCGAAAAGTACGGTTGCACCTCCTATTAGAAGCAGGAATCTACCACCCAATTTGAGGCCAGCGTTTGTTCCGGCCTTACTCAGGAGAAGTGCACCAAGACCCATTGTGGCGAGACCGTATGCCATATCACCTAGCATCAGTCCGAAGAATAACGGATAGGTGATGAACATGAAAACGGTAGGGTCGAGTCTGCCATATCCTGGTCTTCCGACCATATCGGTGACCAATTCCATTGGTTTGCTTCGGTTTCTAGGTTGGAATGCAATCGGAGGAGATACCGGCTCGTGGTGGCCATCATGGTCGTGATGAGCCCCCCCTGCCTCGATGACAAATGGTTCGACATCTACGACGATGCATGAGTTGCCCAATGCCACTTGAATGTCAGGAGCTCTATCCATTTCGACCCAGCCGTCGATAACGAAAGCGTGGTCAGATACGGCCACCTTAACTGGAGAAGTGGTGAGTTCGTGGTCACGCTCAAGTATCTCGAGCCCACAAACCAGTGCCTCTCCATTCTCTTCGGTCCAGGAAGCAACCGCGTCGTCGAGTTCTTCTCGCTCGGATTGTAGGCTGAGGCGAGAGTTGGCTAATTCGTTTAATCGGGCGCCGGAATCTCCCTCTCCGCTCGGTAATTGAATAGCTGTGAATCCCGCTGTAGCAAGTTCTCTACCAACCGAGGCTGCGTCTTCATTTCTGACGAATACGCCGACTACGTTACTGCTTGAGTCGGCTGAGAATATTCCTCCTCCCGCCGCACTTTTTGCAGCTTCTATGTCGTCTACAATACCGACGAAGGAGGTTATCGAATCATATCCAGATAGAAGTTCAATGTCGATTCCAAGAGGCGCTACCATTGCCAGAGTTGATTCTTCTTCGGCTTGGGAGGCAATCTTTGCATCGATTTCATCGACTCGAGCAAGATTGTCTAGAAGAGTATCCACTTTTTCTGGAAGATTACTTCCTACGGATTCTCTTACCGGACCCGCTGCTACCGCTTTGCTCGGTCCGGATGCTTCGACTTGGGCGGCCGCTGCTCGAACCTTATTCAGAGTGCGACCGATCTCGTCCGCCTTCTGACTAGGAGTCCCTAGGGTCATTCCATCCTCTGCACCATCGTAATCGATGAAATGCAGAGCCTTGAGGCGGGCTAGAGTTTCTAGAGCATCATCGAGGTTGTCTCGCATACCTGCGGCGGTCAGACGACCCATTTGTCGGGTGTGGACCTGTGACATCTTAGCAACCTCCAAAATTAGCCAGTGAAATCAAGCGCGGAAGGCATCGAGCACGGTGCTTACTGCCTTCCCGCGGTTCTTCTCACCGCTGCTGTGAATCGAATCGATCGCTGAGTCTCCCTCTGCAGATACCTTGTCGGCTTCTTTCTCAGCAGCAGACCTTGCATCAGCGACAATTTTCTGTGATTCGGCTTCTGAATCTGCGCGGCTGTTTTGAATTGATTCAGTGGCTTCAAGTCGTGCCTTTTGGACGATACTCGTAGCCTCTGATTCTGCCTTCGATATGGCCGCAGAAGCGGCCTCTTCTGCTTCCCTTATGGTGCGGAGGACATCTGCGTGACCCATTTGATTCACCTTTGGTGAGGTCGGCGACCGGAATTGGGTATATCATGATAACCTACGGTACCTGAGAAAAGCGTCAGCCGATACTCGGCGGGGCCTCTTCCCAAACCAACCAAATATAGGTCCAGTTCCCACGCCATTCGTGGACCACGAAACAATCGGCTCAGAGGACTGGAACGAGTTGATTCTAAACCTAGAAGCAACCATCCCTGTTTACGACCGAATCAATCGCTTTGCAACCCTAGGTCAAGTCGACAAATGGAGGCGTATGGTCAGAGAACGGTTGCCCAGCGAAGATGCCAAAATTCTCGAGGTCGGATGTGGGCCCGGGAGCTTTGCTGAGGACGTCTCTGGAGTAGACTTAGTCTGCTTAGACCCTAGCGAATTGATGCTTGAGGCAGCAAAACCTAGAGTCAACTCAAAACGGGAGGAGAGAGGCGAATCAGAGGTAGAATTCATACAAGGAAAAGCCGAGGATTTACCCTTCGAAGACAATTCCTTCGATGGTGCATGTTCTCTCTTCTCATTCAGAGATTGGTACGACAAGAGGGCCGGCCTAAGCGAGGTGCTTAGGGTGTTGAAGCCTGGTGCAAAGATTGTGATTGTAGATCCTGCGAAGATGAATCGAGTCCATGGATTCCTTGGTTGGCTTTGGATGCGGGTTTGGGTGGGTGCTTATGCGCGAATAATCTGTGGCGTCAAGGATCATCCTTGGAAGTGGTTGACCAAGACCTATGTGACATTCGGAACTACTCGTGATTATGTCCAGATGATGGAAGAAGTTGGCTTTGTCAAAGTCCGTGCCAAGGTTGTATTTCCTGGAATGGCGACCATATGGGAAGGTTGCAAGCCCGAACAAGGCAAAGGATGCTGTTCTAACTGTTGATTTTCCCAAATCAAGGGGTACCCTCTGACTCAGAAAATGATGAATGGTTTTCTACACGTTACAAATCGCC
>CAZKVK010000063.1:0-5903 GCA_964556195.1 uncultured Candidatus Poseidoniales archaeon
GAAGAATGACAGTCTTCGATGCAACTGCTATGCGAGACGATATCGTCACACGACTACTGGAAGGTGAGGAAGATCTTGAAACCAGCCGTTATCTTGACCGATTGGTCGAACTCGCAAGTCTAGAAGAGGCGGAACATCAATTCCTAATCGATCCGTTTGACCGTTCGGTCGCATTGGTATTCCAATTATTCAGGTCAAAAGATCTAGACCCATGGGATGTTGACCTGACCAGCTTTCTAGAAATGTTTGAGGGACGGATCAAAGACACTGAGAACATCGATTTGCCAACCTGTGGCCGACTTATCCGAATGGCTTGGCAAATTCTACGAGGTCAAGCATCCACTCTTATCGAGAGACAAGACCATGCTTGGGATGAACTTGAGGATGATTTCCTAGACTTCGATGTCAGTGGCTGGGAGACGGAATTCACTGAGGATGATTACAACTTCTCTGTAGGAGTTATGACAGGGGCGGCGGACAACGTACTCCCATCGATGTTTGAAGGTAGAATACATCGAGAGGAAAGCCGCCCCGTAACTCTCGGAGAATTGCTAATGGGATTACAAAGTGCTAAACAAATCTCTGAGGATCTGAAACTCAGAGAACAAATAGCCAAGGAGAGAAGGGAAGCTCACGCGAAGGCAAGGGCTAGGTTCTCCGGCAGTCTTCATGTCGAGGATTTGGAAGCAGATCTTCGTCGAACTTGGCAAGCCCTGAGAGAAAGGTCCGATGAAGTTGATATGGCGGTCGATCTGAAGGATATTGCAACATATCTCAGAGATAGGTCAGTGGAAGGCGGATTAGAATTTGATGAAGCAGAGGCAGAAGCACAGGTCACAGCCTTGGTCTCGGCCCTTTTCCTAACTCACAGAGGTTATGCTGATTTAACTCAGAAATCGGGTCGCAATGGGTTGATTTCAATCAAAGACTTGCACCCAGATCACAACGACTTTGACTTGCTAACCGAGGAAATCAACCCAAAGCCAGAGATGGAGGTGGGAGTCGATGTCTGATTCAGTTGAATTGTCTACTATTCTGGAGGCTATTTTGTTCAGTGCCGGCCGCTCGATGACGGTTGAGGAATTGATGGAGCAAACCGGCAAAACCCGTTCAGAGGTTTCCGGTGCATTGGCGAATCTACGTGCTACCATAAGACGTCGTAGAGACTCTGCTTTGCAACTAACCGAAGTTGCAGGCCGATGGATATTCGAAGTAAGACCCACACTTTCCTCTCATCTACCAGAATCAGTTAGGCCAGACGTTCCAGCAAGGTTGCTACCAGCAGCCGCACTAATCGCTTACCACCAACCGATGAAGCAAGCTCAATTGGTAGATATGATTGGACCAAAGGCCTACGATAGGGTCAGAGAATTAGCTGGATTAGGATTCATCGATAGACGCAGGGATGGATTAACCCGTCGATTAACAACAACTCGAAGATTTGCAGAATACTTCGGTTGCCCTGAAGTGGAGTACCAAAAGGTACGGCAATGGTTCAGGGCAGAAGCAGCAAAGGCTGGACTTACCAGTGCGCAGTTGGCTGCTTCCCTTTCTGATGAGCAGATGACAATCGAAGAGTTCTCCGAGGCTCCATCCGAAGAGGCGCTAGCTATGGAAGCGTCTCAAGGCGACGAGTGATTACTCGCCGCGAACCTGTTGCAAGGCTGATTCTACAGTGGCCATGGTGATTCTTTCCCCGCTTCCGCGAACGATCGCAACTACTGGCTCGATTTCATCTGCGGAAGCACCTGCGCTGGCAATCATGTTGCGTAGGTGGAGTTTCATGTGACCTGCCTGTATCCCCACTGTCGCAAGGGCTCGAAGTGCACCGAGATTCTGTGCGAGACCTGCCGCTGCCATTACTTTCGCAAGATCGTCCGCGGAATTGATGCCTAGAAGTGCTACATTGGCTTGAGCACCAGGGTGTATTGTAATCGCTCCACCGACCAATCCAACTGCCATTGGAATCTCTATCGAACCGACTAGGTTTCCGTCTGCATCCTTTTCCCAGTGGGTCATTGAACCATATCGGCGTTCATGTGCTGCGTATGAGTGAGCGCCGGACTCAACAGCCCTCCAATCCTGTCCACAGGCAATTGCAATAGGGGAGATTGCATTCATTATCCCCTTGTTATGTGTGGTTGCTCTGAAAGGATCCGCTGCGGCAAAATGGTAGGCTTGTAGTACGCCATCGATAACTTCTGTACCTCTGTTAGCATCGTTGCCAGAATCCGACATCTCTTCTGGAGTGAAGGTCGCGCTGACTCTTGCCAGTCTGTGTACTGCTAAGTTACTGATGATTCGTAGAATCACAGTTCCTCCTGAGATGCTTTCTACCCTTGGAGCAATGGTTTCTGCCATTGTATTGACCGCATTTGCCCCCATAGCATCGCGGCAATCGACCAGAATGTGGACGATAATCATCGGGCCTGAATCAGTTTCGATAATTCTGGCCTCAACATCCCTGCATCCGCCACCAAATTTCACTAAAATTGGATCCACCTCGTTACAGGATTCTATCAATTCATCCTTTGCGGCAAGAATCGCTTCCCGAGAAGCCTCAGGACTTTCACATCCGACCACTTGGATTTGTCCAATCATTACTGGGTCGGTATTGTCTGAGACGAAGCCTCCATTCTTCTGACACCTCTTCGCCATGTTGGATGCAGCCGCAACAACACTGGCTTCTTCGACTACGAATGGAATGACATAGTGTTCTCCATCGATGATGAAGTTGGTTGCAACACCAATGGGTAGTGAGTATCTACCGATTACATTCTCGATCATCCTGTCAGCTGTACCTTCGTCTAGTTCGGCATCAGCCCAAGCCCGGACTTGTTCATCACTAAGGTCAGCAAGTTCCGCAAGCATGGCTCTTCGCTCTGGAACAGATAGTTTGTAGAATCCACTCAATCGGCTGTTATCGATAGGCATAGTTTCACCCGACCTCGCGACAACCTTCCGGTTCTAAGCACTTCGCGGTGATTATGCCGAAAATGAGCACTTGAGGCTTAGAGACGTACTCTGTCAGGATTACTGATAATTCCCTTCGAATGAAGCATCGCTAGAATCAAGTAGATAGATTCTGCCCCGAAAAAAGCGTTAATTTGACCATTAACGCATCATTAACGCATTATGAAAGCGTTAGAAAAGCGTTAATATTAGTTTGTAAAAATCGTATTACTGTAAGCCTATAATTATCCCCTATCATCCGATAACATCAAAAAATACGTTAATTCCACATATATAATGCGTGAGAATACGTGAATATTATGTACTCATAGGTGCGCGTGGATGATAATGGCTGAAGGGCCTGCAACGATACTCGATTTGCCTCCATTACGAGGCAACCCCTTCGACCTACGTCCAATTGAGCCCTCTCGCGCAGAATACCTAGTTGGACGCGATAGGCTACTGACAGAATGGCGCGAGCATCTAATTTCTCAGACGCCACGAATGTTGCTTTTGGTTGGAGATCGTGGCTCGGGCCGAACTTCATTTCTCAACGCCCTAGCTTCGACTACCTCGCGCCGGCCATACATTGGACAATTCTGGCCAGAAGCTGATGATCCAGTCCAGGGAATAATCCACGAGTTGTCTGTACATTTTGGAGGATTTGAAATCCCGCCCTCTATGCAACAGGTTTCTGATAAGATGGTGGAAGCTCTCGACAAAGAGACAGGAACATTACCGCTAATCGCCTTCGATTATCCTGCAAATATCGATTTGAATCAGATGTTATCTCGATTAGCACCCTTGCTTCAGAGACTTCGGGCACTTGTTGTGGTCGTACTTACTCCCTCTCAACTGGCTGGATTAGATGAGGGTGTACTGGATATTTTCGACAAACCTCACTATTTACAGAATTTAGACGAGAAACAAATCCAGATACTTAGTAATCGTAGAATTTCTCGTTCGGCCAATCAAAAGTGGAATATCAGGTCGAGTTTACTAACTGCAATACACCAGCACACAGATGGTAATCCGCGCAGGGTAATCCGCCTATTGCGCGACTTAATCGATGAGAGACACAACCCGGACGAAGGAGGAGTTCTAGATCGATTAACGACTTGGAGAGCTCCACCAGTGCAATCTGAACCAACTTCTTCTGATGAAGTAGAGGTAGAAGAAGAGGCAGAAGAATTCTTCGAAGTATTTGAACAGCCAGAAATCGAACCAGAAGAGCAAATTCCCCAGATCGATGAATTCGATTTAGAGGAGGAAGATGAACCAGACGACCTTTGGGAGGAGGACGAGGACGAGGAAGATGACGAAACCTCTTGGAACGACGAATTCGAGGCCCCCGATGAAATTTGGAATCCTCCAGAGGAGCCTGAACCAATCGAAGTTGATGAGGAGCGATTCCATAACGCCGAACAAATCCCTGAACCTGAACCTAGCGAAGAGTACCAAAGAGCAAGTGATGAGTCCGGATTTTACTACGTGGAAGAAGGAACAGAACCTCCTGAACTACCGGAATCTAGGAAACCAAAAGGCAATTTTGGACGCTTACTAGGCCGCACATTGCAAGCGAACGATAGGATGCCGACAACAGGCGATGACACCCCCATTCAGGTGGCTGAACCTCACAAGAGTTTGATTCCAAAAACCCCGGCAAGGGAAATGCCGCCAGAAAGTGTAGAGGAGGAGCAATCAACAGCAAGAATCGATACTTCGGTACAGTCTGGCGTGGAGGAGTCCGTTTTCCATGACGACCAGTCAGTTTGGATAGTCGATTCAGATTCCAAGGCTACCTTACCGGATGACCCTAGAGCATTCGAACCACGTGCACCAGAACCAGAGCCTGTAGTCGAGGAAACTGATACGGAATGGTTCGTAGACGATGGACCTGCTGAAGAAGAGCCAGAACCTTTGCAAGTTAGTATTCCCGCTATCCCTATCACACCACCGCCACCCTCCGTTCCCACTCCACCACCTACTCCTGTGCAGGTTCCGGTTTCATTGGGCCCAACTTGGGAGCCCGATGAACCATTCAACCCAATCGTATTACAAACGCTAACTGAGGCCGAGAGAATGGTTGTCGAGACCTCGTCAATGCGAGAAGTCTCTCCTTCTGATGATGAATTACAAGCCCGTCTTGAGGTCGGACGTTCTCGTCTTTCCCAGATATACAATGGAATGCGACGCAAGGGGCTTCTGTCGGTTAGAAAGCAAGGCAGAATTCGATACTTCAAACTCAGTGCGGCTGCAAATCAGCACTTGAGAGGAGCACCACAGGAGGTAGCATAATGTCAGACGAAGGTTCTACAGTAACGAAGGAAAAGGTCGAGAGATATCTCGCATTAACTGCAGAAGCTCGAGCAAAGGCAACACCAATAGCAGAATCACAAGAAGATATTGTGAGGTTAGATTCGATGATGAGAATGTGTGATGATTACCAAGTAGATGCCAAACACTTCCTAGACAACGGAGATTTGGTTCGAGCCTTCGGTGCAATCAATTACGCACATGCTTGGATTGATGCGGCGGTTAGGATTGGATTGATGGATGGACATGATGACGATCGCCTGTTCACTCTACCGTAAGCCAAAACAAAGGGTTATCAGTAACAATTTCATTAAGTTCGAACGTTTCCAAGTCCTTGTGAAGCCCATAGGCGAGATAGAAGAAAAGTTGGCAGATAAGGCAGAACCAATCTTAGGATTCAGACCTTCTTCGAAAATCAAGAGAGGGCCCATTGGAATTCTAATCAGCATAATTTGCATAGCGATTGTGTTTAGAGAATTGAGCCGTGCTGGTGTAATATAGGACACCTTGGATTCATCCAACGAGTCGTAGAGATGGTCCACTAGTGACTTCGATATACGAACCACCAGCACTAACCAGCCTCTCTTTCAATCGCCTATCTACAGTAAGCACTGGCCAACTACCTTCTACAGAAA
>CAZKVK010000064.1:0-5773 GCA_964556195.1 uncultured Candidatus Poseidoniales archaeon
AGTCGTGTGACGATATCGTCTCGCATAGCAGTTGCATCGAAGACTGTCATTCTTCTCTCTCCAACTCCTGCTCAACAACTGCCTCGCTGTCAATCTTTTCTTCGTCTTCTTCCTCAGGAGGAATAGCCGCTTCCTTCTCCTCGATATCTTCGCTCCACTCCTCAGTTCTTTCTTTCAGTGAAGATATCGTTGATTCGCTGGATTCCTGGTCCTCTTCTTCAACATCATCGGATACTTCGACACCGGCCCTATCTGCAAGACCACCGAGGCTCAATGGACGCTCCATTGGTTCAGGCACCTTTGGCATGGCCTCGGCACTCGGCAATTCCTCCATGCCTTCCTTGGCGCTCTGTGCTTCTTTCAGAGCCTCTTGCTCTGCCTCGAATTCTTCGCCAAGTTCGATTGCAGCCGCTCTGTCAAAGTCTGCAATTCGGCGGCTACATCCATCTCCTGCGTGGGTGATTCCAATGTGGTGGTCGGCCAGTGTCAGGCTGACCTTTCTTAAGGTCACCATAATGAATTGAGCGTGAGTGCTACGAATTCTACAGAGTGTGGCGATCCGCTCAGCATTGAATGGGTCGAGGTTCTGATCAACCTCGTCGAAGTAGTAGAATGGACTGGGCTCATAATCCTGGATTGCGAAAACGAAAGCGAGGGCAGCCATCGACTTCTCTCCACCAGATAGGAAACTTCGACGGGTTCTCTTACTCTTACCGGGAGGGATACAAGCCATCCTGAGTCCGCCCTCAAACGGATTCTTTGTATTCTCAAGTTGCAATTCACCCTCGCCACCAGGCTGTAGCAACTTGTAGGCTCGGGTGAAGTTCTGGTTGACTTCGGTGAAGACAGCGAGAAGCCTTGTCTTTCTCTCGTCTTCGAGTTGTTCTGCAAGGCTGACCAGCATTGCGTGCCGCTCCTTGCAGAGTTTTCCGTCAGCGACGAGTCCAGCGATTCTATCTACGGTTGCGTCGTAGTCTTCTATTGCTAGCATATTGACGTCGCCGAGTTGGCCGAGGCGGCGATCTAGGCCCTGCACCCCCTTCTCCGCCTCGGCCACTGTTGGCAGTTGAATTTCTGAATCAGGTAGTTCGATTTCGTTCTCGGAGAGATCGGTCTCTAATTCGACCAAAGTCTCTTCTTTGTTCCTGATGCTTTCGACAAGACCTTCCAATCTCGCCTTGATCGCTTCACGCTGAGTCTGCATCTGATCTACATGGGCGCGAAGGCTTGCACGCTCGTCGACTATCTCGTCCCTACGCTCGCTGAGAATCTGATGCTCTTCATTAAATTGTGAAGCTTGTAACTTCAAGTCAGTGAGGCTTTCCTCGGCCTTCTGAATCGAAGCCTGAAGAGTTTCAATCGCTTCTTTGGCTTCGGAGATAATTTCGTTTTGTTTCTCGACAGATCTAGTGAGGTCGTTCTTTCTATCCTCGAGAACCTTGAGTTTCTCGCCACCGGTAACAATTTCGGATTCGGCTCTCAACTTAGTTCGCTCAGCCTCAGTTCGTATATCCTGAGCGCTTCGAAGAATTTGCGAGAGATGATCTGGTGTATGATTCTGTAATGCCTCTACGGCTAGTCGGCGAGCCTCGACTGCGGCTTCGTGTTCTGTTTCAGTTTCAACAGCCGCCTGTGTTGCTTGTTGACTGGCGGCCTCCAACCTCTGATGCTCTTTACGAGCCTCGACTACTTTCTTTGATATGTCATCTACTTGCTTCTGTGCTATCTTAACATCGGCATTCCAATTTCTCACTCTTACTGAGTGATCACTGTCATCGAGTCCGTGAATTTGGTTTCGAACATTATTCATGTTGTCGCGAATTTCTTTCAGTGCCGCCTCAACTGTAGAATATCGTAGGTTGGCTCTCTCAACCGCAGATTCGAGTTTATCCATTCCGGCGCCGGCAGCTCCAGCACCACCGAATGAGGGGCGTGCCCCCTTTGCTGAAGAACCGCCGGTCATTGCACCGGTTGCTTCGACGATTGAACCGTCAAGAGTGACCATTCGCACACCACCCATGTTCCGGCGTGCAACATCCATCGACTGAACGATTAGTGTGTTTCTGCAGGCGAAGCGTACGGCGGTTTCAATCTCCTCATCGTAATCTAAGAGGTCATGCGCGAATCCGATAATTCCAGGGTTTCTAGCAACCATGAGTGCCCTCCCCTGAGCGCGGGAAGCACTAATCTTGTTGAGTGGAAGGAATGTAGCTCTTCCACCACCATTCGCACCTAGCCACTTGATACAACTTGCCGCTACTTCATCATCGCTTACAACGATTGAATTCATACCGCCGCCAAGTGCAAATGCTAGTGCTTCCTCATGTGAGGTATCCTTTGGCGAAGTCAATTCTCCAAGAGAACCGAGTATACCCTTGATTTCTCCGCTCTCTCTAAGTCTAGATAATGCGCGCAGAGTTATCGCAGAACCTGGTTTTGATGCTCTAGCCTCCTGTGCAGCACGGGCGCGGTCAAGTGCACGGTTTGCCCCTCTCAATTGCTCCTCCGCACTATCGCGGTCTTGACGAAGTGCAACCTCCTGCTTTTGCAATTGCGTCAATTTGACAGCCAATGATCCTCTATCCTCAACTGGCTTTTCTTCCTGTAGGTCCTCACCGGTTAGTTCGAGGTCATCTCGCTCAAGTGATACGATCTCGTATTGTTCCTCCAAATCCGCTAGATTGTCAGAGGCAATTCTTTCGGCCTGATCAGCTCTATCGGATTCAAGTCTAGCTTCAGCCATCTTGGTATGTACCTTGGAGAGTTCCTCATTTGCTAATCCTAAGGCTCGATTCAAATCACGTGAATGCTTGTCTCCAGATTCGATCGCTTTGCGAGCCTCGGACTCATCCTTTTCGGCCTTGTCAAGGGCAGCGTCAGCATCCTTGACTGATTGTTTGGCTGCCTCAACCTCTGCTATGAGTTGTTGAACTGCCGCCTCAGCTGATTCCAAGTCGGATTGGAAAAATTCGATTTCATCGGTGGCGTCTTCAGAGGCTCGCTTCTGGTCACCAATTCTGTCTCGGCTGGTCTCAACCTCAATTTCCAAGGTCCGAATCTCATCCATAACTGCCTTGGATTCTCCAGTCGCCATATCCTCAAGTTCACGAGAGACATTGACTAATTCTTCTTCGAGTTCCAAAAGACGAGATTCGTTGCTTCTGACACTTTCACGAACCGTGTCACTCTTCTCCTGATACTTCTGATGATCTTCATTGAGCATACGAATCTCGTCGACTCGGTTACGATACTTGGCCTGGGCCAAGATGATTCTAGCTTGGTCTAACTGCTCCTTAAGGTCGCGATACTTGAGAGCCTGTTCTCTCTCCTTTTCCAACTTCTTCAAGCGAGTCTTTTGGTCTGACTCAAATAATTCGATAGTCTCGATATCGTGTTCAACCGCTTTACGTTGATTATTGGCTGAGCGGATTTCGGAATCATAAGCAGTGACCCCGGCCACCTCTTCTAGTACCCCTCTTCTCTTCCAATCGGTCATAGTTGCAAGATTGGTTACATCTCCTTGCAGAACTATGTTGTAACCGTCACCGTGTAATCCAGCCTCTGCAAGAGTTCTTCTCATCTCGGTAGCAGTAACACTTCGTTCTCCAATTCTGTAGGATGAAATCGGTTGGTTCTTTCGGTTCAGACGGACAGACCTTGTGAATGACACTTCGTCCTCAGCAATGCGGAGTCTTCGTCGACCACCTAACTCAGGTTTGTTCGCGAAAACTAAGGTGACTGACATATGTCGGGCAGGCTTTCCACGTTTTCCACCGTTGAATATCAAGTCGCCAACATTGTCAGCTCGCATGACTTTTGTCGAACGGGTGCCAAGTACGAATTGTATGGCGTCACCAGAATTCGACTTTCCTGACCCATTAGGGCCGGTTATCGCTGTGAATCCTTCATCGAAGGGTATGGTAATCTCACCGCCAAACGACTTGAAGTTCTCTACTTCTATTCTCAGCAAGTGCATCCCATCACCTGATTGACGAAGGAAATTTCACCGACGTCATTCGCGCCCTGCCCCCTTTCAAGACTATGAAGGTTGAGGCATCACAGTGATTTGGAGTGTGATTGCTGGGACTATTTTCAAACGCCGAAGGCGTGGGTTAGGTATGGTTATCTTCAATGCAAATTAGTTTGAGGATTCATCATGGCAGAGAACGCTTCCAACCGCGACTTGCCGTCAGTCGACGTTGCGGTTATCGGCTCGGGCATCGCTGGACTGTTTCTTGGTTTGCGATGCTTCCGAGCCGGACTCTCTGTTGCAATCGTCACCAAGAAGAGCCTCTCGACATCGTCCACCAACTGGGCTCAAGGAGGTATTGCTGGAGTTCTTGATGTCGAGAACGAAGCGGCTCTAGAGGCTCATGTTCAGGATACTTTGGCCTCCGGAGGAGGCTTGTGTGAAGAAGAAATTGTGCGCTCGGTTGTGTATGATGCTGCTGACCGTATTCGTGATTTGGTCGAACATGGAGTGCAATTCGATTTGAGTGCAGATGGCCTCTATGACCTGACCAGAGAAGGTGGCCACTCCGAGCGTAGAATACTACATTCTCGTGATAGAACCGGAGCTGAAATCGAGCGAGCCTTGACTGAAGGTGCGGCAGATGAATACGAATCTGGCCTAAGAATTCTAGAGGACTGGATGGTTCTAGATCTTGTTCGGCGGGATTTGCAGAAGCCCGAAAAAGGAGTAGCTGGACTCTGGTGTTTAGCCCCAGATGGCAAAGTCTACACCTTGGCATCACGTTGTGTTGTGTTAGCTTCTGGAGGAGCAGGTATGCTTCATCTTGCAACCACAAATCCACCGGTTTCTACAGGTGATGGGGTGGCTATGGCGCATAGAGTAGGAGCAGATGTATGTGACATGGAATTCATTCAATTCCACCCAACTGCATTAGCTGTCGATTCGCAAAATCCCTTCTTGATTACCGAAGCGATGAGGGGGCACGGAGCGATACTGATGACTCTTTCCGAGTACCAAGAATGGAAGGAGGTTGGCAACTCACCTGCTGATTTATCTTACATGAATCGATATTCTGACAAGGGCTCATTGGACACTAGAGACGTCGTCGCAAGGGCCACCGATAGAGAGTTGAAGAGAAGTGGAGATTCTCATGCACTTCTGGTAACTGAGCACCTAGATGTTGACGCGATTCGTCAGGAGTTTCCAACGATTGCAGACAAGTTGTCTGAATACGGAATCAATCTAGGACCTGATCCAATTCCTGTGCGCCCTGCCGCACACTATCTTGTTGGAGGAGTCAAGGTTGACAAGAAAGGCAGGGCACTACATGATGACCGAGTTCTACCAGGACTATACTCTATTGGAGAAGTTGCTAGAACCGGACTCCATGGTGCTAACCGCCTCGCTTCCAATTCGCTACTAGAGGCAGTGGTATATTCTGATAGAGCCGCTACAGACATCATCTCTAGAATAGAGGATGGATTGCTTCCAGATATCGTCGAAGATATCACTTATTGGAGGGGCGAAGACCTTGAGGAATTAGCAAACCATGGAACGCTACAAAATGATTTATTGTCACTTAGAACGATGATGACAAACGATGTTGGTTTGGTCAAGAGCGATTCTCGATTACAAAATGCGAGAGAGAAGATTGCACAAATCAGATCCGATGTAGTTCCTGTTTGGCACGCCACTAAACCAACTCAGGCTATGGTTGAATTACGCAATCTGATTATTTGTGCTGAACTGGTTATCGAAGCCTCGATATCTAGAAGAGAAAACGTCGGGCTTCACTACAAC
>CAZKVK010000065.1:0-5556 GCA_964556195.1 uncultured Candidatus Poseidoniales archaeon
CCTCGGCCTTCTTTTGAGCAGGGGTCTTTGACATCTCAGCGACAATCTTCTCCTTATCGGATTCTAGCGACTGCTTGCGAGCCTCCGCTTGTTCCTTCTCTCGACGAGCCAATTCTTCGACGTCGATGCCTGATTCTGCGGCGAGTTTCATTCGGCGCTCGTCGCGCGCCCTAATCTCCAGCAATCGCTGGCGGGCCTTGTCGTAATGTTGCACCATGTACATTGCATCGTGTTCTAACAGTGGTGAATCTGAGATGATTGTGATATCCATCCAGTCGCCTTCCTCTGCGAGGTATTCGGCGAATGGCTCGAACTTGAGGTCAGACTTCTTGATCTGAGTGTAGTGTTGAGCGTTACCCATTCTGTGTTCGACCCCTGCAAAGTGGCAGTAGAACGTCTTGCCGCCAAAGGTTTCTCTGGCTTGGTCAAACAATTCTGCATAGTCCTCGGAAGTCTTTAGGCGACCGTGGCCGCGTGCGTGAATGTGAGCCATGTTTAGCACAGGAACGGTACCTGGAACGTGATTGCAGACCTCTAGAACTTCCTCCACGGTCCCCCAAAGTTCCTGCTGGCCTGAGGTTTCAACAGCTACCAAAGTTGGTTCAGCCTCATGCACCCAGGGAAAGGCTGCATAATCTATCTCCTCACCTTCTTGACCCCAAATTGAACGTACTCTCTCTACGACTCCAGCAAGAATGTTAGCAACTTCTTCATTGGTATTGGCTCCGGGTTCATACTCACCGTATGGGCCAACGTGACAAACCATATGTCGAGCGTTTACTATCTTTCCAACTTGCATACTCGATTCCATCTTGGATAGAGTTCGGTTACGCTCACGGCGACTCCCTAGGAGTTCGCCGTAGTATGGACCGTGGACATTCATCTCGAAGTCGGTCTTGTGACTTAGAATACCAGCCTGCCAATACTGATCGAAGTGGTGTGGCTGAACTTGCCGAACGGTTTGAATCTCCATTGTCTCCAAACCGAGAACTGTGATATCGTCCATTCCCTCAACAATTGTTCTACCCTTACAGGACAATGGAACACCGGCTGGTCCGAGTTTTAGTGGCATAGGCTTCGCTCCCGCAGGGTCGGCCGAAGGGGTGTTCCTACTAAAGGCATATTCGCTCATGGTTTGACTTGGCAAATCAAATTGAGTACAGAATGTCTCTGATTATACCTTATTAGCAGCGATTTGCGGCGGTTTTGATTCCCTCAGCGCCTGGTCCTTGCAAGGGTAGTTCACAGAGGTATTGTCCGAGCCATTGCGAGGCTATTTCTGCCTTGGGAGTGCCGGCGTAATTACCTAGAGAATGTTCAATTGTGACTTTATTTTCTGATGGCTCGAAAGCGATTACTTGGGGAGTCATTCCGCGTAACCGGATTTCATGTAATAATTCTGATTCTTCCATCTCTTCGATTTCTGCTATCGCCGATAACGCTGACTTAGTGAAAAACAGCATGTGAATTTGACGGATCCTCTCAATTACAAATCCCCAGGCCTCTGAAAGTCTGCTCGGATCGGAGGGAATGTCAGTTACCATTACGGTACGAGGACCTTCGAATTCGGCAAAGGTCATGCTTGCACCTTGGGCGCACCTGGCACTATCTCCAGCGAGGACCGTAGAAGTAGATAGGACGAGCCAATGGGCTCCTTCCAATCGCCCTCTCCAATCAATTTCACCGTGACTGAAATCGGAAAGGTCAGGAATCACGATACAGTCGATAGAGGCATTTTCCGCTGAATCCAAAACCTCTGAAACTGGAGAGGCCCCAAATCCAACGATTCGAACGGTGGTTTCCATTCAATCGACCTTCCAGCGCAACAAAGCGATGGCTCCGCCCATACCAAGAAGTTGCTGACCGGCATCGTGTTCAACCGAGGCTTGGATTACCTCTCCTCGATTTGTTGCAACTGCAGAAGTTATCTCATCCCATCGAGATCTAATTACTCTATCATCAGAGCGAAGTAAGGATGCGTCTACTACAAGAGTCTCGACAGCTCCTTGCTCGGCGGCCTCTTCGATTGCATTCAAGCCATAGGATACAGCACCGTTGGTGGAAATTCGAGTCAGGCCATCTTCGATTGCTCGAACCTGACGGACTAATTCGTGTTCTCCCAAAACCGCGTCTGCAGCACCGCCTGCTAGAACCTCGTTAGCGGCGGGGCGACCACCTATCGATGTAGCCGTGTTGAGAATCTGATTCTCCGCTCCAACCGCGCGAAGCATTCCTTCAAATTGCTCACGAGCCATTCCCGGCCCACAAACCACCAGAGGCATTTGATCGTTGAAAACCATCTTTGTCTCACGAGCTACCCTTTCGAAGAAGCCACGGCGGACTCCGGTGGAATCATCAGCGCGCTTACCTCCTCCCCTCATGGAAAATGAAGAGACATCTCTAATTCCGTGGGCTGAGACTTCGAAAATCAATACCTCATCACTCTCGACTATTACTAGCCCCGCCTTGGGTTGAGTTCCTGCGGCGAGGGCTGACTTGACCAATTCTCGGTCAACCTCGGGTAGTCCTCCTTCGAATGAAACCTCAACCTCATCTCCCGGTGCTACCAGATGTGTGTGATGTGAGCCGATATCTATCTTGGCCTCGGAAATAATCCCGTGGACTCGTAGGTTGTCAGTAAATGGCTGAAAGTTACATTCTGAGACTTCAATCTCAATCCACATCGGCTTTCTCTCGGCTGATTTAGCGCGTCCTCCTTCCTGAGTTCCAGTAGTCGAATCGCGCCGGTGAGATAGCATTCCGAGATTGGCA
The DNA here is from genome assembly GCA_964556195.1 of uncultured Candidatus Poseidoniales archaeon. GTDB lineage: Archaea > Thermoplasmatota > Poseidoniia > Poseidoniales > Thalassarchaeaceae > MGIIb-O1. Next base: position 2,773 of record CAZKVK010000065.1, read on the forward strand.
CCTGCTCGACAAATCTGAGCGAGAGTCCAGAGGTCATCTGCATCGTCGATGCGAAGTCTGACACCCTCGTCCGAGGCCTTCAGTTGTCGCAAATCCTCACTTCCATCAGCTGAACACACCAGTCAGTCGCCCGTCTTCGTCCATGTCCATGTCCATGGCGGCTGGGCGGATTGGTAGTCCAGGCATCGTCATCATCGAACCACATACGGCAACGATGAATCCTGCGCCCGAATTGAGTCTCAATTCACGAATTGGTAGAGTAAAGCCGGTTGGCGCACCTAGTGCTGTAGCTTCGTGACTGAATGAATACTGAGTCTTAGCCATACAAACTGGCAGATTCTCCAGACCCCATTCTCTCAATGATTCTAGAGTCTTGTGAGCCTGTGGAGAGAAGTCAACTGTATGCGCTCCGTAGACGTTAGTGGCGACTCGAAGAATGGTTTGGTCAGCAGGTAGTCCTGGCTCTACAATTGGTTCGTATGGGCGACCCGCTAAATCGTGAGCAGTGCAGGCTTCGACCACAGCATCGGCAAGAGCGCCTCCGCCCTCTCCGCCCTTTGCGTGTCCTTCGAATACGACGACTTCTCTCGCACCAGCGGCTACTGCCTCCTCTCGGATAGCCTCAATTTCGGCATCCGTATCGCTGACAAATCGATTGATTGAGACAACCACCGGAACGCCAGTCGAAGACAAGTTGCGCACGTGTCTTCGAAGATTTGTAGCGGCACCTGCTCGAGTCGCGTCGACGTTTTCGGCCTCCAGTTCCTCCTTTGGAGGTCTCTTTCCTCCGCCGGTGGAGAATCCATCTCCGTGCAATTTCATCGAACGGACGGTGACATTCAGAACAAGACAATCTGGCACTTTTCCAGCAGCCTGCGCCTTGATTTGGAGAGCTTTCTCTGCACCCATATCTGCACCGAATCCTGCTTCGGTAACGACATAATCAGCACATGAAAGTGCGAGGGTGTCTGCAATAATGGATGAATTGCCGTGAGCAATATTGGCGAATGGACCGCCATGAATGAAGGCAGGATCGCCCTCAAGGGTTTGTACGAGGTTGGGCAATAATGCATTCCTCAGAAGCAAAGCCATTGCACCTGCGCAACCCAAGTCTTCTGCGGTAACTAGACCTCCTTCTTTGGAGACTCCAACTGCAATTCTTCCAAGCCTTGCACGGAGGTCAGCATAGTCCTTTGAAAGAACTAGAATTGCCATAACTTCGCTTGCTGCGGTGATGTCGAACCTGTCGGTTCTGACGATTCCATTGGCCTTTCCGCCAAGTCCAACGGTAACCTCTCGCAGACTGCGATCGTTCATGTCGATGACACGAGGCCACAGGATTCGGTTCAAATCCAAATTCAAGTTATTTCCGCGGTGAAGGTGGTTGTCCAGCATTGCCGAACATAGGTTGTGGGCCATTGTTACGGCGTGCAGATCTCCTGTGAAGTGTAGGTTGATTTCCTCCATTGGCAATACCTGAGAGAAGCCACCACCAGCGGCTCCACCCTTGATTCCGAAGACCGGCCCCATCGAAGGTTCACGAATTACACAGGTTGCATTATGGCCACGGCGATTAAGGCCTTGATTGAGACCAATTGTGGTTACAGTCTTACCCTCACCGAATGGAGTTGGATTGACACTGGTAACCAAAATCAGGAAACTTTGCTTTCCATTTCCGGTCTGCTTGAGTCGGTTCCACGACACCTTGGCTATCGAAGAACCTTGCAAAATCAGGTCACTGCGCTCTAAACCCAGCCTCTCGGCTACCTCTTCAATAGGGCGAGTTGTGGCCTTTCGGGCGATGTCAAGGTCACTGTCCATCGCTAAACCGGCCTACGTGCCTCACTTGAAACCTTCATTTTGGAGAATTCGGAGGACTACATAGTGAACGGACCGGCTTACTGGGGCATCGCGGGGTATCCAATCTCCCACTCAATGACCCCGCGATTGTTCGAGATAGTAGGAGGAGAACTTGGGCTGGAAGCTCAATCTGTGTATCTTGAAGCGGATTCGATGGATGAGTTTGAGGCGAATCTGAAAAATCTCCAAGGAGATGTTTGGTTGAGTTGTACCGCCCCCTTGAAACATTCACCTCAGGCAAGATTAGGAGTTTCTGGACCAAAGGGTGTTAATGCGATTAATCAGTTGAAATTGCAAAATGGAGAATGGACTGGAACCAGCACCGATGGTGTAGGATTTGTTGTTGCTTGCCGACACATCGGTGTTGAACCGAATGGAAGCATATTGCGAATGCGGGGCGGTGGCTCTGCAGCTCGTGCAATTGCCGAAGCTTGGGGCGCAGAAGGTGGCTCAATTATCTCAGAGGAAGGCCGAAGACCATTGGTTAGCGGGCCTTGGGATTCCGCAATCATCGAAGATGGTGATGCAGATCTAGCAATCGACCTCGATGCTACTGCTGGAGGAGGAGATTCAGTTTCTCTTTCTGCCAAACAACAAGTCTCGATCTCTTATGGTGAGGAGGCAACTGCAGACGACTTTGCGGTTATTATGGTCGTAGCCCAGCATCTTGAGGCTTGGAAACTGCTATTCGCGCCAGCCCTAACCAATTCTCTTCCGAGTTTAGCTAGAGTTCTTGCTGACCTCAGCCAGTAGTCTCTTCGCCCTTCTCAAAGAACTCGCAAGCGGTCACCACGAACATCACGGTAATCATCAGGGCCCACAGGCAACTCAGCCAGAGTGGGTCCTGACCGAAATCAGACCAATTGTAGCCGTCTAGCCACGCTGCGCTCGCAGCTATAGCGACACCATGCCATGGCCTGAGTC
>CAZKVK010000066.1:0-4931 GCA_964556195.1 uncultured Candidatus Poseidoniales archaeon
TCGTTATCTAACACATCGTGTAGATCCCCGTGAACAAATGGAATGTGGAATCCTTCGAGATAATTGTCTACATACAGAGCCCAATTCGCTTCGATTTCATATGAGCGATATCGGCTTGGGTCGTGTTGGAATGATTCGACATCAAGCCATCCTAATCGAGACTCTAATTCTGTAATTGCTTCCTTGAGATATAGCTCACCTCCAACTAATTGCAATCCCCTCCATTCGGTGATTGGGAAGTTAGGTAAGTCGTCGGAAGCGGAAGGGAATCCTTCGACATCCTGGAACTCTGGCATATTCTTCATGCAACCATCCATGCCGAAAGTCCGGCCGTGATATCGGCATTGCAGAGTATTGCTATTGCAAGGTTCAGTCGCTACTAACATTCCTCGATGAGTACACACATTCGACAGACATCGGACCTTGTCCGAATTGGTTAGCATCAAGGCCTCGCCGAGCATTGCTTCAATGCCAGTCAGTGGAATCACATTGTTCTCCTCGAATTGGCTAGAATGCGCCGCAAAGTACCAACAATTTCGCATTCCATTCATCAGATTACGGAATGTATTCTCATCTGTGTAGAATCTCGATGGTAGGGTGTGAGCCTTGGCGATGTCCGGATGAATCAACGGCTCAGACACACCAGCGCCTGTCCTTGGCGTGTGAAAGAATTGTCGACGCTCTCGTCAGCCAGTGCATTTGTGTGCGTCGCATTGATGGAGTGAATCACCTCCTGCGGATGCATGGGAGACTGGCCCGAAGCGGGAACACCGGTCAAGGTGGCCGTCAAGACTTGGTCTGGAGTGGTCGAACACGAGGGTCTTGCTTTACCCGCGGCGGGTCCGAAACTAATCACTCTCAAGTTGGCCAATGGCTACAATGTCAGTTATCCAGAATCCTACGTTGAATCGGTGAAAATTCTCGATGAGGTCGAGATTGCTGAGGAAGAAGCATCAACTCCGATTGAACAAGACGAAAACCTACCTCTGGTCCATCTAATTCACACTGGCGGAACTATCGCTTCCAAGGTCGATTATGCAACAGGTGCTGTAAGTGCGAGATTCGAGCCACACGAATTATTGGAATCAGTTCCCGAACTCAGGTCTGTGGCTCGGATAAGGGCAGTTAAACTTGGAAATATGTGGTCTGATGATATTAGGCCGAGGCATTGGAACCGAATGCTGAAAGCGACTGAGGAAGCATTTGCCGAAGGCGCTGTTGGAGTGGTGATTACTCACGGCACAGATACTCTACACCTCAGCGCTGCAGCGATGGGCTACGGCTGGGCCGGAAATGGTGGAAGGCCACCCGGCCGAATCGTCCTCACAGGTTCTCAACGCTCACCTGACAGAGGTTCTAGCGATGCCGCGGAGAACCTAGTAGCGGCGGTACATTGGGCGGCTCATGGGCCTGCACCAAGCGGATACCGTGACGCTAGCGTAGTAGTTCTACACGCTGATTCATCCGATGGTCGCTGTGCAGTCCTTCCAGGTGTTGCCAGCCGCAAATATCACTCATCCCGAAGAGACGCATTCAAGCCGATAAATCAGAACCCATTGGCTTGGGTCAACAACGATGGAACGGGCCCCACTATCGAGATGGCAGAGCACGAGCCTGCCGATGCAAGGGTCGAAGCGTTTTCACCAATGATGTTCGATGAAGATACTCGAATTGCTCAATTCATCGCCGACGCTCATCTGCAACCCGACCTAGTGATGTCTGCAATCAAGGACAATTACGATGCTATCCTAATCTATGGAACTGGACTAGGTCACCTGCCTATATCAGACCCTCAGGATGATTCACCGGAGAATACCAAATTACGATTGATGCTCGAAGATCACTGCGCTAATGGTGGAGTCGTAGTCGTAGTGGCGCAGACCATCCACGGCCCAATCAACATGAATGTCTATGCCAAGGGTCGAGAACAGCAACAGATGGGTATCCTCGGTCATGGTTCACTCTGTCCGCCGAGTTCAGCCGTGGTGAAGCTACACCATTTGCTGAGCAGAGGTGGAGGTCAGGAGACAGTTGCAAGTAATTGGTCCGAAGATTTGTGCGGAGAGAATCCTCACGATTCGATGGACTGAATTGGAGGCTTCGCATGGCCGCTCCAGCAGACACCTTCGAATTTCCCCGCACCGGCAAAAAGTTACGTAATCGCGCGGTTGTCGCTGCGATGACCAACAAACAAAGTAACGAGGACGGAACACTCTCAGATGAGGAAATCAATTGGCTAATCCGTCGAGCCGAAGGCGGCTTTGGAATCGTAACAACAGCCGCTACGCACGTCGTTTCAGAGGGTCAGGGCTGGGATGGAGAGATGGGCGTTTGGGGCGATCATCAATTGCCTGGTTTGACCCGTTTAGCGGCTGGAATTAAAGAGCAAGGAGCAGTTTCCCTAGCGCAGATTTTCCATGGTGGAATGCGCTGTCCTCAGAGACTGACAGGCGTTCAGCCTGTATCTGCGAGTATCAATCCAACAAGCGATTCAGATAACGGTGAGACAAGGGCATTGGATGATTCTGAGATTGAGGAATTAGTCGAGGCTTTTGCCACGGCGGCAGCTCGCTGTGAAAAAGCCGGATTTGATGGAGTTGAGATTCATGGCGCTCATGGTTACCTCGTCTGTCAATTCCTCGGGAAGGAAACCAATCGCAGAGATGACCGGTGGGGCGGCTTACTGGAGAATAGGGCGCGCTTCTTGCTAAACATCATTGAGAGAATTAGAGAGCTTACTAGCGAGGATTTTCTGATTGGAGTACGGATTTCTCCAGAGTACAACAAAATCGGAGTCTTGCTTGAAGACTCTCTAGACTTAGTCGATATGCTGGCAGAATCAGGCATAGATTTCCTACACATTTCTTGTTGGGATTGCTTCACTCCACCCGCTCATCATGATGACTCCCGAATGTTGACTGAAATTTTCGCTGAGCGTCTGGCAAACCGATTGCCAATGATTACTTGCGGAGCTGTTTGGTCGACCTCTCAAGCGCAGGAAGTTATGGATCAGGGCGCTGATTTGGTAGCCGTCGCTCGTTCGGCAATTGGTCATGCAAATTGGGCAAGTCATCTCGGTGACTCAGAGTACGATCCACAACGCCCGCCGTTCACTGCTGAACATCTCTTGGATGAGGGGCTCAGCGAGAAATTTGTTGAATATATGCGGGCTTGGAAGGGTTTTGTCGCCTGACCTTAGTTGGCCGCTTCGATGAATAACCGCTAGTGGTTTGGCTTGCTTATGGCGGGCGCATCGCACTCGGATGATCTCGATGCGATGCGCCGAGAAGCTCTCAATGCAGCCGATCGGATTAGCATGGAAGAATTGCGAAAATCCGGCCGTCAGACAGCCAGAGAACGCATCAATATGCTTCTCGATGCAGATTCATTCGTCGAGGTGGACAGTTTCGTCCAACATCGCTCTGGCGACTTCAATATGCACCTTCATCGGCCATACGGAGATGGTGTTGTTGCAGGTCACGGCAAAATAGACGGAAGGAGAGTAGTTTGCTTCGCTCAAGATTACGCGGTCTTTGACGGTACAATGGGTGAGATGCACGCTCGCAAAATTGCCAAGGTTGCTGAGTTCGCAGAAAAGTCGCAACTCCCCTTAGTTGGAATTTGGGATGGTGATGGCCAGCGAGTACAGGATGGAGTGCCGGCTTTGGGAGCGACTGGCGAATTGCTGGATATCCTTGTAGCCTGCTCAGGACGTATTCCCACCTTCTCGATAATTCTTGGAACGGTCGCAGGAGTAAGTGCTCTCGCCGCTGGCCTATCCGATTTCGTCATCCTCTCCGATGACCATGGCCAGATGTTCATGCGCTCACCTTACTTCATCCCCGAAATCGCCAGCGGAGAATTGGACCAGAATAGCCTCGGTGGAGCTGACGCTCACGCCTCACGTTCAGGTGTGGCTTGCATGGTGGCAGAAGATGAGGAAGATGCAATTCTAACCGCGATTGAAATCCTTTCTTTCCTACCTGACCATACACTTGCTGAGGCTGCTACCCTCAACAGTGGAGACCCTGCTGACCGGGCCTGCAAGAATCTGACAGAGATTGTTCCTGCAGACTCGAATATACCCTACGACATTCGCAAAGTCGTCGAGGAAGTCGTCGATGAAGGACGATTCCTAGAACTATTCTCGACTTACGCTGAAAACATTGTAATCGGCTTTGCTAGATTGGATGGGCAATCGGTTGGGGTAGTTGCAAATCAGCCTAAGGTATTGGCGGGATGCCTTGATATCGACGCCTCAGTGAAGGCCGCTCGATTCATTCGTACTTGTGATATTTTCAACATCCCCGTTGTAACCTTCGTCGACGTTCCGGGTTTCTTACCAGGAACCGTGCAGGAGTGGGGTGGAATCATCCGTCATGGTGCTAAGTTACTCTATGCCTACGCCGAGGCAACCGTACCCAAACTAACCGTTGTCACCCGCAAGGCCTACGGTGGGGCTTACCTCGCTATGTCCTGCAAACACCTACGTTCTGACTATAACATCGCATGGCCAACAGGTGAACTTGCCGTTATGGGTGCTGAAGGTGCAGTCAATATCATTCACAGGGCTGAATTAGCAGAAGCTAAAGATCCAGATTCAGCCCATATCGAACTTGTTGAAGAGTATCGAAGGAAATTTGGTGACCCCTATGTTGCAGCTCGCAATGGTTGGCTTGATGACGTAGTTGAACCGGAGCAAACACGTCACAAATTGATTCAGGCACTCAGGCCATTGAGGAGTAAGCGTGAATGGGTTCCGCCGAAGAAACACGGCAATATTCCACTTTAAATGTCTAATAACCGACATGTTCTCTCCGTCTTTATGGAAGATAACTCCACATACAAAATGCCACCGACCGACACATCCTCATTCTCATTGGTGATGTGGGCCCAATTCGGGTTTTTCCTCTTGATAGCATACGAAATGA
>CAZKVK010000067.1:0-4845 GCA_964556195.1 uncultured Candidatus Poseidoniales archaeon
ACTCGACCTTTTCTAAATCAGGATACAAGGACGTCTCTTGGTGGGAAGATTACGAGTCCAATATGATGACTATTGAAGGGGTGTCTGAGAAGACTGGCATACTACTTCTCATAACCGCGGCTACAGCCGTATTGACAGCCTTCTCCATGCCCGAAGCCTCACCCTTGATTCTTGTCGGATTTATTGGCGGTTTCATATTGGCATTAATTGTCATTTTTTCAGGCTCTTCCAGTCCATTTCTAATCTGCGGCTACGCTGCTATGGAAGGACTCGCCCTTGGTGGTGTGACATGGTGGGTTGAAGTGGGGTTGGATATACCTGGAATAGGAATCCTAGCAGCATGTCTCACTTTCCTAATTCTTGGAGCCATGATAATGATCTACAGGGCCGGTCTAATTGCTTGGGATGAGAACACCCGAATCGCAGTTACTTCGGCACTTCTCGCTATTGTGCTGATTTACCTCGTGTCCTTCTTCGGTGCCATAACAGGATGGTACCAGGTACCCTATATTCACGGGGCAGGCCCAATCGGCATCGCATTCTCATTGTTCGTCATTGGTATCGGCGCATTATGTCTGGTGGCGGACTTTGACTTCATTGAGAGAGGAGTCCAATCGGGTGCACCGAAGCAATTGGAGTGGAGAGCCGCTTTCGGGCTCATGGTAACCCTAGTCTGGCTGTACCTCGAAATACTGGAGTTACTGGCAAAAATCACCATTTACTCGAGGCGTTAGGCGATGGACACCCAATTAATCGCACAACTCGCAGGAGCCGGTTTGGCCCTAGGCATCATTGAGGGAATCAGACCCGGCCCACTACTGACTATGGTGATTCGAGAATCACTTTCCAAAGGTCTGAGAGCGGGAATGTGGACAGCAGCAGCACCGATCTTCACAGATGGCCCACTAATCATCATCAGTCTGTTTTTCGCGGGCTGGCTGGCCACCGAACCCAGTATCTTACTCGCGATTTCCGGCATAGGCGCACTCTTTCTGGCTAAAATGGGCCTTGAATGCTTCACATTGGAATTACCAAACTCTGATGTGAAAGAAGATGCAACAGGTTCGTTCAAACGCGGAATCCTAACGAATCTTCTCAACCCCAATGTCTACGTGTTCTGGTTTTTGATTGGGGGGCCTCTAATGGCTACCGCAGCGGAGCAAGAACCGATAGCACCGATAATCTATGCAATCGCGTTCCTTGTCACAATTATCCTAGTCAAGGCATCAATAGCCTGGATTTTCGTAGGCGGAGGAACCTGGCTTTCTCCACGCAAATATCGTATTGGTATGACCATCTGCGGCCTAGCAATGTTGGCTTTCGCGGCAAGCTTCGCCTACCAAGCCTACGACTTGTATCCTGAAGTTTTCTAGAGGGTACTTGGCCCACCTTGTGGTAATTCAGCAAGCGTCCCATTACCACGCAGAGATGGCCCGACTGTCATGGTTCCAAAAATACCAATCTCTCCACCAACATTGTGTGCCAAACCAAACCAAACACGCCCGTGCTGGTCGATGATGATATCATTAAAATCACCAAAACCTCCACACCTATTGTAACCACAATCAGCACTTGTGTCTAGAGGATCACCCCAGGCATTAACCTGAACTGTTGTCATCAACGGCATCTGACTAAATGCATCAGAAATAACAGTCAGGTATCCGTTCCATGTATTTCCTCCTGAATCGCCCAGATAACCTAGCGCTACCTGACCGGAACCTCCAGCCGCAATCACCGGGAAACCAGTGCCGTTGAGTCCAATAGGAGGCGCAACCATCAACGGTTCACTCCAGGTATCGCCTTCATCTCTTGAGTACGAATAATAGGGCATGTTGTCTGAACCCATCCACATTGCGTGGACATTATCCTCAGAGTCAGGATAGACCTGGGCCTCCTCGAAGTTCCAAGTCTCAGCAGTCCCGGTGGTTTCGGTTGGAAGTGGATGCTCAGTCCATGTCAACCCACCATTTGTGCTACGGTAGATTGAGTACCCCTCACCTCCATTACAACCTCTGTTTCCACGGTAGAAATTACCGTTGTCAGATCCCATGATATGCCCTGTCAATCCACCACTATTGCAGCTTGTAGGAGCGCCCGGCACCTCAGGGCCCCAAGTCAGACCACCATCATTACTGCTGGAACAAACCGGGTATGGATAGTTACCATTGACGCAGAAAACCCACGTAGTCGGGTGTAGTAGTGCAGGATAAGGTGAGGAAGCAATCGTTTGATGGTCTTGTACGGACCAACCGGTAGCCACTGATGGCCCAGTCCAACTTCCGCCTTCATTATCTGACCACTCGACCGTCATCCCCAGCAATGCATGCATATCGAATTTCATTATCCGATCAGTCCAAGGATCAACATACACATACGGGTCGTTACTATTTGCAACCGGTGCGAATACGCTGTATACATCTTCACACACATAATCACTGACATTAGTCATACCAATTAGACCTGAACACCGAACAATCGCAGTCGATCCAGAATCTCCATTACCCCAACTGGTCATGTACAAATTATCCGAAGACGTCACCCCAATCGTAGGCTCAAACGTTGTCAAACCTATTCCATAATATGTCCCGATAGCGCATACCGGAGCATTATTCCCGATAAGTACCGAAGTGCCGTTGAATACATCTGAGACCTTGGTCGCATCAGTCGCGTTGGAGTAGTGGTACCAGGTGTTATTCGCAATCCCCTGAGGACACAAATCATCGAAGATATTCTTCTCTTCAACAACCACCTCTTCCTCTCCGAAGCATCCACCCAATGGGGCTGAAACCATCAACAGGACGAGCATCAAGGACACTACGCGCACGAATCGCGGTCAGGACCCGCCTACATCAGGTGAACGGTTCAATTAACTCATCTTCAGCGTCGAGTTTCCACCAGGAGGGAGCGGAGAAAGGTACGCCAATTCACCATACAATGCAGGTCCCTCCGTCATCGTCCCGATAACCGCTTCATCAAACCCTGCAGCGTTGTGAGCGAGTGCAATCCATGGCCTTCCTTCATCATCTATTTCAACATCGATAAAATCGCCAAATCCACCACATCTAACGTTACCACAATCAGAGGTGATATCCAGCGGATCCTCAGGATGGTTGACAGCCATACTAGTAATCAGAGGATTCTCAGCGAATGCATCGGTCATTACTGCCATATAGCCACCCCAACCGACACCCCCTACCGTTGAGTTGTTTGAAGAAACATCGTTGACCTCTCCGATATAGCCGATTACAACCCTTCCTTCTGCACCAGCGAAGATGGTAGGAAAACCAGTCTCTGTGACACCGGGAGCGGCCACCATCATCGGCTCACTCCAAGTATCTCCTTGGTCTCTTGAGTAGGCGTACCAAGGCATCTGGTCTTGGCTAATCCAAGTGGCGTGCAGATTTCCTCCGTCGTCCACTGCAGTGGCGACCTCATGTGAATGCCAACCCTGTTGCATTCCTATTTCAATCGTGATTGTATGTTCAGTCCATGTGTAACCACCGTCTAGAGAACGATACACTGCGGGTCCTTCGCACGAGGGATTCCCACGATACACCGCTCCATCAATTCCACCTGCCAAATGACCGTGCAGACCAGAACATTGTGGGAAGCTATTACTCGGGAACCCGATTCTTTGAGCGTCCCAAGATATTCCTCCGTTTAGCGAACGGGAGCACTGTGCCCCTGCTGCTGGTGAGCCAGTATTGATACAGTAGACGTAAATTACCGGATGGAAAGCAGTCACTCCATCAGGAACGGGCATCGAAGCGATGCTCTGATGGTCTTGTGGCAAGTAGTACCCTTCGACAGGGTATGGTACACTCCAAGTATCTCCATCATCATCTGAATACTCGACAAACATAGCTGCTAGAGCGTGCATATCGAACTTGACCAGACGATCGGTGAACTTATCGACATAGATGTAAGGATCGTTCGAGTTGGGTGTTTGGCCCGAGTCATCATCCACTCTTCCGAACGGACCAACATCCTCCCAAGTCTGTCCTTGGTCGCGCGAGCGGATGACGTGTGTACCGTCACCAAGCCCATTCCAGTTAGTAAAGAAAATGGCACCAGACGCAGTAATTCCAATTGTCGGCTCAAAGGTATCGAAACCAGTTCCATAGTATGTCGCGTTGGCGAAGTAAGGAGTACTATTGCCAGAAAGATTGGCGGTAATGTTCGCCGCCGAGACCGCCTCGGGGTTGCTGGCATCTACAGCCCACGGAGCCGACACAGAGCCGGGGTAATGGTACCAAGTTGTGAGCGGTATTTCTTGTTCAAAGGAGAAGGGACCACTCTCGACGATTACTTCCTCATCCTCCTCCCACCATAAGCAACCACTCAAGGTCGAACTAAACATTAGCAGAACAAGCACCGCAGCAACCCTGCTCATATTTACGCGTCAAGACTCCCTATGAAAACTAATCCTACCATTGGTGTATACTATATCTCAGTAATTTCCTATGGTTGTCAAACAACGTTCAACCAACTTCGGGACCTCACCAATCAACTCATCATCTTCTCTGAAGAATCTTAGAGTGCTTAACCCAGATTTCCTGTCCGTTAACTTCGCTGGCAACAGATCGGGAAAGTAGTAAACCGGTAGCAAGTACAATCCTACATGTCCGCGCTGAATCCTAACACTAGCAAACGGTCGCCCCGACTCTGTCTCTAATCGCAAATCCCCCGGCTCATCAATTACAACCGGCAAATCTCCGCTGACATCTCTGACTATTTCAGCGAGTCTAGCCCAGAGGAATATGTAATCAGGATTTTTCATTACCTACCCTTCTCAAGCATTTCCGGCACCGACTCGATTACCGAATCTCTAGGCGATTTCCATTC
>CAZKVK010000068.1:0-4788 GCA_964556195.1 uncultured Candidatus Poseidoniales archaeon
GGACGACCGGATTATCGTCTTGCGCCATACCTTCGAGTAGTCCTACAATCAGTCCTACGGTCCCAGAAATCAGGCCCCACATCAGAATCGCCGGCAGGCGCTTTGCAGCCTCTTTGATGCCATAGGAGAAACTTGGGTTAGTGCCCGTGGTGAGCCTTTCGTAAGCACTCGCGATTATCGCTGCGTTCCAGAATACTGTGATCATTCCCACTACCATGTAAGTCAGGAACATGCCGACGTACATTCCCATCCCCATGCCTTCTTCTCCTCCTGTGAAGAAGCCGATTGCTCCAGTAGCGGCCAGCAGACCGATGGCTGCCCCTATCGAGAACAGTCCTGACAGCAAGGTGTAGACCATCAGTTCGGGATCGGCTCTGACCACATGTATCCCCAGTTTAGTGATGTTCCAGCCTCTTCGCAACCTCGCTCGGAAGCCGAGCCTGGGCTGTCCCTCTCTCATCATCATGCAGTCGCCTTACAGCCGCCCTTGCTTCAATCCTCGCCCGGATTCAGCACTGAGACTGCGTCTCCTGTGGTTACCATGCCCTCTTCGAGGACCGAAGCCAGCCACCTTGACCAACCAAACTCCTGTTCGTGATCAATTCTGGCGAATCTACCATCGATGAACGACTCCTCGATTTTGAAGCACGGCGCGCACGGCTCACTCAACTCAAGCAATGCAGCGCCGACCTTGACTTTCATTCCGACTTCGAGTGAAGGCCAATCGAGACCCTCGATGGTGATATTCTCGCCCGTCGAGCCGACTGAAATTGGATGTCCCTCAGCATCCAATTGCTCGATTCGCTCGAGAGAAAACAGGCTCACTGCTCGCCTAGTGGTACCACCTTTACGCTCGTCTCGGAATTTGTTGTAGTCTCCCTCGACCCCCTCGACATCTATCCTCGCTGCATTGACTGAATGCTTGGGCACACCACCCTCGGCGCAGACGTTAATCGAGTGAACCACCCCGCTCATTGGACTGCCTCCGAGAAGTCGAACTGAACCTCTAATCTATCAAGCATTTCGAGGTATCTGTCGGCGAGTTTCTCATCGGGCTCACTCATCACATGCTTCCAGTATCTCCACGCTGCTATTGACAGCGTGGCATACCGGTGCATGGCTGGAAGAGCCGCTCTCTCAGGGCCGGTGAGCGGACGGATCGATTCGTATCCAGCCAACAGGGCTTGCCAGCGCTCCGGCACTGGAGCACCACCTTGCCATCCAAAGCCGACGAAAGCCATCACGAGATCGAAGACCTTGGGGCCAATCCATGTCTCCTCAAAGTCGATGATTGCAGCAACACTGCCGGCCCCGAGCACATTGTCTGGAAACAGATCACCGTGCAGAATTCCCTCAGGCAAGCCCTCAGGTATAGTTCCGCGCAACCCCTCCTCCTCGTCTTTGAGACGAGATAAGAAATCGGGCCACTGCGAATCAGGACCAGCCATCTCATACATTCGTTTGAACAGACTCCAACCCATCCTGTAATCGCGTGGGAAACACTCGGCGAGCGGAATCTCGTGCATCGCAGCCATCACTTCGCCAAGACTCTCAAGCGATTTTGAATCAGAGTCTAGATGCCCACCATCGATGTATGGCAATAGAGTCCAAGCCACTCCCTCTCTGACAGTATAGCGACCACCCTCGGAGAGCTGCATCGGCACCGAGGTGGGGATACCGTGTTCTTGCAAGTGCAATTGCCTATCGATTACCGCCTGAGTCCCTTCCTCACTCTGAGCATTCCAAATCTTGAGAACAAGGCGGGTTCCATCACTCAGGGTTAGGAGGCTGTTGGAGTTGTCCCAACCGCCTTGCATCGGCGTGATTGTCTTCAATCCCTCCAAGCCTGCGAGTGCGAGCATGGATTCGACCGCTTCTCGGGACAGTTGGGACATCTTGCCGAACGTCGATGCGAGCACATATTGCTTCATCGGTCCAATCATTTACTCCAGTTTCCTCACAATTATTCTTCTCGCATACTTTTCATATGGGAATAAGGGCGTTTACATCGGGCTGCAAGGCAAACTAGGCTGTGAAGAGTATGAAACTGTCCTTGGGAAATATGTATCAATTGCTCAGAGACATTGCTCACGTTGTAATCTATGGAGAACTGGACTCTCCAGATGTCTATGTTATTGATGATAAAGAAGTAGTATTCGTTAGCGTCGCCAAGTCCGCATCGACATCAATCAAATCCTCCATCTATGGAGATCCTCCACTGGGTCTGAGTATCCACCATCAGGTAGGGCACAATGCACAGCGCAAAATACCCAAACAGTCGAGACACTACTTCGCTTTCACAATCGTAAGAGATCCCTATCGTAGACTGGCTTCTTGCTACAAGAATAAGTTCAACATGGAAGACGAATCAAATTTCATCTATTCCAAGTATCTTCTTGGTTACTTGAAAAATGACGATACATTCGAAGAATTTGTGCGCAAGGTTTCGAAAATCCCTGATATCCTCAGTGATAGACACTTCAAGTCTCAGAAGAAAATAATCTCCCGCAGCGGTAGAGTTGATTTCATCGGCAAAGTCGAAAACCTTCAATCTGATTACGAAAAAATCAGACAACGATACGGCTTCAATGAGCTCAAGAGGAGAAATCAGACTAAGGGCAAAAGCCCTGAAGAAATGTACACCGATGAAACGAGAGCATTGACCTATCAACGATACAAGATTGACTTTGACGAGTACGACTATCCTGAGTAAATGTACTCAGTGAATCAACTCTGCTAGACGCATAGACACTGAGGGCCATTGGTTACTATCTCGCATCTGAATAATCCGATTCCTTGAATTTTCTAAGGCCCGATCATCCAATTTTTCAAGAGAAGAAACAATCGAATCAACAGTTTGACCCTCCATTACGATAGCCCCCTCAACATCTTCAAAAATTTCCAATGGAGTAACTGCAATTGCCGTTCCGGCAGCTACAGCCATTCTAACTGCCCCGCTTGCACTCTCCTTGGTATTCTGATATGGGAAGACAATCAAATCCAAATTGGATAAAGTCGAAATCGCATAGTCCTGCTCAAGAAACTCGGTTTCCAGGATTACGCGATCTTCCAATCCAAGTTTCCGAATGTATTCAATACACTCACTAAGTGCTGCAGACGAGTCATCCCTAGCCGAACATAACATGACCAAATAATCCCAATTTCTCAGTACTGAGAAGGCTCGAATCAACTCAGGGAATCCTTTGTGACGCAACATGAATCCGAAAGTTCCCATCACCCGCCCCTCTGGAATTGATAGTCCAGAAGAGTCCTTTGGAGGAGGGTAAATACCGTGGGGTATCAGTACTATATTACCCTCTAATCCTAAGCTCTGCAATCTTTCTACATCTCCCTTCTGATGAACCAGAATGTTCCTGCATAATTTCATTCCGGGCACTGCTTTGTCAATGCGGTTTGTTCTGAAAATTAACGGCCTCTCCTTGGTATTATGCAGGATTACGGAAACCACAACTCCATTCTCTACTAGTTCGTTGATGAGATTATTCAGATGGGCGAACAACATGAACCCGGGATGATGCTGAATCAGAACGGTTGTAATCCCTTCTTTATTCACTATTGAAATCAATTCATGGAAATCATGATTCTTCTTCTTCCAACATCGACGTACGAACTCCTCATCATCTCTAATTTTTGAATAGTCCTCTGGTGCCAGAATGAGGTAGTCATCACTGAAATGAGCCAGTATATTCTCTGAGTGAACTGCTATCCCGCACTTTTCATTCCATGTGGATACCCAACCAATCATTACTTCCCCTCACTAATATCCAAGTTTCTTGTGTACTTCTCCAAATAAATCATGGTAGATATTTTCCAATTCCTCATTGAAGTAGCTATCCCACTTAGTTATCTCCCGACTAGAAATGTGCCTATTCACCCGTATATCTTCATCTGACATACTAGAGATATCGTGAACTTTAGCCAATTCAACCTCTCGTTGTATGGTCTCCTCCTCTAATCCTATCCAATCAAGAATCTTGGTTAGAGTAGATTCGAAATCCGAAGCAAAATCCTCCAATCTTACTGTCAGAGTGCCCGGCTCATCAACCCAATCCAACATTGATTCAATTGTAATCCTCGCATAACCGTTCATCTCGAAAACCAAACCCTCTTTCTCCTCCATATCGATTAAATTCTGTTGGTATGATTTACCATTTAGAAAATCTACCCAATTCTCCCTCTCATCTTGGCTAAGGTGTTGTAATGGCCAGGGAACTTTCGGATACAGTAAGTCAGAGTAATTGGTCGGTGGATTAGTGCACCATTCTTCATCACATCTCTTATGGTATAGGTATCCAGATACTATCACATCTCTAGGATCACGAATGAATCTAACAGCACGAAATTCATCAACTGGAAACTCACTACTAACTACTCCATGCATTAGTTGGATTACATCAGCATCTCGAGGGGGAGTTTCTGCAATTCCATGGACGTTTTTGATAATCCATCCGATTCTAATGGCCATAGGCTCAAAAATATTCCAAATTAGGGCAGAGCCCACTTTGTGATGATTTACCAACAGAACCTTCCTGTTCAAGCCAGTTGAGAACACCTTGCGCCTAAATTTAGCCAGAATCTTCCTCAAAGTCCACATCCCAGGGATATCCACATACCTTCGAGAAATTCCTTTGTAATTAGTTACGCGGGGGAAACAAAACCAATACGAGCAAAAAGCCACAGTTCCATAATCCAAAACTAATCCTCGATTGCGCTTAGTTGAATAATCCACAACCTTTCGATGACTCCGTGGTAGACCTAGCATCTCCT
>CAZKVK010000069.1:0-612 GCA_964556195.1 uncultured Candidatus Poseidoniales archaeon
CGATTACCACGTACTGGTCATCTACACTGATATGACAAACTACTGTGAGTCTCTAAGACAAATCGGCGCCGCTCGTGAAGAAGTTCCTGGACGACGTGGTTACCCTGGATACATGTACACTGACTTGGCTATGCTCTACGAGCGTGCAGGTCTGGTGAAGGGAAAGAAGGGAAGTATCACACAATTCCCAATTCTTACGATGCCGGGTGACGATATCACCCACCCAATTCCTGATCTTTCAGGATACATCACAGAAGGACAGCTTGTTATTTCTCGTGAATTGAACCAGAAGGGTATCTACCCTCCGATTAACCTTCTACCTTCGATAAGTCGACTGATGAACGCGGGTATTGGTGACGGTAAGACTCGTGAAGACCACAAGTCCGTATCCGACCAGTTGTACGCTGCCTACGCTCAAGGCAGGGAATTGCGTGGTCTGGTTGCGATTGTCGGTGAAGATGCATTGAACGAGCGTGACCTTCAGTTGCTGAAGTTTGCTGACATCTTTGAGAACGAGTTCTTGCGACAGAGTCGTGACGAAGACCGATCAATCGGTGAAGGAACACTCGATCTAGCTTGGAATCTACTAACCAACATCGACACGAAGTATCT
>CAZKVK010000069.1:626-4739 GCA_964556195.1 uncultured Candidatus Poseidoniales archaeon
GATGAGGAGGTGAAAAAATGGCATTGGACATCAAACCAACTAGGTCCGAGCTAATCAACCTCAAGCGACGCATCAAGCAGACGTCCAGTGGATACAATCTGCTGAAGATGAAGCGAGACGGATTGTTCCACGAGTTCCGAACTCTGTTGTCGGAGATGATTAATGCAAGAGAGGAACTCGTCGGCACTTATCGAGAAGCGGTTGAGGCCATCAGCTTGGCCAGCGCTATCGAAGGTGGACTTGTTGTCAAGAGCGCTGCTATTGCTAACTCTGCTTCACCAGAGGTTGAAGTTAGTCGCCGAAACATCATGGGTGTTGTAGTTCCTCAAGTCGAAGGCCAGAATCTAACCTCGACCATCGAAGAGCGCGGAACAGGTCTAATCGGTGGTTCCCCATACATCGACGAAGCCGCAGACGCCTACTCCTCACTAATCGCCAAGATAGTCAAAGCGGCCGAGATGGAGGCTACTTTGAAGCGTCTTCTAGAAGAGATTGAAGCAACTAAGCGCCGTGTTAACGCGCTCGAGTTCAAGGTCATTCCAGAGATGAAAGAAGCTCAGACTTTCATCCAACTTAGATTGGAAGAAATGGAGCGTGAAGAGACCTTCCGCTTGAAGCGATTCAAGAACAAGTGAGAGCATCTTTGCATCACGGTTTGCGCATTACGCGGTTTGATAGGTGGGTGCATGAGTTCGCAACCACCAAAGGTGGTTGCGTAGTATGTCGGAAGCCGAGCCAATCGTTCTCGATCACTCGGCTTGGACGCAGCAAGAATTGCTACTCCACATCATCCATCGCTACTTTGATTTAGGCAACGAAGCGATGGCTGGGCAGGCTTGGGAAGCCAGGGCAAAAAGTGGTAGGAGCGACTCTGAGGCATTGATTCAACTCAACAAGGAACTAGAGCCATTAGGCTACCTTTCGATGTTAGATAGAGGTAATCCTCCTATACTCAGTATCGCTCACTATCCACAAGGCCAGCAAATCATTGCAAATTGGCAGTTATCTGCTGTTTGGCTAATGATGGCTGGCTTCCTTACGATGATTGGTAGCGCTTGGTTGATGCAATTCGATTCGAGCGCTACCGCCCTCGATTCTAATTTACTCCAAGAATCACTGATTTACATGGCCATTCCAATGATTCTCGTCTTGGCCCTAGCTAGCGAAGTACGCAGAAGAATCGCCTTACAATTCGGTATCAAAATTGGTCATGTTGTGCCGATTGCCTTCCCTATTTTGGCCACTAGTTGGCCCTTTGGACTGGCTGGTGTTTTGAGTCAACATAGAGCGGATTTGCTTCCAATTCCCAACCGAAGAGCGTTGGCGATAATCGAACTAACAGCGCCTCTAATTCTATTCTTTGGAGGAAGTTTGTTGACCGTTATCGGTTTGCATTTGACTCCTCTAGAGCCTCCAGAATTGTCCTCTTCACCTATCGGCTTCGATACTAATCTCCTAATCTCAATCCTAACTTTAGATTGGATGGGCGAAAATTTGTTGATCAAACTCCAATGGATTCACCTTACTGGACTTGCTGGAATCGGCTTAACCCTAATCGGTTGGACTCTGTTATTACCTATTCCAGGATTCCCTGGCGACCGATTATTACACGCTTTAATCGGTCCAGCGGAGATGTCCGATTCAAACCGTCAGACAGGGATATTCATTCTAATGCTCGGAGCGATGGTAATGATCTTTGCAAATACCGAGTACATGCCTTGGCTATTGATTGCGGCTCTGGCAGCCATGCGTCGATTCAGCCCGGAAAATTCACCTCCACCTTTGGTAGTTGACGAATCAATAGTTCCCTCTAACAAGGAACGCAGTAGGTTTGCTGCACTTCTTGTATTCGTTCTAATCATGGGTTTTCCAGGATTGAATCCCTCCTTCGCAATCAATGAATGGGATGAGGGCTTGGACACCTCCGCATGGGCTGAGGAACTTGACCTAACCCTCTCAGAAGCCTACAACCTCACTCTAGATTTAACCCCAGAAGGAATCAATCCGGTTTCCGGATGGATACAGATTAGAATTGAGGGGGAATACTCTCAATCATGGGCGATCAGTTCTTCCCAGTTCAACGATGAGGGGATTTACAGGTTCGATGACGTGACTCAAAATTCACCTGGGGAATTGAGTTTGACAATAACTCCGATGGACATTGCTCAAAACAATCCTACACTAATTCCTGATGCATCGATGTGGTTGAGGATTCTAGTCGATGTTGAAGGCCATATCGAAGAACACCTAACCGTTTTGAGGCATCCAGCAACAACCTCTCCAATTGACCCTCTTTGGTTGCTGATTGAGGACACGGAGACTCCAAGAATTTGTATGAGCATTCAGAAGGTCGATAATAGGCCCGCGTCTTTAGTTCTAGGAAATCCATTTTGGGAGTTTGAAAACGAAACCAACCTGACTGAGGTAGGCCTTCACGACGTTTGTCTTCGTGGTTACGAAGGCGCCCTGCAATCATCGTCATATAATGATGAATTCAGACGGGTTATGGGCCCTGCATTGGCACTAGATTTCGAAGATGGTGAAAGAATAACATGGTGGATGCCAGTGAACGGAACCGAGGCTAAATTACAGATTTCTGATGGTGCTTGGCAGGTTCCTGATTGGTACTCAGCAAATACCGATTATTCGATTACTTTTGGCGT
Source organism: uncultured Candidatus Poseidoniales archaeon (assembly GCA_964556195.1). GTDB lineage: Archaea > Thermoplasmatota > Poseidoniia > Poseidoniales > Thalassarchaeaceae > MGIIb-O1. The sequence continues at coordinate 3,290 of CAZKVK010000069.1, forward strand.
CCAAGGCAACGCTTTCTGCCCTTCAACAGAGATTATGCCAGAGATGGAAATTGGAGATAGTTGGAATTGGACATTCTCTGACCGTTCGTCGGTTAGAATTCCAGCCGGCCAATTGGGTTCCGGCACTCTTTACTTCGATACTAGTGGTTGGCTAGCCTTCTGCAAAGAAGGAATAATGCTACGCTCGTACTCGATTATCGAAGGAGAAGATGTAGTAATCAGAGGTGGAGATATCGGAGTACATTTGGAATCGCCTGAGTATCTAATTTCCAATCGCATGAATCAGACTTTACCAATTGCTGTAAGTTGGACTGGAGATTCTCCAGATGCTGATGTTTGGGAGGTCTCAATTCCAGATCAGATTGCAGCTAATTCTGAGGTGTCTTTATCAATCTCAACCGCAGGAACCACCGCCCTGTATCGAGCCGTATGGATTACGGTTCAGGATAGTGAGATTACAGTTCATTTAGCGGCTCGCTGCCCAGTCGATGGGTGTGAGTAGAATGCGAATCGCGGTCCTCGGAGTAGGATCAATCGGGGGGGTGGTTCTCGGTGCCCTTTCCGATACAGAAGCAGACCTTGTTGCTGTATCCCGTGGTAATAATGCGAGCAACCTAGAAATGATTGGCTTAATTTTACACACCCCGGAAGGCTCAATTGAGATGATTCCTCCAGACCGATTTAGTGTCGTTGATAGTCAAGAAGGACCAATCCCAGAACAGGTTAGAGGTACTTGTGATGTTGCAATCATATGTGGCAAGGCCTCCTCGACCTCAGTCTTGGCGCAAATCGCTGAAGAAGTTCTAACTCCAACCGGACTTGCAATCAGTATACAGAACGGTCTTGGTCACTCAGAGATGTTAGCTCATCGTTTGGGAAGAGAACGAATTCTCGTCGGGTCGATTACTCATGGTGCTTGGAAGGACGGCGAATCAGGAATCCATTGGGTTGGACGCGGAGCTGTTCGAATGGGTAACCTCGATGGTGCAGAAGCCTGTGAGATTGCTTCTGTTTTACTCCAAACTTTTGAGGATGCCAACCTCAATCCGATGTGGTCGGATGATGTACAAACTATAGTCTGGAGAAAGTTATTGTTGAATGTTGCAATCAATCCTGTGTGTGCGATTGCTGGAGTTAGAAATGGTGCTCTTATCGACGTACCTGAACTCTGGGATCAAGCTATGACCGCTATGCTAGAAGCAGCAGCAGTAGCTAGAGCCTCTGGAGTCGATTTGGGTGAAGTGGATTTGGAAGAACATCTACGAGAGGTGGTCGAGGCAACCTCTGACAATCGTTGCTCCATGTTACAAGATGTGATGGCTGGACGCGCCACAGAAATTGATTCGCTTTGTGGCGCTGTTGTAGAAAGAGGCGAGTCGGTTGGGATTCCAACCCCTGCAAATCAGTCTCTCCATGCATTGGTCAAAGGTATCGAAAGGTCTGGAGAATT
>CAZKVK010000070.1:0-2579 GCA_964556195.1 uncultured Candidatus Poseidoniales archaeon
GTCCAGTTTTCCAATGCTGAACCTAATTCGAGTGGTGTTGGAGCCTTTTCCTGACAGTGAATAGTTCTCTTGAAGTGATCATTACCTAGGACAATTGCTTCATTCAATATTCCACTGAATTGCATTAATGAATCCAAATCCGTCGAGGACCAATAGGCATCCCATGGGTGTGTATGAATCCATAGTTTGAATGGAATAATTGCTCCTTCAGGAGGCGCTAAGCGAACCTGTCCAGAAGTACCTACATCGACCCATACCTTGTCTTCCGAATCAAATAAGACACTTACTTCTCTACGAAGTAAATCTGCTAGATTCCAAAGATTCTTCCAATCCTTTTGTGTTGCGTAATGAGCTAGGGTTTCTCTGATAGGAAGCGAATCAAAATCTCCAGAACGAACAAGTGATTCGATTGTTTCTTCGTCGTGTAGTGTAGGTTGGATTTCTGATCTTGGGTCTATAGTTTGAGGATTCAATTCGAATCTGCCTAGAGTCCCGAAAGAGATGTTTGCAGTTTGAGGCGATGGTAATGATGCCGTAGCCTCTCCTGCAATTATTCGAAGAAATTGGATCGCCCATTGAGATCCATGTGCGCCAGCAAGTAAGTGACCAAACTGAATGTTACCTGTTTCGATTGCACCGGGAAGCTGACATGAGGCGGATTCTGAATCTAATGGAGTCAGTTTTGTCACATCAACGGGATCAATTCTGTAATCTAGAGCGATGTATCCATCCCCCTGACAACGGAGATCTAGCCAAAAATCCGCATAACGATGGACTAGTCTTCTGACTAACATTGAATCGACAGCGACAATGACCAAGTCTGAATCCACGATGTACATTGGACCTCTGACATTCTCGGTTATCGATTCGATTCGGAGAAATTGATTTTCGAGATGCTTTAGTGGGTTTACAATTGAATGCGTCTTGAATAAGTTAATGTCGTCTGCAGAAAAATTCTGATGTTGTAAATTGCCTTGCTCAACTATGTCTCCATCAATAATGCGTACGCGTATAGGGCCGATGTTTTCGATTAACTCACCTGCACTTAATGCTCGAGTAAGATGAGGGAGTAAGTTCGAGCCTATTCCTCCTGCACCAATGATGGTGACTACTAGTTCGTCGTAATTCTTCATATTCTCTTCATATAGTTTCATTTCTAAATCACCTATTATGTTCCAGCAACCATGCAGCCGATTTCAAATCGGCCACATGATGCCTTACGTAGATCCGGGGCGATTATATTGCAAATCGCTGATTCAGGGCTACTCTCCACCGACAAGACCTGGCACAATTCTGACTGTTCCAACAGTGTCCCAATTGGTTTCAGCCAGTTCCGCTGGCTGGACCATTCGGTCACCTGCAAACACCCAGGAACCCTCTAATCCAGCGACCTTGTCAACAGTTTCCTGCTGGGTCAGCTGTAGGGTAGTGTGGCCAGTTCTGTCAGCGATCATAACCTTAGTTGTGCTTTGTGACATCTTGAACCCCCTGTGTAATCTGAAAGTGTTTTCCAGAGTATATAACCTGAGGAATCGCTGAGCCATTGCGGCAAAATCACAAATACAGCGACGGAAGTAGTGTCTTCTGACTTAGTATGAGCTTACCTATGGATGCTAAGGCAACTAAAGCATTTAATGGACTCATTTCGGAGTTAAGAGACCGAGATTGGGATTTACTGATTGATGAAGGAAACAACGCATTCATTACAGCGGTGGCCAATGAACACGAAAAGTGGGAATTAGAAGTCCAGTTCCACGATGATTCGCGATTTACTACAAAGTCCCGGTCTCGATGGATTGTGAAAGATAGCTCGTTGAATCGAATTGAGAGGGTAATCGAACGATTGAACTCCTACGATGATGATTCGAATGATAGAACAATTTGGAGAATTGACGAGCGACTTCGGAGTTTTGAAGCGATTACGGAGGCAAAGGTGGTTGATGACGTGGATTTTTCCTACTTCTTTGACGTAGTTGATGAAAATACGAATTACTACCAAAGTTTGTCCGATACAGTACGCAAGGCTTCTTTGATAGGTATTGAATACAACGATTTCAATCCAGAAAACCGCCCAATTCCACAAAAAACCATCAAAAATTAATTTCAATTTCGGGCTTATTCAATGTCGGTTGATTGATGAGTGAATTATTCTTCGACGAACCATGGCAGAGGATGCTCCGCTGAGAGTAGTTACTGCTGCGGCCATCTTTGATGGCCATGATGCAGCGATTGGTATCTTCCGCAGAATCTTCCAATCGATGGGTTGTGAAGTCATTCACTTAGGTCACGATCGTGGCGCAGATGAGGTTGCAAGAGCTGCAATCCAAGAGGATGCACACGCTATTGCGATAACCTCCTATCAAGGAGGTGCTGTGGAAATGTTCACACATACTAAGCAGATCTTAGATGAGGCAGGATTTGGTCATATTTTCCTCTGCGGAGGTGGTGGTGGAACTATCCTTCCTTGGGAAATAAAGAAACTTAGAGATGAAGGGATTGCGCGCATCTATTCTCCAGACGATGGTAGAGAAATGGGTCTAACCGGTATGGTTGGAGATGCAATTGAAGAAGCGAGTAAA
>CAZKVK010000070.1:2679-4670 GCA_964556195.1 uncultured Candidatus Poseidoniales archaeon
GATGGCCTTCCACATCGATCCGCACCGATTCCACCCGAGAGGCAAGGATACCTTGCGGAGGTTGCCGCATCTGTAAGGGATTACCATGCTAGAACTGAAGAGACTGCTAGAAATGTACGGTTGGTTCAGCAATTGGAAGCGGCTGCTCGACAAATGCGTAAGTCAAATCGATTAACATCAGCCGCCGACCTAACGGCAGAATCCGAGGAAATTCGTAAGCGAGTACCGGAATCAGCGTGGGAGATGTTGAAAGAATTCGATGAGCGTGCTGAGGCTTACAGTTCGGGTAATGCATCCTACATGGTAAGAGGTAAGGAGATTCCAGTAGAGACGACCACTGAAACCCTCAGTGGACTCAATCTACCGCGAGTAGCCCTTCCAGATACTGATGACTGGGGCGATAAGATGGAATGGATTCGCTCGGAAAATGTCCCTGGGGCTTTTCCGTTCACTGCAGGAGTATTTCCGTTCAAGCGGGAGGATGAAATTCCACTACGAATGTTCGCAGGTGAAGGTAGCGCTGAGCGGACAAACAAAAGATTCCATTTCCTTTCCGAAGGCCAACCATTCAATCGACTCAGTACGGCATTCGATTCTCCTTCACTCTACGGAAGAGATCCGCAGACCAGATTAGATATATTCGGAAAGGTCTGCGAATCGGGTGTCAGCATTAGTACCGTAGATGAGATGGGTATGCTGTTCGAAGGCTTCGACCTTTGTGCCCCAAACACATCGACATCGAAGACAATTAACGGGAATTATTGGTGGCACCTAGCCGCCTTCTTCAACGTAGCAATCAAACAACAGGTTCGGAAGTTCGAGAAGGAAAATGGACGTGAGCCGAACGATGAAGAGTATCAGGAACTCAAAGCATGGGCATTGAACAATGTTCGAGGTACTGTTCAGGCCGATCAATTGAAGGAATCGATGGGTCAGAATACGCTTGTTTTCAATCTCGATACCGCATTGAGAATGATGGGTGATGTAGCCGAATATTACGTTCAGAACAACATCCGTAACCACTACTTCGTTTCAATTTCCGGATACCATATTGCGGAAGCGGGCGCTAACCCAATTACACAAGCTGCTCTTACACTCAGCAATGGTTTGACCTATGTCGAATTATTCCGAGCAAGGGGATTAGACCCCGACAAATTCCTGCGAAACTTTAGTTGGTTCTTCTCAAATGGCATGGATCCAGAATACGCCGTAATAGGTAGGGTGGCTCGCAGAATCTGGGCGATTGCGATGCGCGATATCTACGGCGTAGGTCATCGGGGTCAACAACTGAAATATCACATCCAGTCCAGTGGCAGAAGCCTACACGCACAGGAATTCACCTTCAATGACTACAGGACTACTCTACAGGCACTCTACGCTCTAGCAGACAACGCTAATTCTCTACATACAAACTCACGAGACGAGGCCTTCGGCACTCCAACCGAAGAGACCGTTAGAGATTCAATCGCAATCCAAATGATTCTATCCAAGGAGTATGGATTGCTAGCCAATGAGAATCCAATGCAGGGATCTCACCTCTCGACTTGGCTAACAAGCAAAGTTGAGGAAGAAATTCTGAGAATTTTCGAAGAGATGCATCGACGCGGCGGCGTGTTAGGTTCTTTGGAAGTCAATTACCAACGTAACCGAATTCAAGATGAGTCGATGGTCTATGAGCATCGAAAGCATTCTGGAGAACTGCCAATAGTTGGAGTCAATACCTTCACTAACCCAGATGCTGCAACCCTTTCGGCTGATGAAGCGGATTCATTCGACATGGATGTGACTCGCTCCGACGAAGGCGAAAAGAGGATGGTAATAGAGCGAAATGAGGCCTTCAAGGAAGAAAATATACAGAAGGCTGAGGAAGGCCTTGCGAAACTAAAACAGGTTGCAAGAGATGGTGGTAATCTCTTCGAAGTAATGATGGACATCGTCGAATATTGTTCAGTCGGTCAAGTCACTCAGGCCTTGTTTGAGACCGGTGGAAA
>CAZKVK010000071.1:0-4626 GCA_964556195.1 uncultured Candidatus Poseidoniales archaeon
GTGTACCTTCTTCGATGAATCCCTCATGCATCTCTTCCAATTTCTCTGAGCAAAATGAAGAGGCGGCGGCATCGGCATTTAGCAACATCCCAGAGCAGACATCACAGTGATGAATCCCATTTCGAATGTATGCCGACCTCTCGGATGCTGAAGGGGGCACTAAATCCGAACCATCACGAGGGCAAACGTATCCTTTCAGGTTACTCGCCATCGTTCTTCGACTGGGCTCCATGTCTTCAATACTCACCCGTCATAGGTGCAATTCGGACTGTCTGAATCTAGGCAGATATCTTTTCGAATCTTCCCTTCAAATAGTCTGGAGATTTATTCCCTATTATGCCCATATCCTGTTGGTGTGGTTTCTCAACCTCTAATTTCGTTCATGACTGTGCGGTTTGCTCAATTATCGCTAGAGGAATTACCGGCTGGCCAAACTGGGAAATCCCCCAAGAATCCGAATCGCAAAAAATGAATGTGATGTTGAATTCAGGAAGAGGGCTGACTCCGGAACAAAGATTGTTGATGTTAGCAGAGTCACAAACCACAGATTCCAATCTACCTCGTGCTTTCCGCTCACAGAGAGGAAGAAGCCAATCTTGGAATAAAGATCAATCCAAAGTTTGGCGAGACCTAGTTCCAACTCTATCAATTCATGGCAATACTGGAAATCTAACTCTTCCGCTTCCGGGAGGTGCAATTCTTTCCGTCTTTGGAGAAGAAGGAGTGATGTTCATCGATAAAATCAGATTAACTGGACCACTTCCTTTACTCGATATCGCGATTTGGCTATCTTGTCCAGATAGAATTAGACTGATTTCAGATTGGAAGTTGTTCCTATTGGCTATGTCATGTTGTATGAGGGATTGTACACCTGGTGCAATTGAAAATTGGTCTGAATGGTTTAGACACAACACATGGCAGGGTGTTGAACCACATATGATACTACAAGATGAGTTCTCTCCTGAGTCACTTAGACATCCATACCTAAAGTGGATTGGCATGATTGAAGATGAAATATTTCCAGACAGAAGTCGGAGAGAAATTGTCGACGGAAATTTGGATATAATCCTTAATCAAGGTGGAAATACAGGGGAAAAGTGGGCAGAGATAGTATCAGGGCCTGCAAATGGTAGAAGTAACATTCTTCGCCTGACAACCATGCCAAAGTTAGTGGTTGTAAACAATCGTTTTTGCTTGCTTGCACTAACTCAAGGAAAACCATCAGCCATTCCTTTAGTGGTTGATCCAAGAGTCTGGAGGCTCTTGATGTCGTGGAGTTTCTCGCCGCCAAACTCCATCGATGCAAAGCTATTGAATGGATTATTTTGGTGTTGGCATTCAGAAGATGAGGTTTGGCTTCCTAATGTTAGTGAAAGGAGATCAATACAATTCCTCAAGGAATCTGTAGAGTCGCTAGAGGGTTCCTCTTCACTCGTTCCGGAAAAGTCCAACGGGAAGAATGCACTCAGGATTAAGGCGGTTAGTGGAATGACGTACTTGATTACACCAACCGCTAGTGCGATGAAATACACAGTCAGAGCAATACCCCATGAATCAATGATTTCAGAGATTGACGAAAGAGGTCTTTCAATCTGTATAGATAGCGAAGCCTCGAATTCACTGCCACCAGGAGATGTGGTTGTGAGTTACCTGTTGTCATTACGTAATGACGTAGTTAGCCAGAATCATATATTCACCATTGGTCATCTATTTGCTCTGTTAGGTCAATACCCTAACTGGCAACAAAGAACTCATGGCAATCCAAATTGGTGGGATGAGTTAGTTGAACGATACAACCCTGAGGATGTCGACGATGAATATCTCGAGGAAGAAGAGGAGGACGAATACTGGGAAGATGAGGACATTTACGAAGAAGTAGACGTATTCGAAGAGATGGAACACGCTCAAAGACATAACGCCAGACAAATCATTCTCGAACATTTGAACAACCTTCCAAATGATCATGCTAGGGAACAATTCCGAGACATTATTGGAACTTTATTCGTTAGATTTGGCGGAGATGTGTCCGAATTGGAGGAAGGCGAATGAGTTCTTGTAAGGGATGTGGAGTTTCCGAAGAAAAGGAATTTTGTAATCTGTGCGATGTCTTAATTCCGGCTATCGGTGGATCTTCATTACACTTAGTTCCTAAAGACCACGATATGAATTCGGCAGCATCGAGAATTGGCTTACGAAGAGGGCACAGAGGAATATTTTGGTCCAATCTCGATACGAATCTAAATGATTCAATTGACTGGATAAAATCGCCACGAGAAATCTCTGATTCCCATTGGATTACTGACCCACCTGGTCCATGGAATTTGGATGACCAAATGAAAGAAGAAATAGAAAACGGGAGAGATTTTAATGGTGATTTTTCAGCAAGAAGAAGATTGCAACGAGGAGGTATACTTCCAGATGGTAGTTACCTAACTTGGGCTAATGGGCAGTTTTTGCTTGATGGAATTCCAATTTCAGTGCCTTACCTAACCCTAGAAAAATTGCTGGAGCAAGATGACGCTGACCAAATTGATTGGAGAAGTTTACTACTATCATTGAATATAGCATGCTCAAGGATTGGACCTACCCCTACTAGGTTTCTAGGACTTAACGGAAGAGCTCAACGCTACGGAAAGCAGGTTTCACTACATCCTGTTATCCAATACGTCAGACCAACAATAATACCTGAGGAATTTGGTAGAGAGTTAGCATTTCTCAATAGAAATAATCGCGACACGAATCTTGCAATACCAATGCATTTGATTCAGAACTTAGAGTGGTACAGAAGATGGACAGATTCTATCGAACTACAAGATATACAAAGAAATGATTTGTTGGTTTGTAGAACGTTTCAGATTAGGCGTGGCCGAATCTATTTGCATATGCGGCAAGAGATGAAATGGAAGACTAGGAGAATGCCTGCAAACATTAGGTTAATTTCTCGATTGCTAAATTATGCACTATCTCCCATTCGTCACGAAGATTTTCAATTTCTGAGATGTCTACAATATGGTTTACTCACAAGTGAGAATACAGCATTGAGTGAAGCTGATGCGAAAGGGATTGAGTTCCTTCGTAGCATTCTCAATAACGACAGAGTGAATCTAGATAGAAAGAATTCAATTTTTCTCGTTGAAGGAGTTTCGGGAGTTACTTGGAGTATTGCTCCGGGTGCTGGACCACATGGTAGTAGATTCAGAGTAAGAGCCAACTCGCTTGCCAATGGGTCTCTACCCGCAAGATTGACCGATCGTGTTTGTATTGTAGAAACTCCGGAGTTGCGTAGATTAGTGCTGGGAGACGCAATTGGGACGATTATTCTCAGCCTTCTTGATGACATTACGGCGTCGCGACAAATTGAAACTCTAGAGCCTGCTGTTAGATTTGCATTACGTGAACAAAGAGGAGACCAAGATTTCCTAGAACGTCTCGGAAGACGTGTTGGCAGAGAATATGAGTTACGAAACCGCAATGCGGGAGCCGAAGAGTTTCAAGAAATGAGACTGAGAAGAGCCGAGGCTGAGGAAATTGCAATTAGAGCAACTGTCCAGTTTCCGCGTCTGTGGAGTGTTCTACTTAGGCTACCACTTGGTACCACCCTGACCTTTACCAGACAAGACGATGGGAATAGTCTAGTTCAATTCCAAGGTTATGCAACTAGGATTCATTTGCAAAATGAAATCGAAGAAGAATTGACCCATGAAATGCTAATCGCTTCCGGATGGATAAGAATGGCAGACCTGCCAAATGACCCTAATCACCCACATGGAGTATACCGAATGTACACTAGAATGGATCACCCAAGGCAAAACCTAGCTAACGCGGCTCATCGGTTCGGAGAAATATTGGAGCCAATGATTACAATCGGTCAGAGGATGAGAATTGCACCCGGTCCTGCTTGGGCTAATTTCGAAAGAAGGAACCCAGGTATTGGCCCACTGCCCCCAAACACAGATGGGCCTCTAGATTAGCGGGATTATGCAGCGGAAGACGAAGAACCTCTTCTGGAAGGTCCACGTAGTATATTTTCAATTATTTTCAGTTGGTTTCTAGATAGGCTATTCAGTCTCTTTGATGCTTCTGCTATTGCAAGTTTTGCTACCTGTTTTGGGCTCTTCGAGCAGTATGGAGGAGTGTCACTCAATGACGGGCCCAATAACGGTTCATCCCATTCGAGAAGGACCTCTAAAGCAATGTCACGAATACGTTGGATTAATTCGCGTGAAAGTTCCTCGTCCTTTTCAATTTCTACTAAGTACAAATTAAGACAGCCTAGAAGTTGCTTTCTGCGATATTCATCTGGGCCCAAGCGACGAGATTCTAATCCAATTATTCCTCGGAGGGTTGATCCTATTCGCTTCTTCATCCAATTTAACAAATCTCGATCGATTTGGTAGCGCCTCTCAAACTCTGGAACTGGTAGTTGATGATTGTCTAGTTCATTCATGTATGTCATGATCACCAATAGATATGCGACCCTCGTTTGCTTCCAACAATCGCCATCACCTCTGTTTGAAGGTGGCTTTCTGATTGCAGATACCGATGGATCCGTAATGAACAGGCGGGTAAGAATCTCGTCAATTCGGTTTCGAACTGCAGATGGTAAGTAATGAGCAAATTCCGTTT
>CAZKVK010000072.1:0-4584 GCA_964556195.1 uncultured Candidatus Poseidoniales archaeon
CCCATCGCATTGCGACACCTCAGTAGAGCGTAGGAGAGTCAGCAATCAACCCTTGCGTGAGGGCTTCGAACCTCAGTTTGAGACGATTTCTCAGAAATCGTTGAAAGCCGAGTCGGTCCCCTCTGTGCCAATTGGTGGGCGAATGATAGAGGAGGCAGAGTCAAGCGGTGAGTCCTCCATTGATTGGGACGCCCTAACTTTCAGCTTCACTGAGACAGACAGGATGTATATCGCAACCTGCAAACAAGGAGAAGATTGGGAACCTGGAATAATGCAGGATTTCCAAGACCTCTCACTCTCTCCTGCTGCCGGTGTAATCAATTACGGTCAGGGATTGTTTGAAGGAATGAAGGCTCGAAGAGCCGAAGATGGTAGAGTTCTACTATTTCGTCCTGAACTTAATGCAAAACGGGCACAAGATGGTTGTAAGCGGCTAGGAATGCCTGTTGTTCCAGAGGAGATGTTCCTAGATGCAGTTCACCTCGCGGTGCAGGAGAATCTGAGATGGCTCCCCCCAACCGGACGCGGAGAATTATACGTCCGTCCGTTGATTTTCGGCAGTGGAGCAATCCTTGGAGTCGCACCTGCTCCGGAGTTCACATTCTTGGTCTACGTTGTTCCTGTTGGGCCATACTTCAAGGGAGGGCTCAACCCAATTTCACTCAAGGTATCAGATGAATATCACAGAGCTGCACCGGGAGGCTCCGGCGGAGTCAAAGCGATTGGAAACTATGCTCCAGGGATGATGCCCTCAAAGAACGCTAAGGCCGATGGATATGCAGAGATAATTTACCTCGATGCAGTGAATCATCGCTACGTGGAAGAAGTGGGTGCGGCCAACTTCTTTTGCATCAAAGACAAGGTCCTTTACACACCAGAATTGACCGGTACAATTCTTCCTGGAATTACTCGCCTTTCGGTCATTGAACTCGCTCGAAGTTTGGGTTACCAAGTTCTAGAGACTAAGGTCGACATCGATTTTGCGATGGATGCCGACGAAGCCTTCTGCGCTGGCACCGCCGCCGTGATATCACCTATTGGTTCGATCGAACACGGGGGCAATGTCGCAACCTACTGTGATGGAGAGTTAGGTGCGATAACAAAGCAACTCTACGATGCCCTAACTGCTATCCAAGAAGGTCGTACAACAGACACTTTCGGCTGGACTCCATCGGTTTGATTGGGAGATTCACTTCCGGCCGAATTTCTTCTTTCTTTGGCCGCCCTTTTGCTTGAACGACTTTCTCTGGGCTCGTTGTTGACGATTACCCTTTGCTGAACCTTTCTTAGTTACTTGAGCATCAGATGACTTAGCTTCTTTCATCTGCTTCCGAAGACGAATTCCAATAGATTGTAAAACTCCCTCTTTCGAATCCGCCCCTGTAGAGCTCAGCGCGTCCTTTTTTGAAATCTCGAGCCGCCCCTCTTGTGTAAACGGGCGCGATGGATGACTCGTCTCCGGCTTCCTACGCATACGGGTTATTCCAGCAGCGCGAGCGGCCCAAGCAACCGCTTCCAAAGTAGGAGTCGAAATCGCCGCTTCCTTCGGCACTCGACGACCTTCGGAACGGCTCAATCGAGAGTCAAAATATCCCGTCCAAACCCACATCTCATCCTTGCGCGAAGACACGACTACCGCTCCTATCGCACAAACGGTGCAACTTGAGGCCTTCGTGAGCCTCAGTCTTCCAGAAGTACACCTGAGACAACGCCGTCCATACCAGGTCGGGAGGTGATTCGCACCTTACCAGCCTCTGTTTGGGCAATTGCTCCCTTAGTGATGATGTTTCGACGAACGAAGTTAGGGTCTGCGTCGTTCTCTAGAACGCTGGTAATCTTCGAACGGATTGTCTTGCCAGTTTTTGGGTCGTTGACATTGATTGAGGTTGCTTGCATGACTCGAACTGTGGTTGAACCAGCGTGCTTTCTGTACACCTTGGTATCGTCCTGTTCACCGATGAAAGCATGTTGCTTCTCGCTGGAAATCTCCTTTCGGCGCTTTCCTCGATAGCGGTTTGGTCGCTTCAAGCGTCCGCCGGTCGACTTGCGTCGAGAGATACCATGCCATTGTGCCATGCGCCTCGCCGACCGACCACCCTTATTTCAATGGAGCGGAGGCAATCGTAATTCGTCAAGATGCGACCCTTCGGGTCGTATAGAGTAATTCACTCGCCTAAATTCGCCGCTGCTGATTCAATTTCAGCCATAAGCGCGCCGTAATCCTCTACGATTGGAAATTGAGGGAACTCGTCGATTACATTCTGAGGTGGGCGGAACAATATGCCAGTATGTGCTTCCGCTAACATATTGGTATCATTGTAGGAATCGCCGACTGATAGGGTGTTGAAATTCATTGCACGTAGGCCTTCCACTGTGACTCGCTTCTGATCTTCTAATCGGATTTTCCAACCTGTAACCATTCTACTATCCTCGTCTATCTCGAGGTCGTGGCAGTAGATTGTAGGAAGGTCAAGTTTGACCATCATTGGGTCGGCGAATTGGTAGAATGTATCTGATAGAATCAGCACTTGCCATCGTGCGCGGACTTCGTCTAGGAACTCCTTAGCCCCCGGCAAAGGGTCCATGGTTGCAATCACTTGTTGAATATCGTCGATGGTGATGCCATGCTCATCGAGTATATCGAGCCGGTAGCGCATCAATTTGTCATAATCCGGCTCGTCTCGAGTTGTCCTTCGAAGTTCCTCGATTCCCGTCTTCTCGGCGACGTTAATCCAAACCTCTGGCATCAGCACTCCTTCGAGGTCGAAGCAGACTACCAGCATGATTCGTCGCCGTAGCCCACCCGCTTCAACATATTCTCAACTATCGCTCCGCGAGGTTCATTGAGCGTAGTTTACGCCAAGGCCGCGTGAGCGACAAGAGATTACGCCGCAGAACTCCAATTCGATTCAAGCAAATCAGGGATATTGCGGTAGAATTGTCAGCAAGAATTGCTGTAGATATCGACATCAAATCAGCTTTCTTGGAAAAGGCTAATTTCGATAATCGCGACCTGATTTTGGTTGACAAGACAGCATTAGCAATGCAGGTCGAAACAGATGAGGGAAAGAAGTGGTTTCCAACCCTTCGAGGAATACTCGCTTGGCAACCAGATGGTCGCTGGGCGGCAGTCGATCACGGTGCTATTCCATTTCTGATGAATGGGGCGGATTGCATGGGTGCAGGCGTGCAAATGGCCGACCCAGCGGTTACAGCGGGAGACTTAGTCTGGGTTCGCGATGAGGAACATGGCAAACCATTGGCCTTGGGAATTGCCATGGTAGATGGTGAAGAAATGGTAGCTATGAGCAAGGGCAAGGCAATCAATACGCTACATTGGGTTGGAGATGACCTCTGGAATCTTGAGTCGTGATTCCTACAAGAGGTTGAAAGATAACCAGTGCCTCGTTGTATTGTGCGACAGTTCCTGGCCTTGCTAATGGTGGCGATGCTCGCCCTTTCAGTCAGTGGCGCTGGTGAAGCAGGTATCAACGAATCCGCATCTACCGAAGGAACCGGAATCGCATCGCTAAGTTATGCTGATATGGTAAGGGAAAATACCGAGTTCCAAATCTCTGTTACGCTGGATGAAGGAAACAACATTAGCAAAATCGAATGGATTACACAAGTCTGTATCAATACAGGAATTTGCTGGCCGCCGCAAAAGACCGAATTAGTTGATTCTGGAGATGGACTTACCTTCACTGGATCTGTACTCATTGACGATTACGCAACATACGCCAATTGGCGCTTCGACATAACCCAAAGCGATGATAGCAGCGAGACTGTTCCAGAGTCTGGCTTCGGGTGGAAAGTTTGGTCGGATTGTTGGTTCGATAACGGCACTTGGGGCGGACCTTCCACCGATTGTCAAGAAGAGGATGGTGGATTCCTCCCCGGTTTTGCAGCCCCTGCAGCTGTGGCAGGGTTAGCGATGGCAGCCTTGATGGCTCGACGTGACTGAGCGATTGCTATGGCAAAGGCCAATGATGAGTCGGGTTTCATCGATTTGGTCTTCGAGGAATTGGCTCCGGAGGAGATGAATTCACGAGCAGAGTCATTCTATATTGAAATGGATAAACGACGTACTACGCGCCATTTCTCAACACGCGAGGTGCGGCGCTCGCTGATTGAAGCAGCAATCAAAACCGCAGGAACAGCACCATCCGGAGCTCATTTACAACCTTGGACATTCGTGGCAATTTCTAATCAAGAATTGAAGCAGAAGATTCGGCAAGCGGCCGAAGAGGAGGAGAGGAAAACATACTCTGAACGGATGCCGGAAGCATGGGCAGAAGTTCTCAGGCCGCTCGGTACGGATGCAGTCAAAGAACACATCACCGATGCTCCTTGGGTAATCGTCCTGTTTAGGCAAAATAAGCGGCTACGAGATAATGGAGAATGGGGGCCAACTTACTATTCTCAGGAATCCTGTGGAATTGCTGCTGGATTGTTCATTGCTGCGGTTCAAAATATGGGATTGGTGACGCTAACCCACACTCCTTCTCCAATGGGATTTCTGCGTGAAATTTTGCAACGCCCCGAGCACGAGCATGCGATGTTGTTGATGCCAGTGGGATATCC
>CAZKVK010000073.1:0-4535 GCA_964556195.1 uncultured Candidatus Poseidoniales archaeon
ATCTAACTCACAGGTTGGAACAATATGGAGGGCGGCCAGAGATTCTGGAATTGCCGGAAAGTATCCTCCGGCTGGGACCCCATACACGTAGACGAATCCATACATGAATCTCAGACAATCACGGTCAGTTTCGTCTGGTAGGCCATTTGCTAGCCTCCGACAATCGAGGCTCGCGGATTCCCAACCCGCCTCAACAAAGGATGTATTGTTGGAAAACATGCTCGCCTTTGCGGCCCAAATCAATTCGTCCACACCATGCATTTCAGGTGTTCCTAAAGGCATTTTAGTGTATTTTCCAGGGTCATTTGGGCTTGGGTCTGCCATGTTATCTCTAGTGGCTTGAATCGCAGCGTAGACTCTCGGGTCTAGCATATCGCCTTCTATAATGACTGCAGCCGGCTCTCCCTCATCGCTGAACCTAGTATTGACTAATTCTACAGCCTGTGCGAAATCCGATTCCTCATCTAGAAAATCTTTGACTTTGAAATCACCCTCAAGACTCAGCATCATTGGAATGGCGATTGCTGTGATAATCAGAATTAACACCAGTAGAGGGGAGGAGTTTTTCGATGAATTATTCGCGATGGAAACTAGACGCTGTTCTCGAATCATGTGAACTATGCCGGTTTCCTCTTCTGGTAAGTTTCCTTGTTTGGCCAGACGCTTATCCCAATCCATGCGAATCAATGGTGCCCAAATTCCGGTTAGGATGAATGCCGCTGCAACTCCTAGAGACGCTTCGACACCGAACGAACGCAGGGCGGCGATATCTGAAGTCAGATTGGCCGCGAATGCAGACATAGTAGTGAATGATGTCAACATAATCGCTCTGCCAACTCTAGACAATGAAGCATGAGCAGATTCCTCCGGAGAGCGCCCTTTTCTCCTTTCCTCCTTGTATCTGTGTAGAGCGTGCAGACTGTCGTCTATTCCCAAAGCGATAACCAAGATTGGAAGTAGGGTAGAAAATTGACTCTTGCTGATTATCTTGAATCCATATTTCTCTCCAAGGATTATCATCCAGCCGATTGAGCCCTGCATCCACAATAGAGCAAAAATCAAGGTGGCCCCGACGATTACCACGTCAGAGGTCCTCCGTAGACTGAACCAAAGTAGCACGGTAATGGCCAGTGCCATGGCGATTAGTAGCAAGCTAGATTCTAGCAATTCGCGGTTCAGTTCAACGTTTATTCCCTCATTTACTGAGAAAGTGACAACAAGTTGATCGGTTGTTCTAATCTGCTTTTCTAAGTCGATCATTGCCCATTCAAAACTGCAAAGTTCTTCCTCATTTTCGAGGGCTTTTCTACAATCTTCTAATTTGTATTCAGGAGGTGTGGTAACTAAATTGAGTCCTTCAAAACGATAGCCATCTGGCTCAGTTCTTGCATCTTCCCAGGAATAGGTAATTCCATTCTCCTGCAACTCTGTGCGACTGAGTTGAATTAGAATCCAAGTTGTAGATGCTGACCACCTTCCAGGACCCCATATTACATCGTCGTCGAACGTTCCATCTTCACGAATAGTTCCCCCAACTGGCCCCATTAGAGAGCTGGTCTCATCATAGGTGAATCCTCTATCGGTTGAGAACCAGCGTAGCATAGCTCCGTTTGAATACATAATCATCCTATGTGAGGCTAGGTCAACATGGGCCTGAGTAAGGTTAGGATCATCATAGGTGAGACATTCCAATACTCCACAATCTTCCCAGTTTGTTCTTGCCGGTTCTAGCAATCCGAGGACATTAATTGTGGGTTTAGTTAGCAGGGATTCTCCTGCCATGAAGGCTCGGAGAAGGTCAGGCAGAGACATCGGACCAACGAATCCTGTACTGGTTAATTCGGTAACCAAAGGCCTTGCGAAGTCAGAGATATAATGTGAACTTGCAATGGCGGTTTTGTTCTCTATCTCTCTGAGTATCGTAAGATTAAGGACTCCTCCAGTAGGAATATCTTCACCCACTAAACCCGCACTTTTTCCTTGATATCCAACCCTCTCAGAAGAATGGGGTAAGTTGGCGTAATCTATTTCGCCATCAATGGTATAATGAGGGGCTGAATCAGATGTCAGGATAGATTCCCTATCTCTCACCGAGATGGCGAATCCATGCGTTTTTTCCGCAGCTTCAAAATCTTCGTTAACAACCTGATTCGCTGTTAATTCTGGCGATTCCATGTCATATGATTGGACATCGATTGGTGTCAGGCTTGCGAGCAAGCCTGGAATCATCAGGAGGCTGATGAAGAGCACCGCAGTGTGAAGTTTGAAACTTTGGGGAAGAAGAAAATTGGCAATCTTACCGAAGTCCCTAACTTCTCTCATAGTCGGTGCCTTTGTATCGCGTTTTTTAATCCATGTTTAGTCAAAGTCCTGAATCTCTGAGCCGATCAAGTGCCTCTTTCTGTTTCTTACTCACTTGCTCCGGCTCTGCGAGTATGAATTCGATATCCAGCGGTCCGCCGTCGTGCCCATGTCCTGCAAGACGGCGACGATCACCAATCCGAGTGCCTTCAGCTACTTCGATTTGTACTCGCTTTCCTGCTGGAGTGCGGATACGAACCGCGCCTCCTAACATCAGAGTCGAGTACGGAACGGCAACCTCCTGAATCAGTCTGCCGCCCTCCCATCGACGACCTTCTTCGGCATCTAGTCGAATGTTGATGAGTAAATCTCCGGGCTCTCCTTGGGGGTGTTCATGACCCATTTTTTTCAGGCGAAGTTGCTGGCCGTGCTGAGCACCTGAAGGCACTCTGACGGTAATCGTCGAAGAACGAGATTCGACTCCCTTTCCGGAACATTTTGAACAAGGCTTTCTCGAATTGAACGATGTTCCTTCACAGCGTTCACAGATTCGTAATCTACGGTGGCCGAACTCAATTTTCGTACCATTTAGAGCCTGTTCTAGAGTGATGTCAATACCCGCTTCGATATCCGGACCGCGCTGAACAGGAGGTGGTTGAGGAGGACGCGTTTGTTGTCTGGGCTGTTGCTGAAATTGAGCCTCAGCACCACCCCTTCCGCCCATGAATTGGTTTAGGATATCTGAGAAGTCGAAGCCTTGGCCGCTGCTAAATCCTCCTGTTCGAAAGCCACCACCACCACTAAATCCAGAGAATGGATTGCTACCTCGAGCAAACATTTCCTCAATTCTTCTCTGTTGGTCATACTCCTTGCGAGCGGCGGCAGTTCCAATCTGATCATACGCCGCTTGGATTGCCTTGAATCTCTCCTCAGCGGCGGCATCGTCTGGATTTCTATCTGGATGATGTTGCCTTGCCAACTTGCGGTAAGCCCGCTTTATCTCCGCGTCTGTGGCGTCTTTTGAAACTCCCAGAACGTGGTAGGGGTCATCGGCCATCGATGGGATTCGGACAACGCACCCCCTTGAATCCTCGCGACGAAATCGAAGGTTAGCCCACCGTATCGCTCAAGGCCGGTTGCCTGCACGATTGGAACATGGGACTAGGATGGTGCTGTTTCAGGAATTACGTCGCGCACGCAGAAGAGATTGGTGGAGATATCTCAGAAGAATACCCTAGATTCTTCCTAAAGCCGGCAAGCGCCCATATTGAGGCTGATGAAAATGGAAACAATGTCATCGAGCTGATGAACGAGGAAGACCACATTGACCACGAAGCAGAACTAGTAGTTCGATTGGGGGGTGACTTGCGCCCAGAAGCAGTGTGTATCGGTTGTGATACAACCAATCGAACAAGACAAACAATTGCCAAGAATAAGCGATGGCCATGGACCGAGGGTAAGGCCTTCCGAGGAAGTGGTGTTTTAGGAACTTGGACACCCTACCAAGAAGGAGTCATGCAGGTTACGATGAAGATTAATGGCGAGACTAGACAAGATGCCCCCACTTCTCTAATGATTCATTCAGTTGACGAATTAGTCGAGCACCTATCGAGTTGGTACGAGCTTTCTCCAGGAGATTTCGTCTGGACTGGCACTCCATCAGGAGTTGGTCGGATGTATACCGGAGATGTCGTTGAAGCATATTTGACCAATGAAGAAGGTGAAGTGCTCAGTACCTTGGATGCTATATGTCGAGTGGGTTGAAAAAACAGATTATATGACCAATTCTTCTAATTGAGGTCGCTGACAAAGTTGAGATGCGATAGCCGTTGGCGAGATTATGGATATTGGTGACCGCCGGTACACCAATGCTTGGCTGATGGATCATGATTGTAGCCTTCAGCATGGAGATTTCATTCTGCATGGAAATGGTTCGTGGTCGGCTAGTAATGGCGACGAAGATGTTCTCAAGATTATTGATGGAACGGGTCGAATCATCACTCGTTCTTTCCAAAATTGGCACACCCACCTCGCGATGATTCTCAATCGTGGAATGGGTGAAGGATTGCCTCTGATGGAGTGGCTTGAAACTGCGATTTTCCCCGTTGAGAAGAAACTGACAAAAGAACTCGTGGAAATTGGAACTAGGGCTGCTGCGGCAGAGATGATTGCTACCGGAACAACATTTGCTTGTGACATGTATTTCCACACCCAAACCATCGGTGAGACCCTTG
>CAZKVK010000074.1:0-4426 GCA_964556195.1 uncultured Candidatus Poseidoniales archaeon
AGTATTGATTCCCACTTTACCTTCAATTCTGATTCAAGGGCTTTCAGCATCTCCTTGATTTCCTTCTTCGAGAGTTCTTCACGCTTGGCGAATTGTTTCTCCAATTTCTCAAACAATTCCTTCTCACGTTCTTTTCGAGTCTCGGCCAACTTTTGTTCCATCTCGACCTCTTTCTCTAAGGCCATCTCTTGTCGCTTGAGTAACAATGCTGCTTCCATTGTCTCTCGCTCGGCAGCAAACCAGCGATCTAACTCAGCTAGAAGACCTGCTTCAGCCTCCTCTTCTAGTGATTTAAGTCGGACATCAACATCTGCAATCATACCCTTTTCGAGAGACTTGGTTTCGCTGGCAAGTTGTTTTTCGAGATCCTTCTCTCGCTCCTTTCGAGTCTTTGCTAATCTGTCTCGCATTGCGATTTCTTGCTCAAGACGGTAAGATTCAACTTGACGATGCACCTTGGACTCAGATGCTTCTCTGAGATCCATCTCAACCCTACGCTCCATCCTCTCCATATCTTGAGCCGCCTCTAATTCGAGACGGTCATTCAAGAAGGCCTTACGGCGCCCAAATTCAGTTTCCATTTCTCCCTTCAAACGTTCGCGGAGTTTTCCGGTGTGTTCCTCTATGCGTCGGTCACGCTCGAGATCCAATTGCTCACGAAGTCTATTTTCTTCACGGCGAAGTCGGTGGAGCATCTCCTCTCTGAGAAGCCTCTCTTCCCGCTCGAGGGCCTCGGTCTCGAGGCGTTCCATCTCCACTTCGAGTTCGGCCCTCATATCGGCTTCAATTCGATGCAATTCCTCTTCAAACAGGATGTCGTTGGCCTTACGAAGGGCTCCACGCATTCCTTCGACCCTTTCACCCATCTCTGCGACTCGCCTTCTACGCTCTCTTCGCATTGCAGAGCGCAATTTGCTCTCATCGTCCAATCGGTCACGAGCGCGGCCCAGTGTGTCGATTGCGGAGGCCGCGGAACGGACGTGAGCCTCTCTGAGCGCTGCCAATTCATCAACGCCTTCGGCGTCATTATCGGCCGGAGACTTGCTCTCGCTCACTTTCCCATCCCCGTTTGGACGGTCTCTGACCCCTATTTGAGAGCGCAGGGTCATAATCAGCCGTAGGCTGCAATTTCCCTAGAGTTGAGTAAATTGCCAATTTCAATCAGAAAGTGACGTTAAATTCAGTCTCACAGGCTGGACAAGTAAGTTGTCTCTTACCAGGTTTTGGTCGAATTCGAAGTGTTCGATCGCATCCGGGACATTCTATCTCTAACTTTACCACTTTCTCTGTCAGAGTGAAGCCGCCGGAACACGCCCCGCAGGTCAGTTCAATTGGGCGTTCGTCAGTACCAGCGACTAGGATTGTGTGACAGTGTGGACAAGGAACCTTCTCTTCGATTAGGGCATCGATGGTCGGCTCATGACTCACCTTGCAAACAGCGCCGCAAACCTCGCACTCAATTTCGCCTAGGCCGGGTGGTAGCATGTGCTCGCAGTGGGCGCATTCGGCGAGCGGTGGAGCATGCTTAGACTCAATCTCGACCTTGTCCATTATTCCACTCGCCCAAGTTTCGGTTAATCAAGCGGTCGATGGTGGACTTCCCTCACCGCCGGAAAATAGCACCCCAAAGGCTTCGCGAATATCACGGAGCAAATCTTTACCCAGATCGATTATTACACCAATTCTTCTGCCTCCCGCACCAGCTACAAACATTCCATTGAGTATGATGAGGAATACGCTGGCTTCGTGGATGGCTATTCCGGCAGCGATACTAGTGTTGATTCCGGCTAGAGCGGTGATGATTAGTAATACAGTAACCGAAACTGATACTGCAATATTGGCATTGACAACGGCTCTAGTTCTCTTGGAGAGTTGGATGAGATTCACTAAGGCTCGAGGGTCTTCTCCAGGGATTAGTACATCTGCAGCGTCCAGGTTTACCTGTTCTCCACTTCCTACTGCTACGCCAATATCTGCAGCAGCAAGCGCTCCAGAGTCATTGAATCCATCTCCGGCCATCAGGGTACGACTCAGTTTCGCTCTCTCTGCAACCCACGAAGCCTTACCTTCTGGATCGACATTACCGCGGCAAATCTCTGGATTTATTCCAAGTCTTTCTGCAAAGGCCTCAACCGACGCCTGCTCATCGCCACTTAGAATCTCAACGCTAATCCCCTGTTGTTGTAGTTTCTCGACCATTTCGTGGACACCTTCACGCGCGTCATCGTGGGCGAAGGTGAACGCTGCAACAGCCTCGCCATCAATCGCCAAGACGCTGGCTCCATAGCCAGCGTGACGGCTGTCTGCAAGAGCGGAGTCGATTTCGTATGGGATATTGATACCTTCCGACATTAGCCAATCGGCCCGACCAAGCATTACGGGCAATCCACGCATCGAACCGCGGACTCCAGCATCACCATCTTCGATGTTAGTAATCTGGGTAATCGCTTTACTGCGCTCTGATGCTGCTTCGATTATTGTAGTGGCGTAAGGGTGATTGCTTCTCTGTTCGAGGCCTGCGGCAATTCGTAAGGAACTCTCTTCAGTCTCGTCACCAGCGACTGCGATTGCAACCAATCTAGGCCGTCCGCTGGTTAGAGTTCCTGTTTTGTCGAGGAGGGCCAATTGAATACTGGCAGCAGCCTCGATAACATCCCCTCCACGCGCAACTAACCCACCTGCTGAGGCACTGGATAACGCGGTAGCGTGTGGAACCGGAGCCGCTAGAAGAAGCGAACAAGGGCATGACACAACCCAGAGAACTAGCATACCAACGATGTCTCCAGTTGCCGCTCCATAAATTGCCGAACCTACAAGAACTAGAGGGACCCAAATCGCTGTGAATCTCTCGATGATTGTTTGAGTACGAGTTGGTTGCTCACGGTATTTTCTAACTAATTCGATTAGGTCAGCTAATCGAGTATCTTGGCCAGTCGCTTCCGCCTTTACATGTAGAGGGCCGCGTGTAATTGTCAAACCTGCTTCGACGAATGAGCCTTCACTTACCGAGACGGGCATTGGTTCTCCGGTTAGTGGGGCTTTGTCGATGGCTCCAGAACCATCGACTACAATCCCATCAACTGGAACCACCTCGCCTGAGCGGACCTCGACGATATCACCTGGCTCTAAGGCAGCGACTGGAGTCCACTCGTCGTCACAAGGATTGTCGATATGCTGGCCTTCGGTAACTAATCTTGCTCGTCTTGGAAGCCTGTCCAAGCCTCCTTGCATCGCTTCGCGAGCGCGCACTAGTGCGCTATCTTCCAGATGTCCTGCTAGGGCGACCAATCCGGTTACCACCAAGGCCTCTGGCCATTCCTTGAGATATAGCGCCCCAAGAACGGCGAGAGATGTTAGAACTTGGAATCCCAACACTCGGTTTTGTATGCTGGCGATTGCGGCTTGGAACATCGGCATTCCAGTAAATAATACCCCCAAACCTGTCACTGTAGCAGCTACCCACCAGTGTAGTTCGACCATTTCTATGACGAATACCGCTAGCAATAGTGGAACCGTCATTACCGCACCAATTAATTGCACCTGATCGGGGCGTAATCGCTTGTTTTTCGACTCTCCAAGAGTATATTCTCCAAGTAATCTGCGTAGACCTTCTTCGGTCATTTGTGACACTTTTACTGAATCCGTTGGTACTCTTTGAATTTCGATTCGACCATCATCGAGGCTGGCATTCAAAATCCCCGGAACATCGAGCAATGCATTGCGTAGACCTTTACGATCGATTCCCAAACGACGAGAGACTTCGCCAGCGGTCTTACCCTGAACTAACAGCCATTCAACATCTGGCCCATTACCAAGGCTGTGTAGCACAGATGAAACGCGTGAAATGCGCCCTCGGGCTACATCAAGGTATACTGTAACACTGCCTTCAGTAGCGGAAACGATGACTTCGTTTACTCCCGGTAATCGATTTACTGCACGAGTAGCTTTCATTGCACAATCTGGACAATCCATACCGCGTAGTTGCCATTCGAATTTCTCTACTCCGTCAACTACCAATTCTGCTTCGATAAAGCTTGCAGAATCTACATGTTCTCCAGAAATAGGGGCGACGTTCTCAAGTGAGCCATCGTCGAGAACTAACTCATCCACCGGCGCGGTCTTCGTAACTCTTTTTTCACGTGCACCTGTGATACTTGAGCGAATTTTGCTAATACTCCCTCCAAGCATTCCCTGTATACCAGAAATCACAACTCCTAGAGAACCAATTCCAAATGAGGATTTACCCGTTTTTTCGGTGCCTGATGACTTACGCGACTCAGGCGTAGCCTGAGTCGAATCTGTGCTATCATCGTCTAGGATGAGAAACTCGTCCTCGGTCACAGCACATGCAAGAAAGGGAGACACATCAACCTGAGGGGAAGAAGACAACCAATAGACGGTGGAATCATCAGTGTGAAGCCAATCG
>CAZKVK010000075.1:0-4389 GCA_964556195.1 uncultured Candidatus Poseidoniales archaeon
TTCTCGATAGCACGAGCGCTAGCAGAAGCCACTGTGATGTTTAGGGCGCGATCGATACGACCACTGCCTAGGAGTTTGTCATAGCCCATTTCTGTTAGGTCTATTGAATCGCCTTCAGCCATCTGAGAAACTTGCATTAGATTGATACTGACGTTGACATTTCTCAACTTAGGATGACGGTTGAAGCCGTGCATTCCCCAGTGACCCGGCATATATTTCAGACGCGTCATTAGGCGATGCTTGTTGATTCCAGCATTACCGCGTCCACCACGAAGACCCGCGCCTCGGCCAGCCTTCTTTCCGCGACCGTGGTAACGGGAGCGACCTCGGAATTTGTTTGTTCTTGATACCATTCATTTCACCTCAAATCATCCTCTCGGCTAGAGATGAAATCTCATCGCCTCGAAATCCTAGAGCCCCACCAACGGAGTAAGCCCTCTTGATTCCACCCCAGCCCTTTGAGCCTCTTGGAGGGTGAAGTCGTAGAACAGGTTTTAGTCCATCAACGGACTTCATTGTAGCCTCTCCAGAGGCTAGAGCCTTGGCGAAATCTTTCACCGATTTGAAGTCGGATCCCGCCTTTATTGCAGCATCATCAACTGGCTTATCGCCGACCATTCGGCCGCGTTCCTTGAGAAGATTCTCGATTGTTCCAGCATCTACTACACCCCATGTTACGAAGTCCTTGGACTTCTGAAGCATTCCTGCATAGGTAGAACTTTCTGGTACAATTGTTGCGTGGTTAACTCGAGTTAGATTCATCATAGCCATGGTGTCGCGAATACTTCGCTCAACACCGCGGTCACTACGAACTCGTACAATTAGGAAAGTCATTGTTCGCCCCTCCCGCTTGTAATGTTAAGACGCCTTTTATCGCCCTCACCAATTCTTGTTTTGTTTAGTTCAACAAGAGCGTTGAAAGTAGCCTTAGCGTAGTTGATTGTAGTTCGTGTTTGTCCGGCGGAACGGCTCCAAACATCAGTCACACCAGCCAATTGTAGAACTCTGCGACCGTAGTCTCCGATTACCAGACCCTTACCTGCTGGAGCGGGCATCAGAGTTACTCTGGTTGATCCTGAGCGCCCAGTAATTTTCAGTGGGACTGAGGTTCCAGGACCTCCTCCAGATTCCCAAGAGCCATTTCCTCTCATTACTGGAATTAGGTTTAGTTTGGCCTTATCGATTGCCTTTCGAATAGTCGAAGCGACTTCCTTACCTTTGCAAATTGCCAAACCGACGTATCCGTCACTGTTCCCAACTACACAGAGTACATTGAATCTTACACGGCGACCTGAGTCTGTCATACGCTGAATCATATTGACTGCTAGCACATCGTCCTCAAGGCCAGGCAATAGTGCATCGACAATCTCAACTTCGCGGATAGGAAGTCCAGTAGCTAGTGCTTGCTCGTAGGTTAGAATTTCACCGTTTGTAACCATTCGTCCCAGACGAGTGCGTGGTTGCCATGTGCGAAGGGCGGCTAGTGGGTCAGGGCCACGGCGGCGGCGGACAGGTGCGTCTTCTTCCTCAGCCAAGGCTAGAGCTAGACCTGGAGCTATTGCTGGTGCGGTTTCGACAATTTCGGATTCTTCATCACTCATGATTAGGCCTCCTCAATTGACTTCTTTGCTACCTCGACCGCTTTAGCAATCGAGTCATCGATGTGTGAGCCGTTGATTCTATCATCATCCGGTAATACATTTTCACCGTGTGGAATTTCCATACCAGCATCAACCATACCCTTGAGAGCTGCAAAGACTCTGTTCCCTGGTGTAGAAGCGGCTAGACCTATGTCGAGAATTGCTTCCTCATGGCCTGCTGCAATAGCGGCCTTAGCCATTGCATATCCTGAGACATAACTCGCGGGAATTGATTTTCGAGATGCATCGATTGGCCATCCGTGCTTCTCAACGAGTGTTCGGCCATCGATTGAGACTTGGATGGAGTCTCCTGCTGTGGTTTCGTAATTTACCAATTGACAAATTGTCTGGGTGTTTGTCACTCTAACCACCGCTCGAGCTGAGCCTCCACGCAGCATCTTCATTCTGCGTCGGTAGTCTGTCTCACCGTTTCTGCGACGTTTGAAGCGTAACCTCTGATTCTTGCCATGTGCCATCACTGCTCACCTCCGAGCTTGATTCCGTCGATTTCCATATTCGACTTCATGTGGGAGACAGAACGGTAGGAGCCGCCCTTTGCCTTCCTGTAGTAGTAACGATATTCCGAAGAAGTGAGTGATTCATCTTCCTTCATTTCCTTCAGGGCTCTACGCTGAGCGCGAATTGTTCTCATCCAGCGTTCCTTACGTGGATTGCGTGAGTTTGATGACCCCTTTCTAGAACCTTGACCTGACCTTCGGCCCTTTGCCTTCTGAGCTGTTGCCTTTCGAGCACGGGAGCGGCTAGTTCCTACTAATGGACGTGCCTTGATGATGCCCTCATCGATTAATCTGCGAACATCATCCTTCTGTACAGCGTTCGCTACATCGTCTAGGTAGTCCTTGTCAATCCAAATTCTGTGGACACCAACATCACGACCTTCGCGTTGGCTGAAAATAGCCGCCGCGAGTCTCTTTTGATTTGTTATCATCATCGCAAGTCCCCCTTCCGCGAGATGCGGCGTCTGTTGAGTACTCTCAGACCCAAATCGTCTGCTCTGTCGTGAATTGCGGCTCGCTTTCTGTTTCCTACGGTCGCAGCGATTCGAACAGCTTGAGTCTCTGGGTCCAGGCCTTCGAGATCACTACTCTTGTTGACTAGAACTTCTTCAAATCCAGATGGATGTAGACCTCGTGCCCCCGCTATCTTTCCATGTCCTACACGGACTAAAGCCGAGCGGTACTTGCGGTTCTTTCTTTGGCTGGAGTCATCACCGCGAGGCTTCTTCCAACCAGTACGAGAAAGGCGCTTGTAGCGGAACCATTCCTGCCTTCGGAATGTAGGGGCCTTCTTCTTCTGAGCGGCACGGGTTGCTAGCGCAGACTTTGTTGCGTCATCGAGTACTGGCTTCTGTCGTGCGGTGTGGAAATCATCCCAGTCGTCTTCAAAGAGGTCCTCTGATTCGAATTCATCCTCTTCGACGTCAATCTCTTCATCGTCACCCATCTCTTCGACTTCTTCGGCTTCTGCTGGAGTATCTCCTGCATCTTGTAAGCGGGCGATTAACTCGGCCTTCCTGCCGGAAACCGGCAATCCAGCATCGCGTAGTAAATCCTTCAGTTCAGCGACTGTCATGCTTTCGTAATCCATTCAAATCTCTCCTCACTGATTCCCCTTTGATACAATGTAAATTCCATCTTGGAAAACACGTCGATCTCTCTTCTTGATTCGGCAAGCATGTTCAATATTGGCTGCTGTTTGTCCTACTTTCTCACGATCGGCTCCAGAGACGGTGATTTCTGTCTTATTTGCTACCTTAACATCAACCTCAGCAGGCGACCATGGAAGTGCTGCGACTCTAGGTACCTTCTCACCGAATAGATTCGTGATGGTCATCTCATTTCCTTGAACCTTAATCGTCATCGGGAAGTGAGAGTAGACGGCTTTCAATTTGTATTCAAAGCCAGAGTCAACTCCTCTTGCCATGTTGTTGAGGTGTGCTGCCCAGGTTCCAGCAAGTGCCTTCTCCTTACGGCGTGGTAGGTTACAGAATACCTCGATACCAACGGACGAATCTCGAATCTCGATTCGTGGATGGCGGAACTCACGGGTTAGTGACTTGCCATCCTTAGCCACAGTAACATCGTGACCAGAAATTGTAGCGGTAACTCCGTCAGGGAGATTAATACTGTGCGAAATCATATCCAACTTTGGCATCCTTGATCCCTCCTCAGAAAATGTACGCGAGCAAACGCCCGCCGACACGCTCCTTCTTCGCATCGTGATGATTCATCACACCTTGATTGGTTGTTAGAATCAGAAGCCCGAAATCCTGTGCTGGAAGGTATCTTGACTCCCACTTATCGTAATCTGTTCTCTTTACAGAGTGTCGTGGTTTGATTACACCACAGCGGTTGATTGCTCCAATCAACTCGACACGGAATCCTCCTCCACGACCGTCTTCTATCGTCTGGTATTCGCCGACATATCCCGACTGTTGCATGATTGAAAGCATACTTCCTAGAAGCTTGCTCGCTGGGTTAACAGTCACTTCGTAATGTCCTGCTTGCTCCGCATTAAAAATACGGACAAATGCGTCACTCAATGGGTCAAATTGCATCCTTCATCACCTCATTTATACTTCTTGAATCCTATTTGCGGCGCCACATCTCGGAAGCACTGACGGCACAATCTCAGACCATGTCGACGAATCATTCCGCGCTTGCGTCCACAGCGGCGGCATCCATTGCTTCTGCCGATACCTTCTCCGTGATCTCTGGCCATACTTCAC
>CAZKVK010000076.1:0-4277 GCA_964556195.1 uncultured Candidatus Poseidoniales archaeon
AGCTTGTATAGCTGAATTGCATCTACTTGCAAATTCTGCTACCACTTCAAACGTTGCAGTTAGTATGGGTAAAGAAGATCATGTCTCTATGGGCGCTACTGGAACGTACCGCTCACTTAAGTCAAGCCAATTACTATCTCAGGTACTTGCGAACGAGTTCATCTGTTCCGCCGAAGCTATCGATAGAATCACAGAACAACCCGGCATTGGTGTGGCTAGAATCATTGACTGGGTTAGGAAACATGCTACTCCATTTGATGGCGACAGAGTGATGTCTTCTGAATGTGAATCATTGAGCAAAGATTTGTTGAATGGGGGCCTACAATCAATTTTCGAGTGATATCATGCAAGAGAAATTGCATATGAGTAGACATCCGGGCATTGACCCGCCTCCATTTGAAACAATAATCCAAGGATTCGAAGAAAACAACGTTCTCTTGGAGTCATCATACTGCTATCCGCGGGGCGGTGGTCAACCAGGAGATATGGGTACCTTGACTTCGGAAAGTGCTCAAGCCGCTATTCATGAAGTCTTACCCGGACAGATGATTTTACATCCTGTTGATGACACTGAAATATTCGATGTTGGAGATCGGGTGACCTGTCGAATCGATACTGGACGTAGAAACGGGCACGCACTAATGCACACGGCACAACATATTGTATCTGCTCTTGCCGAAGACCTGTGGGGGGCTGAAACTGTTGGAAACCAGTTAACTGTTGAAAGCTCCAGAGTAGATCTACTGTTTGAGGATAAGGAACTTTTCAATCCCGATGAATTGGTAGATGCTACTAATGCTATAATCTCATCAAATCGCGATGTGAATATTCACCAATGGGAAAGAGCACGGATACTGGAACACGAACAAATGAGGCATACTAAGTTCATGCACAGGATTCCTACTTCCATTACTCAATTAAGAGTGGTAGAAATCGAAGGTGTCGATTTATGCCCATGTGCTGGATCTCATGTATCCAATACCTCAATGGTACCAAAAATCAAATTCCAAGGTAAGAAGAATAAGGGTAAAGGCAGGATTCGTTTTTCTTACATCTTTGAATAATCATAATTATTGTATGAATTCTAATGGTGGGCTCGGCAGGAATTGAACCTGCGATCTTCGCCATGTCAAGGCGACGTCATAACCCCTAGACCACGAGCCCGCGACAACAGGACGAGGCGGATGCAAATGAAACATTCTATCCTGAAACAATCTTAGAGATAGTGCAATCACACCCAGGATTAGAGCAAAATCCTGACAATCTCTTCCTTCCATTACTCATAGTGATGATTCTTGATGATCTGACCCGTACATTCTCCTTGCACCTCATGCAGTAACCAGTATCGCTCATGTAAGTTGATTGTGCATTTGGTATTCAACCCATTGGGTAGGGCATGAATAGCTCATATTGACAATTTTCACATAAACGCTGTACTGAAAGCCCATCCATTCAAACACATTCATATCGCGTTCTGATAACTATGGTTATCGGTATGATATGTAGCGCAAATTATGATGTTATTCTATATTAACAAATGATTTTGTATTTTTGATTTGATATTATAGTGAAATATTCTATTTATTGGATATAATACAATTAAAACTATTATTCGATTACAAACTAACTCTAAGATTATACAATTTTACCAGATATGATAGAATGTGTGAAAGGATTCTCTCCTGGAGTCTGGCACCAACCATCTACATCGGTAGACCATAGAATATTCAGATTCGCTGATTCGCCCTCTGATATTCTACCAGTAATTGTTTTGTCCCCCAGTGTTGTAGCTGGATTAAGTGTACTAGCGATTAATGCAGCCAATGGATCTAACCCCATTCTTGTACAGCAAATATTCGCTACTAATGGAAGTGAGAGAATTCGACAATTTGGATTGAAATCTGTAGCCAAGGAGAACGCCCAATTGTTCTCAATACATTCTCCAAATGGTAAATTGAGCCTGTCTCCAAGCACATAGGGAGTTCCGGGGAGGAAGGTCTGCATAGTGCCTGCATCAGATGCCTTCTGTCTAGAATCAGAATTAGACTTGGCAACATGGTCCGCGCTAACAGATCCTAGTTCCGCTGCAAGGGCTAATCCATCAGAATCCACAAACTCATCAACATGCAATCTAGACTCTAGGCCAAATTCCTTAGCACGATTAACAATCGATTCAGTTTCTCCGATATCATACCAGCCCTCTTCACAGAACACATCACACCATTTAGCAAAACCTTGTTCTGCAACCTTTGGGAGTTGTTCATTCAATAGTTCGTCAATATACTGGGTCCTATCTATCCCGTAAGGGAAGTCATGAGCCCCTAACCAAGTAGGGAATATGGAAATTTTCGATTTTTTTGTTAATACATGAGCGGCCTCTAATAGTCGTAGCTCAGTATCAGTATCTAGGCCGTAACCACTCTTTATTTCCATAGCACAGGTTCCATATTTGGCCGCTTCATTTAGCCTAGATTGTCCTGTAAGTACCATGTCTTCTAGTGAAAGTAATCTAGTAGTGGAAACAGTGTGTCGAATTCCTCCACCCATTTCAGATATTTGTCGATATGACATTCCAGACTGACGTAATCTCATCTCAGATGATCTGTCACCACCCCAAATTAAATGGGTGTGAGAATCAATCAACCCTGGAATTATTGCACATCCCTTAGCATCAATAATTGTATAATTTGATGATGAAGTTTCGCCGTCCCAATCTGGTGCAAATTCTGCTTGAAGCGATAGTGAATCTTTAATCGAACTGAATTTGCCATCTTGGATCAGAATTCCCATACCACTCGGTGATACATTGGAATATCTATCTGTCATTTCATCTCCTGTAATAGCTGAGATAGTGGATGAAGAATCGAGATGAGCCAACTCACCTGCATTCAATATCAGCATGCCCATGGTTCCCGAGGAACGGGATGCTTGAAAGCAATGTCTGCTGCGTATGGGCTGATGACGATGATACTGGGCATTGAGAGCACTGCCCATACTCTATCATTCGGACTAGTATCTGGTGAAGGCGATGCGTTACCATCTAGCTCTGACTTGTATACTCCTGAGAAGGGGGGTATTCATCCTCGTGAAGCCGCAGATCATCATTCTGAGATAGCCGGACATCTATTGCAAAATCTATTGCAGGACAATTCACTAAATTCTTCGGATATCTCAGCAATTGCATTCAGTCAGGGTCCTGGACTAGGCCCCTGTCTCAGGGTTGGAGCATCTATTGCTCGGGGTTTATCCCACTCTTGGAATGTACCGCTAGTTGGAGTTAACCACTGCGTCGCCCACATTGAAATCGGTAGAAACCAAACAAACTGTGACGATCCTGTATTACTCTATGTCTCCGGAGGTAATACACAAATTATTGCGCGCAAGGGAGGCAGGTATCGTGTTCTTGGAGAAACTTTAGATATTGGAATTGGTAACATGCTAGACAAGTTCGCAAGAACACATGGAATGGCATTTCCAGGCGGCCCTAAGATCGAATTACTTGCTAAGAAATGGCTTACATCAGATACAGCACGAAGTATGGATCAGATATCTTTGCCGTACGCTGTTCAAGGGATGGATCTTTCATTCTCCGGTATCATGACTGCAGCAAATCAGAGAGTATCAGATGGCCGTCCATTAGAAGAAGTATGCTGGGCATTACAAGAGCACAGTTTTGCTGCTTGTATAGAGGTCGCGGAGAGAGCCATGGCTCATGCAGGCAAAGATGAGCTTTTATTGGGAGGAGGAGTGGCTTGTAATGGCCGCATCAATGAGATGGCTCAACTAATGTGTGAAGACAGGGGAGCTGTTGCATATTGCCCACCTAAGCAATTTTGCATCGATAATGGGACTATGATCGCCGAACTTGGCAGAAGAATGCTAAGTGTATCGGAGTCTACAGATCTAATCGATAGTGCGGTGTCACCAGGACTGAGGACAGATCAAACCATCGTAAGATGGGATTGACAGTATCCGTGAGCCTTATGAGAAACCGTTGTTGCGTTACATGTGGAGACTGGTTAACTAGTGCAGAGGAGAAGGCGTTCAAAGGCTGTCCCTAGGGACATATTCGGCAATCCTACTAGCCCTGCAATCACTCCAAAGCCCACTGCCAAGGAAACTGTTTCTAAAACACCAAAGATATCCGAAAAACCCCCGGCAAAACCTCCTGCCAAGCCACCTGCCAAGCCACCTGCCAAGCCACCTGCCAAGCCACCTGCCAAGCCACCTACAGATCATCCTAAAGAGCATGCTTCACATGATGGTTAACATGATGA
>CAZKVK010000077.1:0-4216 GCA_964556195.1 uncultured Candidatus Poseidoniales archaeon
CCCCCAGCCGCGAAGTATAGGCCAAGCTAACCTACAGGCCCCTTGTGTGGTTCTGTCGTGAGTAGATTCTCCCAAAGCCTTGACGGCGTTAAAATCAATCCTCTCGAGCGATGCTGAAAGGCGATATCTCATCGATTAGTTCGATGTGTCCGACATACATTCTTCGGCAACAGTATCGCTCTAAGCCGAGATTGTCGAGAACCTTCTGAGGGTCCTCGCCGGTGTCGACTGCATTCTTGAACTGGTCATACAGATGAGCTACGACTTTTCCGCAACTCCAACAACGTACTGGAATCAACATCTTTCATCACCTATACGACTTCTGCCACTTCTTGCGAGCGCCTCGACCCATTTGGTGCTTCGGCTCCTTGCGTCTGGGATCGTTAACCAGCAAGCTACGGTCGAATCTTAGGTACTCATCACGGAGTTCCTCATCAATTCCCTCGGCCCCGCCGTTGTAGTGAACTAGTCCACGAGCAATCGCGGTTCTGATAGCATCTACTTGGCCCATCTGACCGCCGCCTTCTACGCTGACTGAGATATCAACGTCCTCTAGGCGTTTCATTGCCTCAGCAATCTGAACAGGCTCTAGCGCCTTGCGGCGTGCAAGAGAGGGTTCCATGATATGGATTGGCTTGTGGTTAACGCGAACTCGACCTGCGCCCTTGCGGACTGTCGCTCGAGCAATCGCGGTCTTTCTCTTTCCACTAGTTTCGACCGTCTGCTTCTTCTTCTTCTTGGCCATCACTACTCACCTCTCCATCGTGTACTGTCAATACCTAGATGTTCGCTGATTTCGCCTAGGCGAACGAACTTTTGTGGCAAATCTCGTTCAAAAGTACTGGAATCGCCCCAAGCATGACCATCTGGTAAATCGTCACCGGAAAGGTTGGCCGGGGTTCCAATCATAACGCGTAAATCACGTACTGCATTGCGGCCAGTGCTGTTCTTCTGGTAAGGTAACATTCCACGGACTGTTCTCTTGAGAATCTGGTCCGGCATACGTGGGAAGAATGGCCCCTTTCTTGGGTGGTTCAACTTGTACTTGTGATCGTATTTGGCAAAGACTGTTGTCTTTGGTCCGGTTACGATTGCTTTCTCGGCGTTCACGATGATTACGCGCTTCTGATTACCCGCTCTGCGAGCAGTCAGTAATTCGCTAGCGACATGGCTAGCGAGGCGACCAAGAACCTTGTCTGATGCATCGTAGACTAGGGTACCCGCTTCAGCCAAGTATCCTCACCCCCTTTCCATCTGGGTTTTCGTTCATCAATTCACGGATCGTGAGGACACGTCCGCCTGCTGCTTCAATTTTCGAGCGGGCGCCGGTACTAACACTGTAGGCGGCGACGCTCGGCTTACCGTCCACATCGCCGCTGCCGAGAAGCTTGCCAGGAACGAGGACTACATCCTCGTCGGCAGCGTATCGGCTCAGGCGGCTTAGGTTCGGTTCAGCCCAATTGCTTCGGCTCTTTTCGAGCCTCAGAGCGACGTCTCGCCACAATGCAGAACCGGTTGACCTGCTCTGGTCCTTGAGATCGCCGATTAAAGCGATTAGGGCCTGGTTGGTCTTTCTCATGTTCTTACTCATATGACTCCCTCGACGTATGCTTGGGTAGCGCGCCCACCTGACTACCTGTTATGAATGCTACGGGTTGCCCCTACGGGGCAGTGATTCGCAGTACAACGAGAAGAGGAAAAGACGAGCGCGGCTCGTCCAATTCCTCAACTCTATGTAATCATATTCGGAACCCGCTATCTTCTTGCGAGCCGTCGTCGATTCCTGCAATTCTCTCTTGGCCCTCTGAGTCGACAAATGAGCCAGCCTTCACAACCGAGCCGTATAGGCCGGATTCATTGGCCACGGTTCGGTTTAGCATTCCATCTCCAAGAGAGGCGCTGATGTGATTGATGATTGACTGCAATGCATTGATTGCCCTGTCTCGCTGATCAGCGCCAATCTCGTGGTCGGAATATCTAGCTTCTTCGAATAGTGAGAAGAAGATATCCAAGTCCTCTGGAGGTGCAATACCTGCTAACATTCCTGTTACCGCATCTTCGAATTCTCTAGTAGTCTCGTAGACCTTTTTCATCGCACCTCGACCACGGAAGAATCTGACCAATTCCTTGTAACAATTGAAAATCGTATCAATGTACTCATTAGAGGCCTTTAGCGACATCAGGGAGTCGGTTAGAATACCACGTAGAATCTCAATTCTTCGGCGCTCTATGTAGTTGCGATACATGATTGCGCAGACCAATATGGCGAAGGCTAATGCAATTCCCATAATCGTAAGCACTTGCACTGTGAAGAAGCTGGCTTCTGCCTTCGCAACCGGCTCTCCTAGGTAAATTGCTGGAGTGTTATTGAGGAATTCTTCTTCAAACTCGTGAGATCCCTTGAAGTGAATAGTGACTTGCCATTCTCCGTCAGAGATACAATACCCTCCTTGATCACAGTCTAATTCGCCTGGAACATTGACACCAGAGTATTGGAAACTAAACGATGCAACTCCCAATTCGCTGGTGGTTGCATAGACTACATTGTGGGGAATCCAATCACCCTCTTCCGCATTCCAATACTGATAGGTGAAAATGACTGTTTGGGATTCCACTGATAGGTCTAATCGATCTCGTAGAATCGCAACCGAACCGTTGATGTAATCTCCTTCTTGGTAGCCATCTGGGTTTGACCAATGATCCTTCAACAAGATGTCAACGCGGCTTCGAACAAGCACTTCTATGTCGATGAATGAACCATTCACCACCGGTGTTGTCTCAGCCCTACAACCACCAGGTAATTCCTTATTTGGTTCGTAGGCGATTCTTACAATTCTGAAACCTTCCATCTTATCTGAAGTAGGTTCTACGCCTCGCCGGCTTGGATTATCGTCTGGGTCGCCACTGAACCAATCGATTTCACCGGTTCCATCACGGGTGACGGATGTGGCAATTGGTCGTGTGTTTACCTCAGGATCTAGGTAAATATTCAGGCACTTGCCTCCGATTGGGTTTCCATTTGTTTGGGTCAATCTCGCATCCAAGTGGAATGATTCCTTGAGGTAAAGAACCGGGAATATTGAACCGTTCTGGAATGTGTACGAATCAATATCGTTTCGGAATGGTCCGATCTCCTGTAGAGTTAGGGTAGAATTTGAGAATACTGGGAACAAGCGTGTTGTGCTAGCGTTGTGGTATCGATAGCGATCATTATTCTCGTAGGAGTTGAATTCGACCTTAACAAGGGCTTGTCCTGCCTGAACGTCGGTAAGTGGACATGTGATTTCGTAGAATCCGTTGGAGTCGCTTGTGCCAGGTAGACAGCCCACTACTCCGGTTTCTGAACCAACCATTTCGTAGGTGACTCTAATCGCTCTATTCGATAGATTGCTTCCTAGTTCGTCAATCAACTGTCCTGTTACCACCATCGGCTTCTCGATAGGTTGGCCTGTGGTTGGGTCGATCTCAGAGGTGTAGACAATCTGATCGTCAACATTCAGAGTTGTGTGTCCAATTAAACTGAAACCATCGACTTGGAACTGCATAACTCTTCGATAGTGGTCGCTATTCACCACTTGCACACATGGGTCCCATGCTCCAGAGGTGCTGAGGGCATCCGCGTCTAGAGGCCCGCAACCCTCATGCGGCAAGTTCTCCTCAAATCGAAGGATTACGTTAACTGGGCCGAATCCGTCTGGAAGGAAGGATTGTGGGTCGTCTCGGAGTAATTGTGGATCGAGAACCATCTCGTGATGGATAGTACCTGCATTCGGACATTGGGTATCTACGATTTGACGGTGGGTGCGGTCTTCAAAGTCCGTGCCTTCCATAATAATCAGTACTTCACCACCATTTGCTCCACAGCCATCCAATGCTTGACCTGAATCCTTGATGACCGCGGTTCGGTTGTCATCGGTTACCTGAGCGGTGAATTCCCAAATGTCTCCAGTAGAGCGGATATTTGGTGTGGTATCTTGTAGTGTGATGTAGGTTCGAGACACCACCCAAAGGTCCATCGTACCCGATGTTCCTTGGTGACGAGGGTCTCCAGGATATGTGTAGTCTAAGGTGAAGTTACCTAATTCATGGTCTTCCTCTATTGTCAAGTTGACACTGAACCATCCGGTACTATCTGTCTCTGCAATTCCGTTGGTACCATCGGCCTCCCAGACGTAATTTATCTGGGAGTTCTTCAGTGGTTGCAGAGAGTTATCGA
>CAZKVK010000078.1:0-4203 GCA_964556195.1 uncultured Candidatus Poseidoniales archaeon
ACCGATGATGATTGTATTGCGGACCTCGTCGGACATGGGTTCTCCCAATGTCCGGCATTCTTTGAACATTGACTCTCAAACTTGAGTGAAATTTGTCTGAATAATCTCTATCCGACACTTTTTACTGCGGCAATCGGCGGAGAAAATTATGACGTGGCGTCCTATTGACCCACCAGATTCAGTAGAGCAGGCGATTGCTGAAAATCATGCTACATGGAATGAGATTGCGCACGTTCATGCTCAAGGAAGTGGCGCTGAATTTTATAGAATAAAACAATGGTTAGAAGGTGAGTGTAAACTTGGACCTTGGGAGATTGAAGAATTGGGTAACGTCTCTGAAAAGTCTCTACTACACATGCAATGCCATATTGGAACAGACACACTTTCGTGGGCTCGACGTGGAGCGATTGTGACTGGTCTTGACTTTAGCGAAAATGCCTTAGCGGAAGCAAGAAGGTTCGCCGAGAAATTAGAAATTGAAAATTCACGATTTGTTCACTCTAGGGTATCCGATGCGGCGAATACTCTAGAAGGTGAGAAATTCGATATTCTTTACACTGGAAGGGGGGCTCTATGTTGGCTACCTAATTTGGATGAGTGGGCTGAAGTCTGTTCTAAACTGGTGAAAAAAAATGGAGTGTTATATCTTGAAGAATCGTCCCCATTTGTTGGATTACTTGAACCAATGGAAACATCGGAAGGCGTTTTCTTCGTACCTCGATATGACCAATTTCACGAAGGTCCAATTTCAGAGATTGGAGAGGGAACATACGCAGATCCAGATTGGCCGGGGCAGAGAGTTACCCATTGTTGGGAGTATCGATATGATACAATCATCAATGCCTTGCTAAATCATGGATTTAGAATAGAATCAATGGTCGAAAGGGACGAGTTGTTCTTTAATCCATGGCCAGATTTGTTTGAACCATCGAGGCCTAATTATTGGCGATTAAAGGAAGGAGAGACTCGCTTCCCGTTATCTTTCACATTGAAAGCAATTCGAGAATAAAATCAGTTCTTCATCGCAACGACTGCGCCAACCGCGGCGCGAGCATGAGGCTCAAGCCGAGGTTCGATATGCTCCGGATCGGCTCCGGGTCCAATTATTCCGAGGCCTATTGGCTTATCGTGCTTGATTTGTAAATCGATTATTGCACGGGTTACTGATTGCCCCATGACCAAGCCATGTTGAGTTTGTCCACGTTCGATAATTCCCAAAGCAATCGCTCCATCAACATCCTCACGGATGAGTAGTCTTTCCAAAGCGAGAGGCGCTTCCATAGAACCGGGAACCCAAACAACATCTGTTAATTCTGAGTTCATCGTAGAAGCTTCATCCCGCGCATATTCCAGCATTTTTTCGACTTCCTCTTTGTGAAAAGAACCGCAGACTGCAACTATTCTCATCTTTCTACCTCCATACTTCGAATTGTGTCTACAACCGCTTGAGTACGGGAATCAATTTCGACATTCACTAAGTCTCCAACTGACTTTTCGCCGATGGTGGTAACCCTCAGGGTTTCCGGAATAATATGCAGATTGAAACCCTCAGTCTGCACCTCTCCGACCGTCAACGACATACCATCAACAGCGACATAACCCTTCTCTAGAATGTATGGCTTGGTATCGGCTTGGTTTTCAATCAGTAAATCGATTCCTTCGCCTTTCTCAGTCCTCTGTAGAATCCTAGCGGTTGACATCACATGGCCAGAAAGAATGTGTCCTCCCAACTCGTCACCCATTCTTAGAGAGCGCTCAATATTGACTCGACTTCCCTGCTTTAGCAAGCCCATCGTTGTACGCTCCAAGGTTTCAGGGATTGCCTCAAATTGAACCCGGCCCTCTTGTGAAGAAACTACTGTCATACAAACGCCGTCTATTGCCACGCTAGCGCCTATCTCTAGATCCTCATCATGGCCACTGAGGTCGACAACAATGGAAAGAATCTCTTCTCCTTGCTGAGTTGCCACAACTTCGCAAGCAGCAGCTACAATTCCAGTGAACATTCTCAATCCTCCTCGTAAGGACCACCTGTTTCACCAGACCAGAGATCAATAATTCGGGCGATGATTTTCCTTGTTCCATCGAGGTCGTCGGCTAATCCTTCGACCCTTAGGACCTCGACATGTCCCCAACCATTCTCCTCCAATCCTTTCTTGACAGAGTCACGTGAGTGTTTTTGGTCGTAACCTAAAGCAATAATATCAGGCTTCACTGCTTCTAGAATATCAAAAATTGGTACGGTTGGAGGATTACCAATTATAGCATCGTCTACAGGTTTCAAACCCAGTACCATACGTCTGCGGAGATCCTGATTAGTCACCGGTTCGTGTTTTTGTTTTCGGACAGTATCATCGTGGGCGACTACTACAATCAACTCATCACCTAGGGACTTTGCCTGCTCGACATAATGCAGGTGACCTGCGTGCAGTAGGTCGAAAACACCGACCGCCATGACCCTAACCATCTGTATCTCCTCTCAGTCAAATACCCTCAATGCTTCGGTCAATCTTCAATCCCTAGAGCCTTCAGTAAATCATCACCTGTAATCATAGGTATTTCGTGTAGTTTAGCGTACCTTCTTGCAGCCTTAACACTCAGGGCCTTATCTCCATCTGGTTGTAACATCTCGGCTCCAATGGTGGCAGGAACATGGCCAGAAAGTCTTGCTATTGCAACCGCTAATTCAGTGTGCCCTTGTCTAGTTTCCAGTCCACCTGGTGATTCTCTACAGACTGGAATATGGCCAGGGGTTCTGAACTCAACACCGAGTGCCTGCTGTGCTGTTTCCTCAGATGCATGTGCCTCCATCATCTCACCTGCTAATTCTCCAAACCTACGTGTAGTTAGAGCGCGATCCCTGTCGGTAATTCCTGTATAGGTCTCCCTGTGATTCAAAGAAAGGGTGAAAGCAGAGCGAGAATCATACTGTAAGTCATCAGTGATTAGTCGGCCAAGAACTGGGTTTTCCGCCACAAGTGTCGGATGAGTATGGATGTCCTGTAACCAAGGAAGGCCGAATAGGCTACCCAATTCGTCTCCTATCGCAAGGAAAAGAAGTCCTCCACAGTCCTGCCTCAATCTTCGCATAACCGCTGGACTGGCCGCTGTTGCAGGCCAAAGAAGGTCGGTTTCGCACTCTCTGAAATCAGAGTCGAAAACCATCACTGGCTGACCTTGCGAGAAGGCTTGGATAGCACTTTCAACATTCGACTCCATGTTTGTTCCGACAAGGTGTTGATACCCGTTATTTTTGGTCCTTTGTTCTCACCGTAGGGTTATCATCACCAAGGCATCAGGCGATACATGGGTGGATATCGAGCCCCACTAAGGGTCGACCTCGCAGGAGGTTGGACCGACTTAGCACCATACACACACGACCACGGAGGCGAAGTCGTCAACTTCACAATAGACAAGTGGGTTACCGCAACTCCAGATGGAATAGGAAATGTTGCTCTCCAATTTGATGTCCCTGCAGGTTCCGGACTTGGAACTAGTGGTGCCCTTAATGTTGCCAAGGTCGCGGCTCTCGATGTTGGCGATTTAAATGACTTAGATGGAATTGCAGAATCGGCCTTTGAAGCAGAAACCGGGGAAGGAAATCGCTGTGGTCGTCAAGACCAATGGGCATCGGCACACGGAGGATTCAATCGTTTTCTATTCATAGGAGATGGAGTTGAACATCTCCCATTTGAACCCGCTCCTTCTGCTAGGAAATGGCTGCAAAAGCATCTGATTATCGCTCATAGTGGAATACAGCATAAATCGGGAGATATGCAAGAATTAGTTTGGTCTCGATACGATTCAGGCGATCAAACGGTAATCGATGGCCTACACACTATTCGCTTGGCGGCAAAAAAGATGGCGGACGCTTTGCAAAGAGATCAACGACAATTGGTAGTAGATGCCTTAGATGAGGTCTGCAAAGGTGTAGAATTGCTCGACCCTACAATTCACCAGCCATTTCGTTCGACAATCGATCCGATGATTGGTGATGGTTTAGTGATGGCTTGGAAAGCACTGGGTGCAGGTGGTGGAGGTTGTGCTGCCCTTCTTTGCAATCCAATGGGGGTAAATTTAGTCCGTACAAGAATATCTGAGGCTGGTTGGCAAATTATCGATTGGAACTACGATAATTCTGGCTTGGTTGCAATTTGAACCGAACCCTGTTGGGCGAAGCCTCAAACGCTACTTTCTGCCCCC
>CAZKVK010000079.1:0-4107 GCA_964556195.1 uncultured Candidatus Poseidoniales archaeon
GCTATACGTAGGGCAGATGGTAATACGGAATCCGAGTGCAATCAATGAGTTCTGGAAAAATATGGCCGAATGATTCTATTCATTCTATAATTGGGCAATAAATACAAACTGTATATTATCAAATAGTTCAAAACACCCGAACTACACGATTGAGTAATGTTCGATGACAACCCTTACTCTAAACCAGACCTGTCGGGTGTCGGTTCTCAACTTTTAACAGTGCCAACCCAGGAAGCCTTCATTTCGAAGATGGTCAATGCAATGAGGTACTTCTTTAGTCGCTCTACTGGATCCTTTTCTGATCACTTTGCTTCGAATTCAACAGACAATTATCCATTCAAAGGATTTGTCTTTCACGGTCCACCGGGTTCTGGAAAAACTGAGGCTGTTCTTGAAGCAGGACGCCGACTTTTCCTCGATTTGTCTAGTGAAGGTATTGAGGTGAGACTATTCCATATTAGCACCGGCGACATCAACCGTGGACGTGTTGGTGAGATGGAGCAAAGAATGAGAAAGGTATTTTCTGATGCAAGGGATTCAATAGACTCTGGAATTAGAACGATTTTACTCTTCGATGACATAGACACACTCCTGATGAGCAGAGATGATAACAGATCCCAAGAGTGGACTGTTTCACTTAACGCCACATTTTTCCATGAAGTAGACAGACTTAGAACTACTAAAACAATGATCTGCGCTACAACCAACAAAACCGATATGTTGGATGATGCGGTCAAATCTCGTTTGTGGCTTGTGGAAGCTCCCGCGCCAACATTGGATGAAATGAAAACAGTCGCCAAATCTGCATTACCTATTGGAATGGTAAATGGGAAAACACAGGACGACCTTCTAGCCCTTGCAGGGGAAAGAATTGAGCATCACATCGAGAAAGGAAAACCTGCATCTTTCAGATTGGCTAGAATGGCAGGCATTGAGGTACTAATTAGAGAAGTTATCGGATGGGAGTGATTTCTTGAGTTCTCACTCATTAGTCTGGGATGTACTATTCACTAG
Organism: uncultured Candidatus Poseidoniales archaeon; assembly: GCA_964556195.1. Classification (GTDB taxonomy): domain Archaea; phylum Thermoplasmatota; class Poseidoniia; order Poseidoniales; family Thalassarchaeaceae; genus MGIIb-O1. The sequence continues at coordinate 1,015 of CAZKVK010000079.1, forward strand.
CGAAGGGGTGGTTGACAAGGGCACTACTGACGTCATGCTCGTTGCTATGAATGAACAAATCAATCTTCCAATCTCCGAAGTACAGAATTGGAACACTCTTCACAAAGGGCAAAAAGTAGCGCGTGCAGGATTTACATCCGGACTAAGATTCATCATCGATATCTCACACAGCAGTATGAATGAAATCTTGGAATTGAATAATTCTCTATCTTCTTTCGAACATTCATTGTGTGCAATTAGTATTGTGTCCGTAGCCGAAGAACTTTCCTTGCCAATGGATCCTCAAACAAAATCTCGATTCCCCGAACTGGGCCGAATGATACTTTCAGTTGAATTCACAAATGGTCTAGGTTACACTGATGCAGCAAGCATAAGGGCAGCACTGAGCAACCAAACTAAGGACACAAAAAATGGACTTGACCCAATATCTACGGGAAAAGGAAGCAGTGGCAAATTGTTTAGCGAAGAATTTCGTTCGATGATGTCTGATTCTAGTTGGTTTCGAAGGTTCACTACATTTGATGGCGTCGATGCTGGTTTGCTATCAGGGGCCGCGATGGGCGGAAGTTACGATTTCGCTTTTGATTTGAGAAGCGGAATCAGTGAGTTAACCGAAAATTCGGAAGGGATTTGGTGGGAAAAGTTAGATCCCGAAGAGTTGACTCTTTCTCCTTCTTTGATTGTGGATCCCTCTGAAGAAATGAATTCTCAGTTTGACCCATCTAAGTTCTACCATCTAACCGCTAATTCAGATAAATTAATTGAAAATGTCAGGAATGTTGAGTTAGAACAAACTGGAGATTCGAGTAATGTAGAGGATATCGAGTATGATTCTTCACGGCTTATCAGAGGACGTAGAATTCGTAGACAGGTAGGAGTAGACCAGGGTTTAGCTCATGGAAATGAATCGTTTATCATCTCTAATCATGTAATTAGACCCTGGTTGGCTGACGAATTCGTCAATTGCCTTGCATTCTTCTTAATGACGAGGAAACCAAAGTATTGGAGAAATGGAAAATCAACAATTCAGTTAATACAACCATTCAGTGTTGAACTAATCGAAGCCTTGAAAGAGCCCCTATGAGCGGGTGTTAATATGGGCAAAATAAAAGTCGGTACAACCAACATTGGTGGAACGCAAAAGGCGTCTGCAGAACTAACCCGTGGAGCAGTTAACATCATCCGAGGGGCATCCTCATCAGGCAAGTCTTCTCTGATGAGAGGTGTCCATCTTGGATTGGTCGGAGGGCCCGAAAAGCACCGAGATGAGATTGAAAGACTGCGATTAAATGACACAAAATCTGATGCTGCTTTGCTTCGAAGAGGCTCAGATAAAGGGTCGGTCTCGATAAGCTACGACGATAAATCGATTGAAGCAACAATTCCAAAGACCGGGTATGTTAGTGGAACCGGCTCTAATGAAAAAGCGGTCTATACCACTATGCTTTCCTCTCTACCTAGTACTAGCCTCCATGAAGCGGTCTTCAACGAGTCGACAGATAACCCGAATGATTTCCGTTGGGTTAGTGAAGTTGTCAGTGAAGCTAAGGATTTGTTAGTTTGGCAAAACGTACTCAACCCATTGGAGCAAGAAATAATTGCAACCCGAGCAAGATTTCAACAATGGAAGGACTCGAAAGGAGATTCAGACTCTCGGAAGGCAGAAATTGATGCTGCTCTAGGTCTGATTAACGCTGAAGAAAAGAAACTGACAGCAGCAGCAGGTGCAGAAGAAGCAAAAATTGGCGAAAAATTAGCCACAGCCAGAACTCAACTTCAAACCCACACTGCTGAATATAATCGATTGGCGACAGAAGTTGAATCCATGAAAGCCCAAAATGCTCAACAGTTGAGAAGAATTGCCGCCTCTGAATCAGATGCTAAGATTGCAAAAAGAAGACTGAATGAGGCAAATGATCTGATGGACATGGAGTTAATCGAACCTAATGTACCCAAACTCGATGCTGCTATAGCAAAGGCTACGGAAGAATATGATTCAGTCAAAGGCGATGCACCCCCCTCAACTCAGAAATTGATTGATGTATGGTTGCAAGAAAAGCAGGCTGGTCCTAAATTGACTGCCGCATTAGAAGAGGAACAAGCAAATCTTGGTGATGAATCAAAAGTGGGCGCTGCATTAGAAAATCTAAAGCAAGCCAAGTCGAAGAAAGACAGTGAAGTTAGAAAATTCATGGATGCTCGTTCTAAGCAAGGTAGTGCAGCTCAACAGGCAGCAGCTGCTCGTTCATCAATAAAATCCGCGGAAGCAACAATCGCAGATGCGAACAAAAATATGAGTATCGATTCTGGTTCAATGAGTGAAAAGGAAAAGGATTTGGCTAAATCAAAGAATCAGTATGAGGCATCGGCTAAGGAAGTACAAGAATTACAATCAAAGGCGGGATCCGGAGATTCTCCTGAGATGAATAAATTATCTGAACAAAGAGCAGCTCTTGAGTCAGAAAGGGACAATCTGGAATCCTCTTCTACATTCGAGCTCAGAATCACTGCGCTCCAAATGATGCCAAATGAAACCATTAGACTTTCAGAGTCTCAGGGTGATGAATTGCTTGGAGACGGAAGTAGTTCGACAATCCACAAAAATCTAGTTAGTTCAAACCTAAATGACATCAGCACACCTGATGTAAGGTCATTGATTAAGGCAGAGATAGACAATGGAATACTCGCAGATATTGACGCAACAGCAAAATGGGTTTCAGAGACTATAGAAAATCAGCTCCAACAGACAAGAAGAATCTTCAACGATGTTGGTACATCTTTGTTCACAACACTTTCTTCGTCTCCAATATCTGGCGTTGAGTTGGATACTGATTATCAATTGAAGGTAAAGTGGAAAGATGGTTCTACAACAGGGCTAACTGGAGCCGGAGGAGAGAGAACAATAATCGCGGCTGCTTTACTAATTGCAATGAGAAAAGCCTTCACTCCAGATATCCCAATTCTAATGTTTGATGGAATGCTGGAAAACCTCGATCCTGGTTCGAGAACTTCATTCCTTGATTTCTTGAAGAGTTATGCAGCAACGGAAGATATCGCAGTTTTCGTCAGTTTATTCGAAGAAAATAAAAACAC
>CAZKVK010000080.1:0-3956 GCA_964556195.1 uncultured Candidatus Poseidoniales archaeon
AGTCGTAACAAGGTATCTGTAGGGGAACCTGCAGATGGATCACCTCCTAAGAAACTCGGAAACCCGGGGGGACGGGGCGCTTCGGCGCCCCGTTCTTCCAACTTTTTTTTTCAAAAATCTCTTGAAACTCAATTCTAGTTCAGAGATTAAAAGCCCAATTAGTCGCTAAATGGGGTGTTTTGACTTCATATACCGAAGGTATATAGCGAATTCACGTTCTAACGTAAGTTATGCGTGCACTGCTCGCAACAACAATGATGCTGTTAATGATGACTGCAGCCCTAGCGGGCTGTGCCGGCGATTCGGATTTCACACAAGAAACCGAAGACGCTGCGCGTGAAGAAGGAAGGGCTGCGGGTATTGCAGAAGCGACCCCAGTGAGCACTTTGGACACCATCATGGATCGTGGATCCATGAAGTGTGGAGTAAAGGAGTCCCAGTATGGAATGGGATACCTTGACTCGGCAACTGGTGTTCGATCTGGTCTGGATATTTCCTACTGCCGAGCAGTTGCTGCTGCTCTAGGCTTGGACCCAGACACAGACGTTGAGTACATCCCTGCTTCCGGATCAGACCGATTCGAGAAGCTTGCCGCTGGAACCATCGATGTTCTAATCAGGACAACCACATGGACAACCAGCCGTGATGCTAGCCTCAATGCTGACTTCGCTGGAATGAACTTCTTTGACGGACAGGGTATCCTGATCCGTGCAGACAGGTACGATGCTGCTGCAGCTGGTAACTCAGCTGCTGGCCTAGATGGAGCAAACATCTGTGTGGGAATCGGTACAACAACCGAGGGTAACATGCAGGATTGGTTCTCCTCAAGGAACATTGCGTTTACCTCCGTCCCAGTAGCAGATGCTGCTGAGGCAACTGCCAAGTTCATCGACGGATCCTGTGATGCATTCACAGGTGACATGTCGGCAATGGTTGCCAAGAAGTGGCAGCTAGACACTGATGGTTCGATGAACGGTGTAGACATCTGGATTGCTCAGGAACTTATGTCCAAGGAGCCTCTAGGTGCAGCTACCCGTGACATGGATTCAGACTTCAAGGACGTAGTCGCTTGGGTCTGGTATGGAATGGTTACCGCGGAAGAGATGGGCGTGACAGCTGCTAACGCAGCTGCAATGCAGGCAGACGCCTGTGCACTAAACGAGGGCGGTGCAACAACCGACCCAGGTATGTGCCGCCTTCTATCCGAGAACCTCGGTCTAGGAACCGCATCCAACCCACTAGCTGGAGATTGGATGATGGCTGTTCTAGATGCAGCAGGTAACTACGGTGAGGCATACGACGATGCATTCTGCGACGGCACCTATGATGGTGTTAGCGGATCCGATGCAATGTCTGGATGCCTAATCTCGCGCGCTGGAACCCTAAACGCTCTGGTATCAGAGGGTGGAATCCAGTACGCACCACCAATGCGCTGAATTGAGTAATTGATTCACCATAGGCGGATTTACGAAACCCCTCGGGGGGGTTTTACTCCCCGAGGGATTCAACCTTTTACCTAATTCCATGAGTGATAGCCGTGTTGGAAGAAATCAGAAAATCAACTGATCTTCTATGTTTAATCACAGGTTTTCTCATCGTTCTTCCAATTTCGATTTATTTTTCCCTTAGTATTGTAGAAACACTACTAGTGGCAATTGTGATTTCGATAGTTGTCATTTTACCACTTCTCTTTCGCGACATTTCAATTCGCAAACTTCTCTCATCTGGAGTCATACTTGCTTCTAGCAGTATATTCTATTCTTATTCAACTAAGTTCCTCGGAATGTCAGCGGACTACCTTACCTCGATGGCTAGGGATATACCATGTAAAACAGGAGTTGGTTGTGAGATAGGTCAACAGATGAACCTCTCTTACTTTCCCCTCGAATCTTTGTTATTAGTTTACGGCGGATTCATTCTAATTTGTTATCTGCTAGTTCAGAATGAATTTTCTAATCTAGCAAAAATGGTAAGAAATGGACACTTCAATTTTGACGAAATAGTTGGCTCAATATTTGGCATTGTAATGTTCCTTTTGGTATTCGTACTTTCTACTCGAGTTTTTGAATTGAGCCCAGGAACACAAATCCCATTCATGTTCCTTGGTGGTGCTCTAGTTGCTGGAACCATATTACTCAATGACAGCATCCCTCTTTTATTCAAAGCCGATACTTATCGTAATTTCTCAAGAGATTCATTCGGCCCCTTAACAACCGTTATGTCGATTGTAATTTTCACCATAATTACCCTCAATTTGGCATTTATTCCACTCATATCTCAAAACATCCCCGAAGTACTTTCAATTCTGACAATGATCGTTGGTCTTTCTTGGTCTTACATTCTGTCAAAAGAATTAGCTAGTCCTGAAATTCAGGCAAAGAGAACTGCCGCTTTAGCATTCTTCGTTATGTTCCCATTCCTCAGTTATCTCATCCTTCGTTTAATCTTCCTTCAAATGGATGGAACGAACCCAGTCATGCTAAATCGATGGGGGTTAGATTTTGATTTCATGGACAAAGTAAACACATTCAAAATCAACCCTTGGCCACTCGATGCAGAGCCTAATTGGGACTCTCGTTGGGTTTTCCTGAAGGCTGCAATAATTAATTCAGCCAGAGTCACACTTGTCAGTATCTTCTGTTGTACAATTCTTGGAATAATAATTGGAGTTACTAGACTCTCAAGTAACAAACTCGCCTCCACAGCAGCTACTGTTTATGTAGAAGTATTCAGGAATTTACCACTCGCAGTTCTTCTATTCTTAATCGCGACACAAATTGGCCTTCAATTCCCGATGTTCATCGATGAAAAGTCGCTCTTGTTTGGGTCTATTTATTACAGTAATGAAGGAATTTGGTTTGCAACCTTCTCCTCATATGGTGCATTGTTCCTAGCATTAATTGGCTTAGCGATTCTTAGAACGTTCCTTCGACAGACCGATAGAGTTGAACCGCGTTTTGTTAATAGTCCAAAGAATCTTTCTGGAACAATTAGTCGCCCCTTCCACAAGTTAGGCTGGAAATACGAGGCATTAGCTGCAGACATATTCCTAATTTTTACATTGATATTCATTGTCGCTAGAGTAACAATTGGTGATTTTGCCTTCAATTGGCTTCCAAATTATTACTTTGAGATGTTTTTCTCACCAGCTGTTTCATCACCTGAATCAGGAAATATTCAATCTCTATCAGGCAACCTTCGAATATTAGCAGGCCCAATTCTTAGTTTCGCCTTAATTATCTACGCATTCTTAGTGTCTACTAGAGTTGAAGACGATGGAATGAATTCAATGGAAATCGACGATTCAGACGAAGGTCTGAGGAAGAGATTCACCATTTGGGTTGGAGCCATTTCCCTAGCACTTGGTTTTACCATGGCTGGAGGATGGTACAAAATGGGTGAGGCTCTTTCCTTCCCCGAGTATACCAAGGATTGGAACAACGACGGCGTCATAGATGCGCCTGGAAGTTGGGACATAGTCGAGGGCACTGGATTTGAGGTCACACCATTCTTCCTAGCAATGCTTCTTGGATTGACGCTATTCACTGCAGCAGTAGTTGCTGAGATAGTCCGAGGAAGCATTCAATCACTCCCTCGTGGACAAGTCGAGGCCGCAATCTCGTTGTCACTAAACCCATATCAAAGATTGAGACTTGTGATTCTTCCACAGGCTCTCAGAAGCATGGTTCCATTGATGAACAATCAATTCATGAATGTGTGGAAGAACTCCAGTCTGGCAGTGGTTGTTGCCTATACTGACATATTCTATGTGATTCTAGTTATGATGAATAACGTAGGTCAATTGATTCCATTATTTCTATTATTGCTAGTGACTTATCAGGCTGGAAGCCTTACCATTTCTGCCATAATGAATTGGTATAACTCCAGAGTAACGAGTGTGAAAATATGAGTGGAACGGAAAATCATTCTAGATTTGCTTCTATTGTTGAAGCGGC
>CAZKVK010000081.1:0-3850 GCA_964556195.1 uncultured Candidatus Poseidoniales archaeon
TTCATGTGCGGTCTGGAAGTTCATCAGCAGTTGAACACAGGAAAGTTGCATTCTAGGATGCCCAGCACGCTGTATGAAATGGGAATCGCAGAAATCCCATCCGAATGGAAGCGTGAGGGTAGGAGGCTGAGAGCGGCTCAAGGAGAAGGTGGACAAGTCGATGTCGCTGCTCGCTTTGAGGCACGAAGAAATCGCTCTTTTGTATATGTTCAGTCTCCTAATTCGGGCTTAATAGAATTAGATGAGGCACCGCCATTATCTCACGATGATTTAGCGGTTAAAGCGGCCCTCACGATCAGTGCAATGATGGGTGCAAAACCGATTCCATTCCTTCAAGCAATGCGAAAAACCGTTGTTGACGGTTCAAACACAAGTGGATTTCAGCGTACAACATTAATCGCCACAGACGGAATAATCGAAACACATTCTGGAAACGTCGGTGTCGACGTCATTTGTTTGGAGGAAGATTCAGCGAGAAAGCTCGACACTCAATCCACCGATGCAGGAGAGGTTGTGATTTACACACTCGACAGGCTTGGAGTCCCACTTGTTGAGATTGCAACCGCACCCGATGTGCAAACCCCTGAACACGCTAAGGAAACCGCACTCGCCCTCGGAACTTTACTTCGAGATACACGAATGGTTCGCCGCGGACTTGGCTCAATTCGTCAAGATTTGAACGTCAGTATCGCCTGTGGTGATCGTGTTGAAATCAAGGGTTGTCAGGATTTGGATTGGATTCCAAGAATTATCCGATTGGAGATGGCCCGTCAATTGCATATGTATCGTCTCGCAAATCAATTGCGAGATGAAGCTGGCCTTCCACCCCTTCCGCCGGACCGCAGAGATGATCAAATTCCAGTTGAGAATCGAGTTGCCAAGTCTGTTGAGAATAGAATTCCAATGCAGCTCCACGATGTGACCTCCACCTTCGATGGATGCTCCTCAACGATGGTTGAACGCGCCCTTGCCCGGGGTTCACTCGTAAAGGCGACAATCCTACCAGGATTTGAAGGAAAGATAGGCACTAAAGAGATGGATGAGAAAGACTCCCAGTTACCAAGGCTTGGAAGAGAATTAGCAAGTGCGGCAAAATTAGCAGGCGTCGCAGGTATTTTCCACTCAGATGAACTACCCGCCTATGGAATTGACCAGAATCTAGTAGATTTGGTCAGCTCAAATCTTGAACTCAAAGAAAACGATGCATTTGTACTATGTGTTGCACCAGAATGGCAAGCGGATTTAGCTCTGGAATCGGTTCTCGAAAGAGCTCGAAAAGCATACCATAGAATCCCCAAGGAAGTTCGCAATGTCGTAATTCGTAAGGGAGCTCCGGAGGATGGAACGACCACTGCTATGCGCCCACTTCCAGGTGGTGCTCGAATGTATCCTGAGACCGATATTCCAGTAGTGCCTTTGAATAAGGAACGATGGTCTTCGATTAGTGATGAACTCCCACTAAATCGGGCTCAAAGAATCGAGCGCCTTAGTTCATACAACATTTCAGACAATCAAGTCGAGGCACTCATTGGCGCTGAGCTAGATGACACCCTAGTCATGGCCGCCGAAGGTGGCCCTTTTGGCACCCCAGGAATACCTGCTAAATCGATGGCATCCGCCTTGCTCGACAATACCCTTGAGGAAATCGCGGAGAAGACGAAATACACAGCAGAGAGTATCCCAATGTCTGTCCTTACTCTATCCCTTCATGCCTGTGAGGAAGGCATCATCACCCGTGAAGGACTGGTGCCAATGGCTCGCAATCTACTGATTGAAGGGCCAAACCATGCAGAAGCAGAATTTCCTGAGCGCCTCAAATGGTTCAGAGAAAAAGCCGAGTCAGACGGTTATACTCCCGCAGACTCATCGGCTGTGGAAGACGCGGTGGACGAAATCCTAGCAGATCGCGCCGACTTTGTTGCAGAGCGAGGATTGGGTGCGATTGGACCTCTAATGGGTATGGTAATGGGTAAGTTGGGCGGGTCAGCCGATGGGAAAGTTGTTAGTGAAATATTGAAACAAAAAATAAGTAAAATCATCGATGAATAATATTACAAGCGTAACCAATTATCAACTAACTTCTTAGACCCAACTCTAAGCCAAAAATTTCCATGTCGAGCAATCTCAAACCGGTGTCTGTAATTGCCGTAATCGCATTGATACTCCTTGCGCCTACAATTCGAGATGCTTTGAGAGAAGAAGCAGCGACATATGTCAACGACAGCGAATCTTCACATGATGGTCTACCGGAATCTTGGGATGATTCCCAAGTCCTATGTGTGATCTATCCAGCAGACTCACCGCACCCCAAGTTCAACAACGGAGTCACCATGATTGAAACTGACGGTTCGACCCTCGGAGTTAATGCAGAATTCAATGGAACTGGGGCTTGTGTTGGAGGCTTTACAGGATATACCGAGGGAATGCCCTTCTTGCTTGATTCAACCAATGCCACCGGCGGTAATCTGGATGTTGGCTACGATGTCACGGAATGGGGCTCTTACGTTCACACCATAGGTGCTTTGAACGCAAATGAGTTGACTGGAAATTTCAGTGGAGCCTGGTGGGAATTACGTCACAATGGCGAAAAATCGATGGTTGGAATTGGCGATTTAATCATGTCAGAGGGCGATGTACTTCTTTGGCAAATTGCTACATCGTGAGAGGGCGTATTCAGCAACCATCAAGTGCGGCTTAACGTCCAGATGAACGGGGTTCAGCCATGTACGACTTCCACAACGTCGCTTTGAGTCCTAACCAGAGTCTATTGCTGAACATAACTATCCTCTCTGTAATCATCTTCGCGGTACTTCGTAGCGAGAGAAGATTGGATGATTCAAACCCACTTGCAATGCTAGGAATTTTAGCTATTTTTGGGATTGCAGGGCGCGTTCTTCTAGACCCAGTGCCGAATTTCCAACCAGTCACTGTAATCGTATTACTTGCTGGTATTTACTACGGCGCACCTCGAGCAGTTGCCCTTGCAGGCATTATCGCGCTCGCCTCAAACTTCGCAGTTCTCGGCCATGGTCCTTGGACGCTTTTCCAAGTAGTGGGCTGGGGTATGGTTGGAATGGCAGGTGCTTACTTCTCCGACCACCTCCTCAAGGATGGTCAGATTCAATTGAACAAATTGGCCGGCCTAGCAATTATCTCAGCCTTCGTCTTCGATTGGATTATCTCACTGAGTATCCTTCTCAATACCGATGTCTCTATGCTCGTTCCATATCTTCTCAACGGCTTGCTATTCGACCTCTACCACGCCGTTGGCAATCTCATCTTCGTCGCTTGGTTAGCCAGTCCATTGGGTGAGATTATGCTACGTCACAGGGTAGAGCCTAGTAGCCAAGCGGTGAGTGAAGTTGTCACAAACTGATGAAATCACCATGGTCTTAGTGACCCGAGCCGATCTCAAGTTATCCAAAGGAAAGTTGGCAGCACAGTGTGGACACGCCGTAATGGAGTGTACCCTTCGAGCAAAGAAAGAATCACCACGTTCCCTTGACCGATATCGCCGAGAGGGTGCAAGGAAGATAGTCTGCAAAGCAGCGGATGAAGAATCACTTCGAAAGATACTGGCTCAAGCAAAGAAAGCAGGACTAGTTTGCTACCTAGTCAAAGATGCAGGTCACACTGAGATTCCACCAGGCACCGTAACTGTTGTCGGTATAGGACCGGGCCTTAGGTCTGACATAGACAAGATAACTGGCGACCTACAATTAGTCGGATGAGAATCAGAAACAGAAGAAGCCCCCACAGAGCGAGTGCGCTCTATGGGGGTGGTTGAGAATAATCGGCGAGGCTGGGAGACCGAAGTCCCCCAGCCTGCCTTACGTGGTTCAGAATCTGT
>CAZKVK010000082.1:0-3266 GCA_964556195.1 uncultured Candidatus Poseidoniales archaeon
ATTTTTTCCTATTCAGGGGGAGAAAAATTGAGTCGTAGGAAACAAATTCTCATAGTCAGTGTTTTTGCTATTCTTCTTGGTTCATTATATTGGTATCATCTAGTGACTTCTTATGAGTCAGAACTGGGAACTGATAACACATTCGTAATTAATGATGCAGACTCTTCTGTATCAGGGGCTACTAATGATAGTCTGCTAACTTTAGAATTCAATCAAGGGCAGGAGGAACTTGAATGGGCTTTTACTACCATTACGGTTTCCAAAGGAACCAATGAATTTGATTGTACTTTGGGAGGGGTTACATCTGTCCAACAACAAGGAGGCAAAGTGAATACTAGGTTGAATGCGGATGGACAAACCTTCACAATTTCGGTAGATGCAACATCTGAATCTTCCTTCACAAAATTTTCGTTAAACAGTATGGGGGAAGATACAGGTAACAATTTTTCAATGCGCTTTTCAAAAACAGACATATATTTTGCAGATCATTTGTCTTGGTTTATTGTAAAAGAAACCGAATATAGCTCGTTGACCACCCTTCCAGAGGGAAACTTTAGCGATGATGATTCAGAAAAACTAGATTGGTACGAATATGATATTTCTACTCACAGGGTAGAGGCCTTAGACCAGATATACATTGTAGATGATGGTTCGACAATTTACAAGATTCAATTTATTAGTTATTACAACCAAGAAGATGAGTCACGGCATGTAACCTTCATTGTGGCTAGGTTGACAGGAGGAGATATTGCTGCGATTTTCGATGAAAACCTTGTACAATCATCTCCTTGCATAATTATTGATGATAATCAAATTTGGTCACCCTCTGAATCGATATACATTAAAGAAAATGGATTTCAAATTTGTGAAAATATATGTGAGTTGGAGATTTTTTTGACATATGAAAATGTCAAAGTCAAGGGCACAAAATATATTCTGATAGAATGAGTGTTTAGGCTTCGTATGCCTCAACCATTCTCCGAACCGCAGTTGAGACTTCTTCATCTCCATCCAGTAAATTGCCTAAGGCTGAGAGGAATGGCACATCAATCTCTAATCTCTCTGCTCGGTTGAGGAACATCCTTGTCGCTCTTACTCCCTCGGCCACCATGTGCATCTCTGCAAGAGCCTGTTCGAGCGATTTCCCAGAACCAAGTTTCTCCCCTAGGGTTCGATTTCTAGAACGCGGACTAGTTGCTGTCACGTACAAGTCTCCGATTCCAGCAGGTCCAAATGCGGTTCCGGCATTTGCACCCATTGCGTCTAGCAGAGCGATTCCTTCAGAGAATCCTGCAAGGACCAAAGCCGCTTTGAGATTGTCACCACCGATTCCATCCCTCAAACCATCTACTAACCCACAAGCAAGAGCAACCGTGTTCTTGTAAGCACCCCATAGTTCTGCACCTTCGACATCATTTGTTGCAGTAAGTACCAGTGATTCAGTCGAAAGTCGCTCTGCAATTCTGTCAGCAACCGATCTATCATGACAGGCAACGAGTGCAGTTGTCATAACTCCTCGTGCGACTTCGGGAGCAATTGTTGGACCGGTCAATACCACTACAGGATTAGCCTTACCAGCGGCCGATAGTCGACTCTCAATTTCACGAGAAATCATGCCTGATTCACTCTCAGATGTGGGAGCCAATCCTTTGGCCAAATCAATTAGAACATGTGAAGGGCGAAGAAGTGGGATTAGGTCATTTACTACAGACAAAATTACACCACTAGGAAGTGCTAGAACAAGAATCTCACAAGTATCCGTTAGGTCGGATAATTCCATAGTTGAATCAAGGTTAGAAATCTCGTGTCCTGGGAGGTATTTTTCATTGATATTAGTGGTCATCAAGGACTCGTATACCTCAGATTCGATTGTCCAACCCATGACGTTGTGGCCGTCTTCACACCAGACCTTCGCTAGGGCAGTACCCCAATTGCCGAGCCCAAGAATACCTATGCGAGCCATGTGCACCCCAGAATCACTTCGCCCAATCCACCCGTTATGACCCCTTTGGGGCGAGAACTGACTACCGTTGGATTCTTGATGTCAAGTTCGCGGCCGGAGATTAAGCAGGGGTTCCCGAGCGGTCAAAGGGGCTGGGTTTAGGTCCCAGTGCGTAGTGCTTCGCAGGTTCAAATCCTGTCCCCTGCACCATTTTTCATCTAATATGCCGACATCGTGTTGATAAGTGACGTTTTCCTGCAATTGGTTAATGAATCGCGCGTATGCTTTACTCGCAAGCCTAATTTTGATTGCTACACCAATGGCAGGTTGTATTTCTGGTGAAGATTTGGAGGAACTTGTCGACGATGTATTAGGATGTATGGACGAGAATGCCGCCAATTACGAAGAAAATGCCACCTCCGAGTTAGTAGGAGACTGCATTTACATGGCCACCATGGAGACTTTCTTGGAGGCCATGACTGATGTCGGAAGCATCGAAGATATGCTAGAAGACACCCCAAAGGCTGGATACTCTCAGTCGATTTCAACGAGCGAGTGGAGTCAAGATTTGGGGATGCAGATGGATGTCGAGATAGAGGATATTGTAATGGCGGATCTTGACAACGACTCAGTCTATGTTCACAACTCAATTTCAATCGTAGCGTTGTTGCAAATGGAATATACTCATGTGCAGGTCGGCGAGATTGTCAATGTCCACTACTCAATGGGTGGAATGATGGCCCAAGGAGAAGCAACATCCGGCTCATACCAAACCCGAGATGCAACTCCCAATGTTTTGGAGGTAATCGCAGAACAGGCCGGACTCTTCACTGACGGAGATGAGGATGACGGGGATGAGGATGATGAGGATGATTTTCCAGAAGACGCAGTAATTACAATCACTATGAGCGATAATATGGAATCCCAGACAATGACAATGGAGTATACCGAGGATGGCACTGAGATCACTATGACCATTCACATAAATCAGAATGAGGACCTTATGTCCATGAGCGTGGAAAGCGACAACGGCTCTGCGACCTCATCAATAACGTACGAGGTGCTCTGGGGAGATGCAATAGTCATCGAGGTGGATGACACACTTCCAAGAACCTCGATTCCAGTTTGGTTAGATTTCCCAGTTGAGGATGAATTTGTCTGCGGTTCTGGGGAGATAATTCCAATCGATTGGGTCGATGATGGATACCCTGATTGTGAAGATGGCTCCGACGAGTCTGAAGATGGCTCCGACGAGTCTGATGATGGCGACGATGACACATTCTACTGCGACAACGGCAACGAGATTCCAATGGACTGGGTTGAC
>CAZKVK010000083.1:0-3235 GCA_964556195.1 uncultured Candidatus Poseidoniales archaeon
GGGATCAGGAATCAATTGACGCTGCAGATGAACATGGAATGGCAATGATTTTCACAGGTCAGCGCCTTTTCCTCCACTAAAATTACGGAAACGCGGTCACGTTTTTTGTCGAATCAGGATCAAGCACCCCACATCGAGTAGAATAACTTGGATCAGTTGGTGGAATCACCTCAATACTATATGCTGCGGTTGCGCTCGTTAAGCGAGTAATGACTACAATCCCATCGACAGGCCAGTCAAGTTCCCTCGCGGGTCTAGTTCGCACATTAATCCGAGCTATTCCTTCATCAGTCACATGCCAAACCCTTACGGGGGCAGTAAATGTGCCTGAAGCACTTATGAATTCAACATTAACCTCGCATTGATCATAACCTGCTGGTGAAATTGAATCATATGCGGGAAAGAAATCTCTGGCAGGAGCGGGAATTTTCAAATATTTTGAACCATTAATCATTCTGTTTGCTTCATCAGTAGCAATCAACATTTCAATTCGATTCGCGGTACTAAATGCTGACGAACTACCACCGCCTGAGCCTCCACCTGAGCCACCGGGTGTGCCGCCACCTGTGCCACCGCCTGAGCCACCGGGTGTGCCGCCACCTGTGCCACCGCCTGAGCCACCGGGTGTGCCGCCACCTGTGCCACCGCCTGAGCCACCGCTAGTTGAACCAGACAAGTCTGGCAATCCTAGTCGGGCTCTTAGAGCCGATATTCTCTTCCTTCCTCTTTTACTACGATTGCTTGTTCTTGCTGCCCTCTTGCGTAGCTTTTTCTCCGATGAGAGAAAGCCTGCCTTCATTAATTCCTTAACCCCCTGAGGATTTCTAATTTCTATGACTTGTTCTTCGGAATCATCATTGCAATCATCGATGTAATCTCCGATATCATAAAACGGGGTTCTGTCACTGTGATCATCTGTATCTAGCAGTAAAAGGGCCTCGGAATTATTTCCTGTTAGTGCTGCTCCTGTGAGATTTGAGGAACCGATGGCAACTACCATTTCGTCGGTTTTGATATGCTGCGCGAAGTAAATTTTCGGATGGAATGTGCCATTGGATTGCAAATTGGCTCGGAGACCAAGTTGACCAACATTCCTGCGACCAATCTCCAACAATTCTCGGATAGCTTCGGAAGAGGTCCCTCCAAAGCCACATCCAAAGGTAATGTTCACCCGGTTGTTAGGGCCATGGGATAGGAACTGCTCTAATCTTTGAGCAATTGCCTGTACTCCTGTGCGACGTATCCATGCCACAGAGATTTGAATGAAATCGAATCTGTCCGTATCAAAAATGGTATCAAGAGCTTCTCCAGTTTTTACTGAAGAACCCGGAGATTGCCCGTAAAACGTGGTATCTGGCAAGATATTTAACTCCCTGAATAGTACCAATCCCGCTTCCGATAAGTTATCAGCTATTCTGTGCCACAGGTTGTAAAATGACAAGTGTTATGTTGTTCCTTTATTACGTAGTGAAACGCGAGTAGAGTAGGGCGATATTAGTGAGCGGAATCAAGTCAAAAGAAAGGGTTGCAGAACACGGAGAAGTATTCACTCCTAAGTGGCTGGTAGATGCAATGCTAGAATTGGTCGATGATGAAGCTCAGAGAATCGACTCTCGATTCCTAGAGCCGGCTTGTGGGAATGGTAACTTTCTAGTCGAAATCCTTCAGCGAAAGCTTGCAACAGTCGAGAAAAAGTTTGGGAAAAACGAATTTGAGAAGAGAAACTTTTCTCTTTTAGCAATAATGAGTATTTACGGTGTTGAACTGCTTGAGGATAACACATCGGATTGCAGAGCAAATTTAGCTGGATTATTTGCCAAAATTCTGAACCTCCAGGATGATGATGAATTGTTACTAGCTGCAACTTACGTCCTTTCTCAAAACATCATCAATGGAGACGCACTTTCCATGACCCTACCTCCTTCTGATGAAGAAGAGGCTGACGACTCTGATGAAGATAAGGTCGGACCTCCTATTTGTTTTCCCGAATGGGCTTACCTTGGGAAAGGAAAATTTCAGCGCAGGGACTTCAGATATTCCAAACTGGAAAATAATTCATTAGTGCATGAAGAAGGATCGCTTTGGGATTACGAGGATTCGGATCTCGAAATTTATGCCGCCGAAACAGTTTACGAACCGATGACAATCAAAGAAATTTCTTCTTTGTCCAGTTCAGGAGGTGCTTGATATGCAAAAAACCACCTTCTCCATGAGAAGACGAAACCCAGATGTTCTTTCTTGCATAGCCAACCTTTCCAGTGATGAGGTATTTACTTCGCCCGAGCTGGCAAATTCTATTCTAGACTCAATCGAGTTAGGCTGGGCCACTAGGTATGATGGAGCAAATATATGGCGAGATAGTTCGGTTACATTCCTAGACCCTTGTTCCAAGTCAGGAATCTTTCTTAGAGAGATAACAAAACGGCTAATTGAAGGCTTGGAAGATGAAATACCAGATCGACAAGAACGAGTAGACCACATACTGACAAAACAAATATTTGGTATTGGCTTAACCACCATAACAGCATTGATGTCAAGACGTAGTGTTTATTGCTCAAAATGGGCCACCGGCAAGCATTCGATAGTGAAATCATTCGATAATATTGAAGGGAATATTTGGTTTGAGCGGACAGAACACAAATGGAAGAAAAATAAATGCACATTTTGTGGCGCAAGAAAATCCAAGTATGCTCGAGGAGAAGTGCTAGAGTCTCATGCCTACAAGTTCATTCATGTAGATAAAGACAATAACCTATCGCATTCCGTATTCGGGAGAGATATGCAATTTGATGTTATAGTTGGCAACCCCCCTTATCAGTTAAATGATGGAGGAGGCACGGGGTCAAGTGCGGTCCCAATCTATCATAAATTTGTAGATCAAGCAAAAAAAATCAATCCTAAATTTCTTTCATTTATCATACCTGCAAGGTGGTTCACGGGCGGTAGGGGATTAGATAAGTTCAGAGAATCCATGCTCGCCGATACCAGTTTCCAAATTCTCCACGATTATCCAGATGCTTCAGAATGTTTTCCCGGGGTTGAAATAAAAGGAGGAGTTTGTTACTTTCTTTGGAACAATTCGTACGACGGCGAATGTACTGTAACTAGGCACAACGGCGAAGATAGCCACACTTCAACCCGCCCGCTATTAGAAGAAGGCGCAACTACATTCATCAGACTGGCTGAATCAATCCCCATCTTGAGAAAAGTACAGATTCATGAAGAATCTTCTTTC
>CAZKVK010000084.1:0-3181 GCA_964556195.1 uncultured Candidatus Poseidoniales archaeon
GTCACATACGAGTCATAGGGTAGCCTCTGAAAGGGCCCACTGAAAGCCCATTAATCCGTCAATATCAATCGGATGGATCTAAGCAGAAACCCATTGATTCGTGAGCTAATCTGTTGTTTCTATGTTAGACTCTCTGAGTTCGCTAAGAACCTCAGGAGGTAGGTATGGATTGTCAGGGCAGCTACCTCGATTATGCCCTCTCCGGCGGCATATACTGCATCTGTAATGATTTAGCGATAGGCCCATTTCTCGTAGCAGTCTGATTACTACATCGGGAGGCAACTCAAGCCAATCAGAGAATTCTCCCACTTCTTGGAAGCCTTCTTCCCACATACGACGAATCCATTTTCTGTTGTACCTATCATCACTCGATGAAACTGTTGGCCAAGGAATCTCTGGGGGTACGACTACTTTCCAAGGTCCCGATTCATCTCGTTGCCTGAGATAGGTCGTCTTCCCTTCCAATTGGGCAGGCGATTTTATTGGCATTACATCTCGATTCCTGATTATTGCATTCTCTTGAGAAGTTTTGATTTCTGACTTGTCCTGCGACTCATCAGCAATGGGTTCAGGCACCTCCCTTATTTCCTGATTCTCCAACTCATCACCTCACTGTCTGAACTATCTGAAGTTTCTACACTCTCTGCATACTATTCTGTCTCTCCAGATCTCTCGGTTTTCCCCCGATTTTAGACAGATGTCGCAGAATCTAACCGTGAGTTCATCGGGAGGTTCACACAATGCGACTACGGGTTCATAGCCTGTTACTTCGATGAAAACTAGTGCTTGAGACCATGTTACATCAATCCCAGTTCCCGAATATGCAGATATCATTGCATTAGCAAAATCCGGATCGAAGGCAGCGACATCAACATATGTCCTGCCTTCATACTTCCCATAGTGGATTTTCATGTGGATTCTCTGTAGCGATTCCAAGACAACCTACCTCACTTACTGTCAGAGGGTAAACCAGATACATCGTTAATTATCATATCCAAATACTCTCAATATCGATCCAGCATTCTTCTACATCTCCAGGGCAATGTACCCTTGTGTTCGTAAAATCTCATGGATTTCGCTAGCCATTTGAGAAACCTATCCTTTGAGCGGATGAATACGGTATTTCCAATCTGTTCTGCATTGCACTCTGGTGGAATCCCATTTTTGTATTCCCTAGCGACTTCCCACCATTCAATTTGCTCCCTGAAAATAATCTGGAATTCTCCAGACTTCTCCCTGAACCACCCGTCCTTCCTAGCTAGAGCTTTGAGTATCTCGATGGCGGTTTTATCGTACAGGTGCTCCAGAGGTTCCGAACAGAACCAATCAGGTAGTTCCCTATCGCACAGTTCGTACATCCTCCTGATGACTATCCTACCAATGAACGATTCATCATCTTCAATGTGATCTGGATTATCTACAGCATAATCGAAATACAGTTTGGAGAACCATGTGAAAAATTCGCAATCCTCTTCTAGATGCTGTAGCAAAGCCATTCTGGACTCTTTAGAGCGCTCAAATGTTGCAGGGAAGTGAATCTCCTTCACTCTGGTCTTCATTTGTCCATCGGGGCATTTTCTGTTTGATGTGAGAATTACTTGAGATTGCTGATCCCCCGGCCTCCATTTCTTGTCCCAGATAGTTTTGACGATTTTCTCAGTACCATCTGCTGTCCATTTATCCTTAGTCAGGTCGTCATACATTTGTGGGTATGCTGTCTGCATCAACTGAACTGATTTGACTTCTTTTTGAACGAAATGCTCTGCATCTCTTGGCTTGATAATTTTGCTACCAGTGAGGAACTTTGAGGCGACATTCAGGAATTTGGACTTGCCATTGTAGGTACTCCCCCAAAGGTGCAATATCCTAGGTCCGCGTTCTTCGGCAATCCCAAAAATCCTCCTTCTACGTTCCATAAATTCATTATGAAACGGAGTGCATTGGATGTACAACATTGCTTCAAACAGAGACATTTTTGCAAGTCTCAAATCTCGAAAATCTGTCATCTCAACCGTGTCGATGAAATCCTCAAATCTGATTATGTCCTGCTCCATAAGATCGATATCTATGTCATTGGCTGTACGATTGATTACTTCATTTCCGATTCCAATTCGAACCTCTCTTAAATCGAAATCAACATCCATCATGGGAAATGGCCGTGCATTGTGATTGAGATAGTCCGAACGGATTACCTGGATGGTTGAATCACCAGTTAGTTGAATGCCCAACTGTGCCATGTCTTCTGCCACTCTTTTCACTGTAGCATCACTCTGTGGTGGCATGATTTCGATGACCTCTGCATCTCCTTCCATTACCCTCTTGTTGATCAATCGAGTTAATTCTCGAACCTCATTATCTCCGGAACAACCGTGAATCATATCGGTTTTCAGCCAATTCTCCATCATTTCCACTCGCTTCTTTTCGTTTTCTTCATTGGCAAATACACTAGCCAGATCACCTTCGATGAAAACCTCCACATTGCTCTTGTATATGTTGTACTTCGAAATCTCCCTCATGTAAATTGGACTAGAAACGTAGTCTCCAGTGATGTCCCAACCCCAAATGTCGTTCCATTGCCTTCCCTTGATTCCTGTTCCCGTTCGGGTGAAGTTTGCCGACCCGTTAATCAGCCTAGCCCCATTCTCGTTGTGACAAATGTACAGCTTGGAGTGATAGTGAATCCTGTCTGAAGTGAAAATCACTAGTTTTCCTTCATCAATCAGTATAGACAGTTGATGCAAGACCCCTGGTGTCAGTGCTTTCTTGAAATTCTGAACCTTCTTGTGTCCGATTACCACCTCCAGATAGTTTAGATTCCCCCATCCGAATGCGGTGAGAATTTCCTTCGGATTTGTACAATACATTACCATAAAAATTTCAGTTTGATCTTTCAGGAATTTGTGAAGTGAGTTGTCAGTCTTGATGATTTCAGAGAAGAAGTCAGCAGGATGTGGATCGGTGATGATTGATTCTCCTTTGGCCCCCTCTAGATTCAATCTAGACTGACCGTTACGTGAGGTCGATAGTGTCACGACGTCACCTCCACAATTCTGACTTCGGACTGGACGAAGCGTCTAGCCGTCCGAAGGGGAACTCCGACATTCACCAGTAGTAGGATCAAGTCACTTCTACACACATTACATGTGTGTCCTAGGTCGTGTTCACATTTGCATTGTTCATC
>CAZKVK010000085.1:0-3171 GCA_964556195.1 uncultured Candidatus Poseidoniales archaeon
ATCTGGATGACGACGATGACGCCGACGGCATCCTCGATGAGGATGAAAACGACGGCAGCCTACTGTGATACAGTAGCGCTGGTTGATTACTGCTCAGGCCCGCGGTCCGTTGATTCGCGGTGACAGGTTCCTCGGGGGCGCTTCAGTCCCCGGGCGAACCGCCCCAATAGTAACTAGACAAGTAGGAATCTCTAGAACCTCACCTACCCGATTGGTGTTTGTCGTTTGAAGGTTATAGTATCCGAGTTTACATTTAGTTTCACCACCCCTATTTTCCGTTCTATTCAAACGGCTAGGACATATCATCAATGTATGAGCGTTAGAAAACTCAGATCACAGAAGAAAGAGAAGCCAGACGAGAAGGTTTACTGCTTCTATTGCGAAGCGGTCGTCGCGACCGACCTTTTGCATAAGGACCATTGGCCAGTGCAAAAGAAGTTCGGGGGGAGGGTAACCATCGATTCCTGCGGTACATGCCACCATATGAAGGATCGAACGAATATTCGTGACTGGCCGATTAATTGGTTCGTGAGGGCGGCACCCGTGATTGAAAAGCTGCGATTCCTCTGGATGGGACTGAGTCGGGAAGAGAGGATATTTCTTGCCAATAGCCTAAACATCATTCTGGATAACCTAGGTACCGAGCAGAATAAACCAAGGGAGATAATAGACTCATTGAATGACTATGTGATACGATTTTTCGGGACTCCCGACGATAGGGAGCGCCTGGATGACATTGCCCGGTCGAAGAGGAAGAAAGATTGGAAGAAATAGTAGAAGAAACCGAGTAAGAAGGCCCTCAGAAATCGAACTCCCCGAGCGAACCGCCCCTTTTTTCAATCCTCAGAAATCAAAGAGGGTCGGTTGATTGTCTGACTTGAGATGATTTGCTGAAGCAAGCCTATCCAGAGCTCTTTGCAATCGACCATCCGAGAATCCACACTCACCTTGCAGGAAATCGCGTAAATCCTGCTCAACTGCTCGTTGAGCCTGAGGAATTGGTTCTGGGTGCACTGGATGGTCTAGGAAAAGACCACGAATGGTCTCAATATCTTCTGGCATGTCGAATTCCTTGACCTCAGCAACTGCTTCCATCGTACCATGTTCTTTGATTAGTTTCAGACCAGTCTTTGGCCCAATCCCCTTGATTCCGGGATGGAAGTCAGTTCCAATCATTATTGCGAGGTCGACTAATTGTTCTCTAGTAATATCGTGAGTGTCAAGCAACTCTTGCAAGACTACCTTCTCAGCGGTCAACACTCGGCCGAACTTCCTGCGTCCGTGACTAGTTAGATTTCGTATCATTACCGGCGAGCCATACAGAAGGGTATCCCAATCTTGGCTCGCAACCGCGGCCACCTCTCCGTTAGCACAGCGAACAGCACCAGCACCTTCTGCTTCCATCGGTGCTTCTATCCACACAAGACCTAGGCAATCGAAGAGTCTCTTTGTTTCAGCAACCATATCTCGGGTGTATTCTGCAGTTTGTGGTCCGAGTTTCTTTGCTAGAGTCATATCTCCAGCCTCAACTGCTGCTTCCCACTTCTCTGCTGCCTCGACCTTGCGCTCCTTTCTTCCAGCGAGTGTTTCCATCTTCAGGTCATGCGGGCGACCATCGAAGACGAACACGGGTTCAATACCATTCTCTAGCATCCAAGTCGCTCGATCAAGAAATCCCATCAAATGAGCAACAGGCCTTCCATCGAAAGATAGTGGCTTCCCATCTTGACCGACTAGACTGGTGATGAATTGGTAGGCGTTGAGGAAGACATCGACCGCCACACGTTGACCTGACATCTCGCTCAATTCAAGTGGATGAGCGGTTGCTAAATCTCTCAAATTACAGCCCAGATTCACTCCCCCCCGCCGATGGTTAGCCTATCCTAACCGTCGAGGCATTTAGGGTTGAAGTCGGGCGCGACGAGGCGAGAGGAAGCAAGATGAGCGGGCTGACCCTTGTTGGAAGCGGCTGGCATCCAGCCTTATTCCGCTCAGAGGCTGAAGCATTGGTCGGACCTGTCGGATTTATCCATCCGAGAGTAGTGGTGACTAACTCGACAGATGAGACTGCGATCAATCGACTAAGCAGGTCCGCCCTTGTCGACGAAGTGCTATACAATGCAGAGTATAGTGAGGTTGTAGAACCAAATAGAATCACCCAACGAATCGTAGATTGGGCGAAAGAGAATCTTCCTGAAGGTAGCTTTGCAGTCCGAGTCAATGTAATCGGTTCAACCTTAGCGGGTTTTTCCCGTACAGCAATCGCACAGGGCGTGGGAGCAGAACTCTTTGGAGAATCACATCCGGTAGATTTGGAGAATCCCGACAATGAAATCGTGGTTTTCCTAGCGGGCCCGGAAGATCCACCGAATCACCCCGACCCACTATACCTCTCTCCCCCGATGATTATCTGGGGATTGAAACAGGAAAATTGGCAACGCTCAGGTTGGGGAGGACGTTCACCGATGGACCGCCCCTTCTTCCAACCAGTGTCTTTGGAACCAAGATTGGCTAGACTGATGATTTCTCTTGGGCATCGTTCGGACACAGAACCTACGACTGTTATTGATCCGTTCTGTGGAACCGGTGGAATCGCAATCGAAGCCATGCTAGCAGGATTAAATGTCCTCGCAAGTGATCTCGACCCAAAGATGGTCAAAGGTACCAAGGAGAATTTACAATGGGCATCCGAAGACCTCTGTAGCGGCTATTCTGCAACATGGGACGTGCAAGAGTCTAGTGTGGGGCTAACTCCGGATGTTTGGGGCAGGATAGGTGGAGCAATCTTTGCTTTCGACCCTCCGTACGGGCGCAATGCTTGGAAGTCAGATGATGGCTACCAACTCTTCCTCAAGGCTTGCTCAGCTGCTAGAACTATTGACCATTCAGGCTCTCTATGTACGCTTCTTCCAACCGACCCTGCGATTTTGAAAGATAATTCAGACGAACCTGTAGATTATTTGGTGATGGGTAAGCCTTGGTCAAAGGTGGTTGACGAAATGCTGGATCGTGGCTGGAAAGTAGCCCTCACTGCACCAGTCAAAGTTCACCGGTCCTTGGCTCGATTGTTGATTGTCGCTCACCCGTCGCATTGAAGACGGGTGGGCTGTCGTCAGCGGCTGGGCGATTGGTGTAGTCTGGATATCATCTGGCGCTTCGGACGCTAGGACA
>CAZKVK010000086.1:0-3086 GCA_964556195.1 uncultured Candidatus Poseidoniales archaeon
ACAGTCACAGAAGTGTTGTTGATGAAGTCTTGAAGGTTATCTTCAATCATCTCATTTAGCATATCTGTGTCTATCCCCATACCTCCATCTCCATCCGGATCACCAGAGGTACATCCTGCTAGAGCAGAGGCAATCATCAGCAGAACCATCGAAACGGCGCGGGTCTTCATTACGCATTCATCGTGATGAACTGCCTATCAATCTTGAGTCGTCGCCTCTAGGATTCTTACTCTCCATACTAAATAGAGAGTGCATGGCGCCTCGGCTTAGAGGATACAGTTGGTTCGATTTTCAGATTTAGGAATCGAGCCAGGCTTGATCGAAGTTTTGGCTCAGCAAGGCATAGAGGAGCCTTTCGAGGTTCAGATGGAAGCAATTCCTGATGCCATGCTTGGAAAAGACATCTGTTGCAGAGCTCCAACTGGTTCTGGTAAGACCCTCGCTTTCGGTTTACCATTGATTTCTCTCACCCCAAAAGCCGAGTCAAAACGACCAACATCTCTGATTCTCACCCCTACTAGAGAATTAGCCGAACAGATTCGTCAAGTTCTGCAACCCTTAGCTCGCACAGTCGGCCTCGACGTTCTTTCGGTGTATGGAGGAACTCCCTACAAAGGACAACTTAGGAAATTGAATCAAGGATCTGACATACTAGTGGCATGTCCTGGCCGACTAATCGATCTCTTGGATAGGAAAGCTCTGCGTCTGGATGACGTTGGGATTGTTGTTTTGGATGAAGCAGACAGAATGGCCGACATGGGGTTCATGGATCCAGTTTGCTCGATAATGGATAAGTGCAAACCAGACCGTCAAACCATTCTATTCAGTGCCACTCTAGATGATGATGTGAAGAAAATCGTCGATAACTATCAGAACAATCCTGTAGAGATTGGGATTGGTCCTAAAGAGGTCAGTATGGATAGTATGAGCCACTTCTTTTGGAATGTAAACTCCAGGAAAAAGGCCAAACTGTGTTCGAAGATTACTGACAAATGTGGCCGAAGCATAATATTCTGTAGAACCCGAGCAGGAGTAAATCGACTTGGAGACCAGATGAAAGAAATCGGCTCTTCTTTTGCTACTCTTCATGGTGGTATGAATCAGAAACAAAGAGACAAGGCGATGAAGAAGTTCAGTTCTGGTCGCTCACGGATTTTGATTGCCACAGATGTGGCTTCTCGCGGAATCGATGTCACTGATGTTAGTTGCGTGATTCATTTTGACCCTCCTGATGATGGTAAGGTGTACAAACACCGAAGTGGCAGAACCGCAAGAGCAGGTATGACTGGCACAGTAGTTTCACTAGTTCTGAAATCTCAGATTAGGAAATACAAGAGGATTCAACATGAAGTCGGAATCAAATGCAGGTTTGTAGATCCTAATGTAGACCGGCTAGAAGCAAGAGAATTTGTTCAAGCCCCACCACTCAAGTTTGATGATGAAAAGAAAACTAGAGGTAGAAGAAATTCGAAGAACAATAAACGCTCTCGTAGATACAAGATGAGTAATGGCTACAAGTCTCAAAAATCAGGCGATAATAGGGATGAAAATCAGCAAAAAAAGAAAAGTTATCGCCATCGTAGTAAGCGAAAAGGTAAGAAAAAGGTCACTTACAAAGACAAGCGAAATAACAAAGCTAAATTTAACCGACATTGAGCCAGTCAAGGTTCGATTATTCTGCGTTTAATTTCATATATCCTGTAATCAGCATAGGTGCTGCAAGTATAGCGCAAAGTGTTACCCACTCAGTAAAGTAAGCATCACCATTGACTGAATAACCGCCTATTCCAGAGACAAATAACAGTGACCCTGCTGCAACCATCGCTAGTTTTGCTTGAGTTTCTCCATCTGTCAAATAGACCATTGCCAAGAACATTAGACATATTGTCACATTCCATAGTCCGAATACGAATAATTCTTGATTTACCACGTCAACAAATGCTTCTTTATCCTCTCCGGATAGACTCTCCATCAACTCCGGATGTGCAGAATCAGGGTGGTCTGTACCTCCTTCTAATCCTGTCATCAAAGGCCCTAATCCTAAGATTAGTATTAGGACAACCGAGCCTACAGTAACCCATGTTTTCGGTTCCGAAAGTGTTGCTTTGATATCCATATCATTCACTATCCTTGTGTAAATATCCTGATATTCCAAGCATTACAGTTAGTAGAATAGTAACTAAAGCAGGCGCAAACATATCCATTGGTGGAGTCTCTGCTCCATATCCGCTATCTCCTGTTAAAGCGCCCATTCCTGCCATGATGATAACAATCACTAGGGGGGCCATCATTGACATCTTTGCAAGTCCTTTTCCAGATACAAATAATCCAGTTCCTATTGCCATTACTCCCAATGGCATGAGATGAAGAGCCCACATTTCTTCATATGCTGCATCGTGGGCTAGGACATTTTCTTCTCCACCCCAGCCTACTGCTGCCCATTCATCTCCGCTAGTCATTCCCATAAGCGACATAATTACCACCATTGCTCCTACTGCAATCATCAACTTTTGAGGGTCTAGTATTTCTTTAGCGTCCATAATTTCATTTCTCCTAGCCGCCCTATAGCGACGTTTCCCCTCTGAAAAACTCGGACTATGAACGTTACATCTATTGATTGGATGTAATAATCCGATGGAAATGATGCACTCCACTTTCCATTTTCGGCGAATAACGCCCTCTATCGTACGATTTCGAGGAAATTCCTCGTTGGGTTGCCTCGACGATTTCTTGGTCTTCCAACTCCACCTTGTCTAGGTCGCCGCCGGCTCCGATGCCTAGCATCTCGGGATTTCCAACATAGCCGTGGTAGACTATACGGGTTCTATCGACAGAGAGCGGGATTACTTGGTTTACGGACAATCCCCAGGGGTAGAAGTTGAGCATTAGTCCAGGAAAGAACCAGTAGTAGTAGGCCGCTACCTTTTCACCATGCTCGGATGAGCTCTTTGGTGGTTCAAAGTGAGGCTCTCCTTCTTTCGCGATGCCAATTTGTAATACCCCTCCTTCGAATAATTCGGTTCTATACTCATCGTTATCTAACACATCGTGTAGATCCCCGTGAACAAATGGAATGTGGAATCCTT
>CAZKVK010000087.1:0-3057 GCA_964556195.1 uncultured Candidatus Poseidoniales archaeon
GCCGTTGTAGCCCCAGCAGTAGGCGGCGTCGTTGTCGAGGACTGCGCAGGTGTGAGAGTTGCCTGCGGATACCGAGGAGGCGATGCTAGCGTAGTAGCCGGCAGATGCACTGGTACATCCCGCCGAGCCTGAAGTCTGGTATGTTCCAGGAGGGCAATTGGTGCCGTAGATATTAAGTGACCATGAATTCAAGGTCCCTGAATTAGACGCAGACATGTCACGGACTTTCAGTGTCCAAGTACCATCTGAATATTCGTCCCAGTTATGTACAGAAGTGAATGTCCAACTAATGTCATCTCCGGTATCGATGTGCTGCCTTGAGAGCCACGACTCGGTACCAGAGGGCGAGACGAGGACGATGTCGAGGTCACCACGCCAAGAGTGGGTTATATCGACCGTGACTTCGACGGTCTCAATCTTCTGAATGCCCTTTGAAATAGTTGTAGTTGACTCGGTCCAATCCGAGCCGTATGAGGCGTATATGCCACAACCGATGGGTTGATTGCTGGTACCTGAACACCCATTCCCGACTGAGTCATAAATCTGTAGAGTGTAGTCTCCAGCGGTAGTGTAAGAGCCTAGTTGATCCTTACAGCCAAGGTAATTGGTATTCCATCCACAATAATTGAAGGTGCCATGAGCCCAAACGGTCTGTGTTCCTGAAGGCTCAGTAAGCTTAATTCCTATTTCGTCTGCGTAATTATCCGGTCTCTGTAATACAAGTTCGAGTGTCTCTCCTGCAGGTAGGGTGAATGTACACTCCTCATCCTTGTACCCATCAGAGTCTGAGTCGGTGGATGAGGAAGTTGTGGCCATCGAGCACAGAGAAGTCGGGTCTGCGATTGCCGTTGAAGAGGGTGTGAAAGGACCGTACGAAAGGGCGATCTCTTCGGCGACGGAAGTCCAATTTAGCGCCATGTACACTGCGTGTCCGGCGTCTACCGCTCCGAACCCATACTTTTCGGATACATCGTGCCCGGCCCCATTAACCACCCAAGACGAGTCGGAAGCGTCGTTCATACGCGCGCTGTTGACTAGCACATGCTGAACATCTCTCCAAGTCAGATCCTCATTTGCTTCGAGCATCAGAGCGATTACTCCAGTAACCAGTGGGGATGAACTTGATGTGCCGCTGAAGTCGTCGGTGACGTCACCGTTCGCATAGCCGTCAGAACCAGTACGGTCGGTTGTGGTTATCCCGGCCTGGCCTCCACCTGTATGGGATGTGACAAGAATGTTTGTGCCTGGCTCTGAGTACCAAGTCTGCTCCCCAGAGTCGGTGATGGCGGCAACCGCGATTGTGTATCTAGAATTTGTTAGATCATTATTGTTCGAATTTGCGCCTTCCCTCAATCCATTGCCAGCAGCGAACACGATTATGTTTCCAAGGCCACCTCTGCCGATCTGTGCATTGCTCTCAAAAGCAGCCGTGGTAAGAGCACCCATGCTATTGTAGTATGGAGAAGTGAAGCCCCAAGAGTTCTGGTAAATATCGATGATGTCGTTGTTATCACTCAGAATCGCGGCCAGCAAACTGTCGGGGGTGCTGCACGCTAGCATTCGTTGAGCGGAAAGCGTCGCGTCGAAAGCTGCACCTGTGGTATCGAGATTGTTGTTTCCAGTTGCAGCGGCGACACCTGCAACGCTAGTGCCGTGATTTTCATCACTGGCCTGTGGGCTCGGGTCAGTTCCAGCGCTTCCACAGCGATCGTTTGAGACGGCAGAATTCCAATTGGTGCTGAGGTCGGGGTGATTGGCCTGGGTACCATCATCCACTATCGAGATTACTACGCCAGTTCCGTCGTACTCATTCCAGACTCCGGTGATGTTGACATCCTCTCCAGCGACTGCTGTGCCGCCGTGCTGGGCCGTGTTGTCAAGATGCCACTGGTTGCCGAACTCGGGGTCGTTGGGGGTAAAGGCCGGCTCCGCTCGAATCTCTATTAGGGGATAGAAGATATCGATGACTTGTGAATTAAGGGAATTATTGAGTGATTGTAATGCTTGTGCGGGGTCTTCAAATGTCCAAATAAAAGCCCCTTCAAGAACAGGAGCTTGTGTCACCTGATCTGGCAATCCAATTGATTTTAGTTGTTCGTCGATAGTCAATCCGGAAACGACAACCCAACTATCAATTGAAAGCAATACTGAAGAATCGTAACGACTCATATCAGAGTCTCGAACAAAAGCTCTCTGAACGGCCGGCGAGTACGTATCCAGATAGCTATGGACTTGGGGATTAGCTGGCATTAGAGGTGGCGAGGATATACGAGATGCCTCGTCATCGGAAAGGTCGTCCGTGTCGTTAAAAGACCCGTATTCTGAGTCGCTTATGGGTTGCGCAATTAATGCCAACAATTGCATAGTGATGAT
This sequence comes from uncultured Candidatus Poseidoniales archaeon, assembly GCA_964556195.1. Classification (GTDB taxonomy): domain Archaea; phylum Thermoplasmatota; class Poseidoniia; order Poseidoniales; family Thalassarchaeaceae; genus MGIIb-O1. The sequence continues at coordinate 2,374 of CAZKVK010000087.1, forward strand.
GATAATTATCGCAACACTCCACTTCGCATGTCTAATCATAATCCTTCTACTATAGTAGAAGGTAAAATGACTTTCTGTTAATTAAATCGGATTTCTCTGTTAAGAATACTTTACACAAGAGAGAAATATGCAGTAAAAATATATTTTTTCCGTCCAAATCAAATTTCAAGAACCGAAAATAACGGGTATCTACGACCCCTCCGCGAAGCGGGGACATGGCCAAGCCGAGATTCGCATACCTGCTACTGAAGGAGCATCCGTACGGACGTGAGATGCTGCGCCAGATTATCTCAGAGGGATTTGTCCCTGCTATCGTGATTACCGAGGATTCTCCCATAGGAGATGAGGAGCGAGAAAAGTTTCTCAAGCGCATCGAAGGCAACCCTGTAGCCCCTACTATAGACTCGCAACTGGCCGAATTGGCTGAGTCTGGACTGGTTGTTCCTCACGTCGAGGTACCAATCCACAACTCCGAGCAGGTGATGCCACACATCACGAACATGCCGCTAGATTTGGTCGTGTTCGGAGGGACGAGGATCATCCGAGGAGAGATTCTCGATCACCCCAAGGACGGAGTGATCAACTCGCATCCCGGACTGCTTCCAGATTGCAGAGGCTCCGCTTCACCGGCTTGGAGCGTTTACCACGACATCCCAATCGGCTCATCCACTCACTTTTGTGACA
>CAZKVK010000088.1:0-2953 GCA_964556195.1 uncultured Candidatus Poseidoniales archaeon
AGTCACGGCACTTTCGTGATACAGATAGGTTGTACCATGCATCGGAGAATGCCATGTCTCCTGCGGCGTATGCGGCCATAATGTCTCCCTGAGCCATACCATAATCGCAAGAGCCGTCGTCGGCCTCAGCTGCGGAATTATGGTTATTCGCAGCTTCGTCCATACAACCCGTTACAGTTTCAGGCATGGTACAGGATCCATCATCACGGGTCGCAGCCGAGTCGTAGTTTGTTGCAGCAGGGTTGGTGCAACCATCTACAGGCTCGAAACCCGGATCATATTCACAAGATCCATCGTCCTTTGTGGCGTCGGCGTTGTAGTTATTGGCATCTGCATAGGTGCATCCCAATACTTCTACGACGTCGTCGCCATCATCATCATCTCCGCCGAGACAACCGGCAAGAGCTGATGCAATCATCAGCGTACACATCAATAAGGCTCTCATTTTAGAGTCCATCCCCGCGAGCGAGTCTTTGGTTCATATATAGAATATATGCAGTTTGAGTATCTAAATGCAGTTTTCAGAATATTAAGGAACAAGAATTGTCAATCGGCTGACTGCGCCCATAATGAGGGGAAAATGCAGAAAATAGCAAATTTATAACTCGATAAAAATTGCAAATCTGACTATCCTTACAAGATGTAAATCGTAGCAGAGGATGGTGGACGTGCCGAGATTTGAACTCGGGGCCTCTTCCATGCCAAGGAAGCGCGCTTCCAAGCTGCGCCACACGCCCAGTGAGATGACGACCTGCGACGGCCATTTAAGGAGAACTGAGTAGGCTGGGCCATGAGCGGGGGGCCTGTCTCAACGAGTCCAAATGCACCCCCCGAATTACCCGATGGAATACTCGATGAGTTATTCTCCAGATTATCTCGCGATGATGCGCCGTTTCTACGCCACTTAGCCAAGCAATTGTCGTTGGAGTGGGCAGATGTATCCGACAATCGCTTGGGCTATACTCGCTTCGAATTTGACCATCACGAATTATTTCGAAGACGGAGATTGAGAGGCTCCCCTGGTCCGATTAAAATTGCCCTACACCCGCGATTAAAGGATGATGAAAAACTATACCTACACACTCTAGTCCATGAACTGCTCCATGCTGCTGGATTAGTAGATCATGGAAATCGCCATAGTGAACTGGTCAACAAGATTGCACCTGCGCCTAAATTGTCAGAATCGCCTGTTTTGAGGAGTATGCGCGAGGAAGTTCTCGCTGGTCTCCCAGAACAGTCTTGGATTTGTGGAGAGTGTGGCCATACTTGGGAGAGAAGAAGAGTTTCATTACCGCAAAGATGTCCAAAATGCGCTCGTCCTTTCAGTAGTCGATAAGGGGTTGGCTGGGAGAGATTTCCTGCAAAATCACCATGAACTCATAGCCTGTAAGACAGACTAATGGATTGGCCGCCAACCCCTGATGATATCGCTATTTGGATTGATAATTTCGTTGCTGAGTCTTTTCCAACATTGATGGCGATTATCGCTATCGCTGCCTACTCTGGATTCGTCTTTATGTTCTACAGATTGTTAGCGAAGCGAGACATCCTAAGTCTAGACTTAAGCAAATATGACCAGACCATGGGTGGAAAGATCCGTGCCTTCTTTAGAACCGCTGCGTGGTTAATTCAATACGCTCTGGCAATTCCTATTCTTATCGCTTTCTGGACTGTTGTTATGGCGGCGATTCTAACCCTCTTGGCCGAAGGAAATGACCATGCAAGAAATGCTTTGATCGCTACTTCGGTAGTAGGTTCGGTTAGGATTCTATCTTACTGGACTGAAGACTTGTCTCGCGATGTTGCGAAGATGCTACCATTCGCGGTTCTCGGTGTGTTTTTGGTCGGTTCAACCTCTGTAGAATTCAGCGAGTTTGAAGAATTGGTGGAAAATCGAAATCAGTTGGCTCAGTCCTACCTAAACAGTCTCATCTTACTTTCAATTCTCGAGACTATTTTACGGATTTATCACGGCCTCCGAGAATTGGTCGGTGGACAGCGAAGAGTGAATAAGAAATTGAAGAAAATCGCCAAAGAAACCGGTCGCTCAAAGTCTGAAATTCGTGAAGATATGCTCGATGACGGAATTCTCAATCATAGCACTGATCAAGAGGTCAACGAAGAAGATCACTCAGCCTCATAGAGTCGTATATTGCACTGCTAGTCAAGGTGCAGGTTTCACAAAGGGGAAGGGGCGCGCAAGATATGGGTGCGTGGTGTAGTCTGGATATCATGCTGGCCTTCTAAGCCGGTGACCCGGGTTCGAATCCTGGCGCGCCCACCACCATTCTCTGCCTACTAATCCCGTAGGGATTCACCGTTTACATCAAATACACCCAGCAGGTCGGCGCGACGCATGAAGCGAGGTTCCCGTGCGTGGAAGAAGGCTGGGAAGCAGCGCTGGAAGTGGCGAAAGAAGAAACTACGAAGGCGAAAGGCCGCTCGTAAGCAAGCTCGCCAATGAGACTAATCATAGAGAAGAGACAAGGTCTGCGACAACTGATGCCGGATTTTCTGCCTTCGTAACTCCGCTAGCAAGAAGAACTCCAGTTGTTCCGAGTTCAATTGCGGCTGAAACGTCTGCACCATTCTTGACCCCAGCACCACAGAGTATTCCGACCTGCTCGGATATCTCTCTTACTGCGGCAGCGGTGCCAGTGACGATTGCAGGATCGGCTGTTGTAACCGAAATATCTCCACCTATCAATTCCGGTGGCTCGACCGCGACAAAGTCAGGCTCCAATGCAGTTAGAGATCGAGCCTCTTCGATATCGGCCGCGCAGGCGCAAACAGTGAATCCTTCAGGAACTGAATCCAACAACATTGCGACATGCTCGATGCTTACCTTGTGCTCAGCGTGATTGATGAGAGTTCCAGTCGCGCCCCGCTCGACCGCGGTTGCAGGGTGTAGCCATCCGGTGTATGAGCCAAATCCAACAGGGTCGAGATGCTG
>CAZKVK010000089.1:0-2842 GCA_964556195.1 uncultured Candidatus Poseidoniales archaeon
TGGCGGTAGCCTTCAGTGGGTGCATCGCCGAAGGCGATGGTGATTCCTCCGATGCAACAGATGATTCCGGTATTGAAGAGCCATTACCCTACTTCCAAGATGGAATATTTACCTGCATAGACCATGATAATTTGACAAGGTGCTGGCAGACTCACATTCCTGAGAATCTCGACCTTAACGAAACTGTACCGCTCATTATCGACATGCACGGATATGCCTCGGATTCAACGGAACATAAGGAACTCTCTTCCTTCAACACAATCGCTGACGAGGAAGGTGCAATCGTAATCTATCCAGATGGAGTATTGGGGTACAATATGGAATGGGATATGGAGGAAAATCAAGCTTGGAATTCCGGTTGGTGTTGTGCACACTCGGCTCGTGAGGATATAGACGACGTTGGTTTCATCGAGAAAATAGTCAACCTCTCTCTGGATATGTACAACATTGACTCAAACCGAATCTATGCATCTGGTTGGTCGAATGGTTGTTCTATGGCCCAAAGACTGGCCATGGAATCGAGCCATATTTTTGCTGCTGTTGGATGCATGGCATTTTACCTCATCACTGAACCTGTTGATTATTACTCTCCAATCCCAATTATGGAAGTACACGGTTTTCTAGATCAAGTCGTACTTTACGAATCCAGTGTGGGGAGTGTTCCGTTCAATGAGGAAATGTGGACAAATCCAGAGTCCTATGATACCGGTGCAATTGAGAATATGTATGAATGGGGTTATCACAATGGATGTTCGGGTCCGGTCGAGACTTTCGAGTTGAATGGTCTGTATTCCATTCAGGGTTTCGATGATTGTCAAAATGGCACATCGGTTCGATTGATGACGATTTATGCGGCACAGCATAACCCTTACGCGAATGACTTCGACGATGGAACCCTCCTTGGTAGCATATTCGTCGGAACCCAAGGTTTGGTAGAATCAAGCCACATAGTCTGGGATTTCATTAGCCAATACTCCAAGGAAGTTGAACCAGAAGAATAGTGGTGCCGGGAGCGGGACTTGAACCCGCGACCTTCGGATGTCTCAGACATTTTCGGTTAGGCTTGTGCGCTCATCGATCGCGACGACAGAAAAATTCCCGTCATCTGTACCCTATGAGTCCGACGCGCTACCAACTACGCCACCCCGGCAATATCTCGCGCCAACTGACTACCCCATTTGAGCATTACAGTCATGCAGGGGATGGTTCGGGGTTCGCTAGTCTGAATTCTTCCTTTACGGGTAAATGGATTAACGAGGAGAATACACCTACTGCTATTCCTATCCACCAAACCGTTGTGTAACTTCCTGACATGTCATACAATACTCCACCGAGATATACTCCTACGAAACTTCCCAACTGGTGTGAAAAGAAGACTATTCCATACAGTGTTGCCATGTACTTGAGTCCGTAGATATGTGCTACTAAGCCACTGGTCAATGGCACGGTTGCAAGCCAAAGGAAGCCCATTGCGAAGGAGAAAATAATCACTGAATTTGCAGTTATTGGAGTCATAATGAACCAAGCGGCTGCTACTGAACGGCCGGCATAAATTCCTGACAAGAGCCATTTCTTCCCATATCTCTTGCCGGCCCAACCGGCCAACAGAGTTCCGAGTATATTGGCGGCCCCAATTACTGAAATCGCTAATCCACCAAGTGCGGCCGTTGTCTCGATTCCGAGGTCGCCGCACCAACCACTACTCTCTATCGACTCAGCGAATGTCATCTCTGTGACTAATGCAGGGAAGTGTGCGGTGATGAAAGCCAATTGGTAACCACAAGAAAAGAAGCCGACGAATATCATCATGTAAGATGGGTCCTTGAAGGCGATTCGCAATATTTCGCCTAGACTTTCCTCGATTTCTTCCTTAGATGCGCGCTCTGGTGCACGCATGAAAGGAAGCAGTACTAAGACTGCAAGAATCGATACTGCGAATATCATGAAGACGGATTGCCAAGCCATACTTTCCAGCAGGATTACAGCAACCGTTGGCCCAACTATCTGACCGGCTGATCCAGCTGCGGTTGCAATAGCGAGACTCATGGCTCTGTGCTCAGGAGCACTGGCTCTACCTACAACGGCTAGAATAACTCCAAATCCGGTTCCTGCTATTCCGAATCCAACCATGATTTCCAATAATTGAACTGCGAATGGTGAAGTGACTCCGGTAGTCAAAACTAGACCTATGGCATACAGAATTGCTCCGAGGATAATCGCTTTTCTATCTCCTAATTTTTCAGCGAAAGCGCCGAAGAAGGGAGCTCCGAATCCCCAAGCCAAGTTTTGGATTGCAATTGCTAGACTAAACTCAGCCCTTGGCCAACCAAACTCGTCCTCAATTGGAATCTGGAAAACTCCGAATGAGGCTCTAATAGCGAAGCCAACCAGTAAGATTAGACTGCCGACAACCAATACTGGTGTAATCAGCCGCGGCCGGTTTTCCATGCACCCTGATGAGAGTCGTTGCATATCGTTATTGCTAATTTCTAGAATTGAGAATCAACCTGTGCCGCCCATACCCTTGATGAATAGCGGGGCTTCGGACATTCGTGGTCGACGTCGATTCCGCCCTGCGCGCAAGCGCATATTCGGGTAAGAAACGCCCAAAGGGCTCGGGATCAGAAAAAGAGGAGCCAAAGAGTCGGAAAATCGAGCCTTTTCAACCCGATGAGGCATTCGAGAAAGAAAAGGCCGACGCTTTTTCGATGTGGATGGTAATCTTCTTCGGATTGACAATTGGGGTTGTAATGAGATACGTGGTAATGCCGACATTGGCCGAACCCGAAGCAATTCTTTGGGTACTTCCATTATCTCTAGTTGTAATTCTTCCAACTATGCA
>CAZKVK010000090.1:0-2656 GCA_964556195.1 uncultured Candidatus Poseidoniales archaeon
GAACCGCACCGGGCGCTTCGGGCGTCGCGAGTGATGGGCGATCTGAGCGGCACTATAGATACGTCAAAGCCAATGCGAGCATGTTCCACATCATGTGGCCTGCAATTGAGGGCAACAGGCTACCAGTCCTCATTCTAATCCAGCCATAGAGAATTCCTCCCATGAATGCCTGTCCAATAACAAAAGGATCAATATGGACAAGTCCAAACAGTATTGAACTCCAAATTATAGCAGTCCAATCACTATGTTTCCTGCTGATTGCATCTAGGATGTAGCCTCTAAACATGAGCTCTTCAACAATTGGAGTCACAATAGCCACTGATATGAACATAAATGCGATTTCGATATTACTCGACTCCCAACTGGTCCCCAAATCAGTATTGGTAGACGGCTCTCCAAAGATTCCAAACCAAACGACCCCGTAAATCATGACTAGAATGAAATCGATGATTATAATCACTAATGGTATTCCTAGACATAGAATTAGCAATCTCTTTGCTGAACCAAATCTCAACATTTCTCTTGTCCGTTCTAAATTACCATCAATATACAGGAACAAAAGAGTCAGAGGAATCAAAATCAAGTATCCAATAATTCCAGACAATGAAATGGCCATACCTTCTGAAAACCCAGCAATGTATAATAAAAGAAATAGCCCAATACTAAGAATAAATAGAGCTAACATCCATGCTACAGTAAAAGAAATAATCATCATCCAGGATACCCATTTCTTCTCACTGAATCCAATGTTCTCCTGCCCAATTCTTGCCGCCTTAGGGGTCTCTTCAAACATTTCTCTTAGCGATACCTTTCCAGATAGATCCCAAACCTGGTCAGCAGCCGTTTTACCATATCCGTGAAGCATCTTACCAATGTCGGACATTGCCAAGTGGCCTTTATTGGCTATTGAATCTAACTTCTTCTGCCTGAAAACCCCGACCTTGGAATTGAAATGCGGCTCAATGTAATTGTAACTCATATAAATTGAAAAATATGTGGTGATGATTAGCAACAATAGGAACGACAACAATCCTCTTGTTATGATGAAACTGAATAACGCCCCAAGGACGATTAATGACAGAGTCCCCCTACTAGGGAACTCGCCTACAAATGACCTACCGAATGGCCCCAATTCGGAAGAATTTCCATCCGAAATTGTCTGGAGACTCGTACTCACGTGATCTATTCCTCTGCAGAGCCATCTCTAATCTGCTGTTTCTTCATCTGAGCTTGTAAAGTTACCAGTTCCAAGTAAGCAGTTCGTGCTTCTAGGTACTTGTCCATCTCATCCAGATAAGACTGCTTCTCAGCCGCATACAGACTACCATCCCTTGCGTTAGCATCCATCTTGTATAGAAGGGTGAAGAAGAACAATGTGAGCATCAGAGGTCCCAGTAGCATGAGGTAGTTTTCTTCTAGATTGTATGTTCCACCAGCAACCTCTGTCCCCGACCCTAGAATGATTGAGATAATGACAACCCCAGGCCAAAGAATCAGATTTGCAAGTAGGAGAACCCACTCGTATAATTCGTATTCCGATCGCCGACTCGGCCTTTTCGGCTTAGTTACAGGTGCTTGATCCATGTAGTTACCCATTACGTCCACATCGGTCCCAGAATATGAGTATTCTGCAATTTCTTCGGCAGAATATAAAATGGCCGAAGTATCAATTTCAGACTCTTTACTTTGTTCAGAACTCCTGCCCTTGAACATTGGAATTGATAAAACAGAGAAGAAACAAATCATCCCAATTGCCATAGAAGAAATTGACACCAAGTCATAGGAACTTCCAGTCACATCAATCATTCTGATTACGAATGAACCAATAAACACGAGTGAAAGATAGTATAAGGATTGGAACTTCTTTAACAAGTAAAGGAGGGAAGATAGAATCAACAATACCACTATCACATCAACTACTTCTGACACGATTGAAAACTCGCCATAGTTCAAGTTTGAATCAAACGTAGATAAGATAAGATATGCACCAATTGCCCCGAAAATCGAAATTAATATTGTAATCCCTCGAGTCGAATCTCCTAAACCATCGGCAATAGGCTTGACAATGTCTCCAGAGACCGAGGCTTCAGAAAAATATGCCACCCATAGGGCAGTTTGGAAAATTACTGCGGCGGGAATGATGTATGGTAGGTGAGTCCCCACTCGCTTCATTGTGGAAACAGATTTTGATGCAACTTCTTTACTCAAGGATCCGATTGACGAAGCCTTGCCTGAAAGATTAGCATTTTGTACAGAGGATGTAATCTTCCTACCTGCACTTCCTGCACTCTCTCTAGCCTTTGAAAATACAGTATCTTGTTCTACCTCTCTGGCATCTTCTGTATCTCCGGACTGCTCTTTCTTTTCCGAAATATTGTGGCGCCTTTGCTTAATCGACCCCTCAATCTTTTTTGAGACCTCATCTATGGAATCCAATGTCTTGGCAAACCTCGATTCAAATGTCCCTTCATCGGAACCTTCGGCCATGAGCCATGGAAAATGTCCTACTGCTTCAATTTCTCGGATAAGCGCAATCCAAAGTCCAATACTATTCCGTTCCGTTAGGAACGGATTAATCTCAAGGGAATCCTTCATGACCACCTCTCCGGGCGTTCCGGACTGATATCGTGGACCCAACCGACTACCTAACTCAGGA
>CAZKVK010000091.1:0-2621 GCA_964556195.1 uncultured Candidatus Poseidoniales archaeon
ACGAGCATCAAGGACACTACGCGCACGAATCGCGGTCAGGACCCGCCTACATCAGATGAACGGTTCTGCTATTCAATACGGGGTTTCGTTGAAATCCAATCGCTAGGACGGCCATATGTGCGATTTACTGCGTTGTTGATGGTAACTCTGGTTGCATCTATGTCGGGTTCACTTGCATACACCAATCACAACTCATCAGTTGATATATCGAAGATGAGTGATGAATTGATTTCTAAACTAGAATCAGAAGATGAAATAGAAGTCATTGTACAGTTAACCAATAATCCCAACGATATTGACTGGAACACACTCGAATCAACAGGAATCAAATTGATTTCGGAGATGTCAGTTCTACATGGAGGTCTGATTGTAGGAACTCCTTCCGAAATATCTCGCCTTTCCACCTTCTCTATGGTCAAACATATGGAACTCAACGTCCCAATCGAACATTTCTACCTACCAGGCGATCAGAATGATAAGGAATCGATGATGCATGAAACAGTGAGATGGGTAAACGCCAGCCTTGCTTGGCATCGAGCAATAATTGGAACAGATGGGGTTCTGAAAACAGAACCAGATCTTTCCCTGATGGAATTTGACGGCAAAGGCGCCACTGCTGTAGATTTGGACACAGGAATCGATGGCGAACACCCAGATTTCGATTGTGGAGAGCCATGGACTGGTGAGAAGTTGATTTGGTCAGCGAAATGGACTGGCGTTGCATGGGTAGACGCACCAAACTGCAACTCAGATACATCAAGTGGCCACGGAACTCATGTTGGCGGCACAATCGCAGGCAACGGGGACGCCTCAGGTGGTAGACGCCTCGGTACTGCAAAAGGAGCAACCATTGTAGCACTAGGCACAGGAGATGGCGCCTCAATTTTCGCAGCCGTTGAGGGTTTGGAATGGACCTACCAGCACAGCAGACCGGGGCTGAACGATTACAATATCAGAGTCGTCTCTAATTCTTGGGGCACAAACGGAGACTACAATCCTTCAAACGCGGTTACAATACTAACTGACATGCTGACATATGACAATGATGTTGCAGTAATTTTCGCAGCATCAAATAGCGGCGGAAATGGAGACGAGTCGGAGAGCGACCTACGCACAAACATCTACGCAAATACCCCCTCTGCAATTTCAGTAGCAGCACTTACTCACGACGGGAATGAAGTTACATCCTTTTCCAGCAGAGGCTGGAAAACCCAACAACATACTTGGCCAGATATCGGAGCACCAGGACGAAATATCTGGGCAACCGCCCCAAGGGCCACAGCAATTGACGCTTCCACCCGAACTCAAGGCGATTTGTACTACATGGCAATCTCGGGTACCAGTATGGCCACTCCCCATATTGGGGGCATCGCCACTCTCCTCCTCGCAGCCGCCCCTTCTTTAGGAACAGCGACCTATCAATACGAAGATCACGACGAAGGAGAAAGTTTGTATTTCAACGAGACAGCAAAGGGACTACAATTCGAAGATTGGAACACCAGAAATGAATCCAGAGTTCATGAAGTTGAATTGATACTAGAACTGACTTCACATTATGAAGTTCTGAAAAATTCATGCGAGGAAGGTAATGACGACGATTCCTGCGATAACATCCCAGAAGAATGCCACATCTCCGCCAACACCAACCGGTGTCACGATTGGAGAGTCGGACATGGATTAGTTGACACAGACAGAGCTCTCGCCCTCGCAAGAACATTACAGGTCATGCGCGACCCCGATGGGGACGGATTCTTGGATCATCCCGAAGCTACGGTTTGGGACGCATATGAACACTATGAGGGCATCATGGATACAAGAGGCCTAAGCCTGAAAACCGACCAACTCAGACATGCTTGGAAAGGAGAATGGAGCCATTTCAACAACGGCCCAACCAGCACATTCGGTACTTATGCTACCGATGATAGGCACTATGTCTGGGTTCCAAACGGCACCTATGAGATGCAAATAGCGTTCAGTTCTCTAGACTGGGATACAGATACTGCTCAAGTTGCACAAATCAGGCCAAATGTCGATTTAGGATCAGATGGAAATGATGACGCACAGGGACAGGGAACCTTGGTTGGAGACACAATTTACATCGTGCTAGAAGTTGCCCCAGAGCATTGGGGGGAATGGACAGAGTTCGATGTATCAGGAACCGCAATATCTCTTCCAATTACTGGAGTTTTGACAGGCTCTGAATTCATGGAACCAAGGGTCCCATACACATTCGATGTCTTACTTACATTGGATGTGTCCGAAGAGAGAATTTTCGAAGTCCCACTAAGATTCGACGGATACTCCGACCTCGACCCGGCCCACCCGTCTGACTTCTACGATCCGGACACTGCATTCGATTTGGTAATGGTTCGTCCAGTATATGATGAAACCCAAATCCCAGCCTATAATGCAGACAATACTCCGATTATTGAGAAAGCATCATCCCCAATTTTATTCATTGGGTTGTTGGTATTTACCTTTCTAGCAATAGGGGTCACCACATTCTGGCTAAGAAACAAACCGGAAGACACAATTCTAGCAGATATTGTGGACTAATCTCTTCCCATCTCAAGCATTTCCGGCACCGACTCGATTACCGAATCTCTAGGCGATTTCCATTC
>CAZKVK010000092.1:0-2548 GCA_964556195.1 uncultured Candidatus Poseidoniales archaeon
GAGGGGACTTTCCTCAGTGTCTGGCACTGTCAGCGACCCTCCTGCTCCCTCAACTTGCTCCGCAGGGCATATACGAATGAACCCAACGGTCGACAAATGTAGGTTCTTTGCCCTAGATTATAGCCTTCTTCGAGGGTAACTATCATGTCCGCCTCTCGCTTGCCCGCACACGTGAGCGACGTTGAGGCGTTGAAGGAGCAGGCCGGAATCGCAGCTTGTGATTTCGTAAGTGACGGTATGAAACTGGGCCTTGGCACTGGATCGACAGTTCGTTACACAGTACTAGAATTGGGTCGCCGTATGCAAGAAGAGGGATTGTCAATTGTTGGAGTTCCGACCAGCGAAGCAACTCGGAAACTGGCCGATAGTCTAGGCATCCCCCTCGTTTCGTTAGCCGAGGCTGGAGTATTGGATTTAGTAATTGATGGAGCAGACGAGTTTGACCCCGATTACAATCTAATCAAAGGAGGAGGAGGGGCACTTACTCGCGAAAAGATAGTTGCACAGTCTAGTAATGGTATGGTGGTGGTCGCAGACGATAGGAAACAAGTAGAACATCTAGGTGCATTCGGTCTGCCTATCGAAGTATTGCCGTTTGAATGGCAGAGAACAGCTGACAGAATTGCAGAAATCACCCCCGGTCCTGTGGTTAGGAGAGGCGGAGATGAACCATTTATCACCGATAATGGAGGTTACATTCTTGACTGTTCTTTTGGATCTACTATCACTAACCCAGATGAATTAGAAAACTCCCTATTGGAAATCTCTGGAGTTGTCGAAGTAGGCTTATTTGTGGCTATCTGTGATGCAGTTGTAATGGCTGCCAGCGGTGGAGTTGTGACTCTAGTCAAGCAAGGCGGCAGATTAGCCTGATATCCTGCAAGACCGTTCCGATTAAAGAGGGGTGCCAAGTCGGCTGGCTGGGTCTGTAGCTTAGTCAGGTAGAGCACCCGGCTCTTAACCGGGCGGTCGCGGGTTCGAACCCCGTCAGACCCGCCAAATCCAATCTGTTTAGGGGCTTCGTTTGATATGTAGAAGCTCCGCCCAAGGGGCGGGGTTAGTATGACCAAAGACACTTGGATAGGAGATGTTCGAGCCGGGAACCACGACGGCTCGGAGGTTGAATTGAAGGGGTGGGTTCACCGTTCCAGAGGTTCAAACAAGATTCGATTCGTTGTTCTTCGAGATTCCACTGGAACGGTTCAATGTGTGGTCAAAAGAGATGTCGTAGGCGATGAAACCTTTGAAGCGGTAAAGGACGCTCTAATCGAATCCAGTCTGATATTGCGTGGAATCGCCGAACCGACAGACAGAGAACATGGTCACGAAATTCAGGTCACCAGTGCAGAGGTCGTAGGTCCAGTCAATCCCGACCACCCATTCCCTATCACAGAATCTGCAATGGAGCAAGCAGATGGTGGCGAAACTGAATTCTTGCTAGATAATCGACACCTATACCTTAGAACTGGCAGAATGACAACTATGCTAAAGATACGTTCAACGGTTTTCGGAGCCATCCATTCATATTTCCGAGAGCGTGATTTTACCGAATATCAAGCACCTAATTTTGTAGCCGGGGCGGTTGAAGGTGGAAGCACTCTATTCGAAGTACCTTACTTTGGACGAAAGGCATACCTTACACAATCATGGCAACTCTATGCTGAAGCGGCCATGCCTGCCCTTGAAAGATTGTACACAATTGCACCTTCTTTCCGCGCTGAAAAAAGTCGGACTCGCAGACACTTAACTGAATATTGGCATGCTGAAATGGAAATTGCGTGGGCTGGAAACGACGATGTCATGATCCATGGGGAAGGGGTTGTTCGTCATATTGCCCGAACACTTCTTGATGAACGTTCAGATGAATTGACCACACTGGGACGTGATCTTGAACTTGTGGCTCGGTATGCCGATAACCCATACCCAAGAATGCGTTACGACGAGGCAGTCGAAACTCTCCAAGGAATGGGTGTCGACATAGAGTGGGGTCAAGACTTAGATTATTCAAAGGAAAAGGTGTTAACACAAGGATTTGATGTACCACATTTCCTTACACATTATCCTCGAATAGCCAAACCATTCTATCACCGACCAGATCCGGAAGATCCGAAGTATGTTCTCTGCCATGACCTCCTCGCACCCGAAGGTTACGGTGAGATTATTGGTGGAGGAGAAAGGACATGGACCGAGCGCGAGATTATCGAGAGAATTGAAGAGGAAGGAACACCTAGAGATCCTTACGAATTTTACATTGATATACGAAAATATGGGGGTGTTCCTCACGGTGGATTTGGAATGGGTGTCGAACGAGTTTCTGCTTGGTTGACCGGCGCCGATCATATCCGCGAGGTTATACCGTTTCCTCGAGATAGCCGTCGAGTGACTCCTTAATCGACACCTACGGTGTCGTCTTCCATTTCGCCAAAACTCATACCACAGGCCTTGCTCGCAGAGGTATGGCCGAGTGGGAGACAATAGACCTTGCAAACCCAACTGAGGAGCACAGAATGCTCCGAGAGATGGTTCGAGATTTTGTTCGTGAAGAGGT
>CAZKVK010000093.1:0-2541 GCA_964556195.1 uncultured Candidatus Poseidoniales archaeon
GGGTCTCGGGTTCAACTAGGGATAACTGGAAGTGTAGATGTGGCTCCCAGCCACCATTCTCGTGCTTATCTCCCATCCAACAGATTACCTCTCCCGCAGAGACTGGTTGACCGACTTGTTTACCAGCGATTGAGGCCGCATCGAGATGCCCATACAGTGCCCAGATTGGAACTCCGTCGAGTAAGTGTTTGGTAATCACCACATTGCCGTAATCCCCGTCGGCTGGATTGTAGCCGAAGTGTGAGATCTCTCCGTCGGCGAAAGCCATGCACGGCGTGCCGACTGGCGCACCGATGTCGATTCCTACATGGAGGAATCGCCTTCCTTCGAAGAGATTGGTAGAATACATCCCCGGGCGCAGTTCATCGTATCGGCCAATGTCATATTCGTATTTTGAGGGCGTATTATCGCCCGATGTGAAGTCTCTTACTTCGTACTCATCGGGCAAGTGGACCACCTGTTGAAACACATGTGATTCCCAATCAATCATGGTAAAGCCAACATGGTTGAAGCCTTCATTCCTCTTCTCCGTTGCCTAGACGCGAGGAAGTATCAATATCTGAAATACCGGCAGGAGATTTGGGTTCAGGAATATCTGAAGAGAGGACAATGGCTCCCGCCATCTCTCCTCTCTTTCCACGTTCCGTGGACTTCTGTTGCGAAGGGACACGACGGAATAGGTCACTCAAGGCTACCCTCAAACTAGGCTTTGTTCGCCTACCATCTGTACTCTCAATTCCGTCTATGTGCTTATTCCATGTATTTACTAGGTCTTTCATAGCTTTGTGATGGTCCGACCTAGTTCGCTCAGTCTCGACAACAGCCTCTGAAACTTGCTGGACAAGTTCGAGTAATTGATTCAATTCTTTATTCCGGCCAACCCCTCTCCATAGCTTCATTGTGTAATTAGCAAGAATCCTAAGTCCATAAGGCGAGCAAAGGAACACATTCCTAGAAATTGCAGCATCTTCAAGTGATTCATGCCCCCAACTCTTCTTCTGTTCCTTGGTTACTCCCCGTTCTGCACGAACTAGGAATTCGTCATTCGGAATGAACATGATTGTGAAATCAGGCCCTTCTTTGCCCAAGTGTTTGTGTAGTCCAAGAGGATAATTTCTATCTGCCAAATCTTTGACCTGATTCCATACATCATTTGTGTGCTGCTTGAGATGCTTTTTCTTCACATCTATATCTTCTTCTTCATCCAATATGTAGAACGATTGGAATGCTGCCTTGGTCACAGCCTTGGAGTCTATTGCCTGCGCTGCCCCGCCGGGAAGCATCAGGATGAAGTCTGGCTCTTTACCAGAATCATTACCAGGATAGGGTGAAAGATTGTACTGCTCTTCAAAGTGGACACCATCTTCCAATCCCATGCCCTCAAGGATGGTTCGTACTCTACCTTCTCCATAGTCGCGCTTGGCTATTGGATCGTTTCCAGCAAGGGCATTTACTATCCTCCTTGCCTCTTTGTTGGCCGCTTCGACGGCCTCGTTAGTATTTTTCTGAGTTTCTTCTAGCTTCCCTTGAAGCGCACTCAGACTTGCGACAAGCTCCTTGATTGTAACATTCTCAGCCTCCACTTTGTCACTCTTGTCCTTTGCATCACCTACTTGCTTACTCATTGCATCCAGTTCTGATTTGTTACCATCTGCCAACTCCTTTGCCTGATTGAGAAGAATGGTATTAGCAATTTGATTGATTCTATCCTCATCAGCGCCTCTGTTAGTCGCAATAATCCAAATTGCGACCACTAAGGCAACTCCCAAAACTCCAATCGCGAGCAATTCGGCTTCCGCCATGCAGCCTAATCGGAATCGAGAGTATTTGAACTATGAGAAAATCCAGTATGTTTGACACTCTGATTGGTTCTTAGGGAAGACCGACTTTCAGAGAGCATGAGAGTCAGGAGATTGGCGATGTTGCTGTCCGGTCTCGAGCAAATCCAATCTCAATCAGTCGAACTGGAACAGTATGCTACTGATGGCGACCTAGCCGCTCGTTGGCTCACCGACATTTCCACTTTTGGCGACTTGCACGAGGGATGTTCAGTTGTTGATTTGGGAGCAGGAAATGGGGCGCTCGGTTTAGGTGCTATGGCGCTTGGAGCAGGCGGAGCAATTCTGATAGAATCAGATGCGGAGGCCTGCCATATTGCTAAATTGAATGCAGAGAAGATAGGTTTCTCAGAAGCGGTTCAGGTGATTTGCACCACCCTCGGCGAGGAAACCGTTGACATCGTAGCAGCAGACCTTGTTATCAGCAACCCGCCATGGGGGCGACAGTCTCCAAAGGCCGACCGCCCATTCCTCGATGCCATGCTTTCAGCTCAGGTAACCTCTCACCTCTTGCACAGTGCCGAAGCTACCCACATTGAGCCCCTGTTCGAGGAGCACGGATGGTCCGTTGAAAGATACGGTGAGGCGGACTTTGCTCTTCCAGCAGCCTACTCTCATCACAGCAGACAGAGAGGCAAGACCAGAGCTGCTTTCTGGCGCCTCACCCCTCCCTGAGCCTACGGCTCATCTCGGCCGGACCGTT
>CAZKVK010000094.1:0-2538 GCA_964556195.1 uncultured Candidatus Poseidoniales archaeon
AGCCAACTTATGGGCCTCGAGGATTAGACAAAATGCTCTACAAAACAGACGGCTCAACTGCCGTTACAAATGATGGAGCCAAGATCGTAGCGGAATTGATGGTCAAGCATCCTGCTGCTAAGATGATGGTAGCGATGGGCAATACTCAGGAGGAAGCCTGTGGCGATGGAGTAACAACTGCAATGATGCTCTGTGGAGCGCTATTGGAAGAAGCCAACAACCTACTCGTCAAAGGGCTACACCCACTTACCCTAGTTGACGGCTATCGAACCTCGATGGAAGCCGCCTCCCGTCAAATGGATTCAGATTCGGTTGAGGTCAACGATGCACTCCTAATTGGTGTAGCGCAAACTGCGCTGACCGGCAAGGGCGCAGAAGCAGCAATCGATATCTTCGCGCCGATGGTGCGAGACGCGCTAACCGCCGTCAAACCAAATGTCGAGGACGCTGGAGCCGAACACGTTGCCATGCACAAAATCGGAAGGGGAGGCTTGAGAGATAGTCACCTAATTCGTGGAATAGCAATCCGCCGAAGAGTACAGATGGATAACTTCCCAAATAATCTCAAGAACGCAAAAACCGCTGTACTCGGCGGCGATATTAAGATTCGCAAGATGACTCGCGACGCAGAAATCCAAATCACTTCAGCCGAGCAATTGGATGGATTTGTAGAAGCCGAATCTGCCCGGAAACAAGAGTTAGCACAATCACTCATCGACAGCGGGGCGGCCCTGATTCTTGCTGGTGGAGAAATTGACAGAGACATTCTGCATGACCTAGCCGACGCTGGAATACTAACAGTATCTGACCTTGACGAATCCGAACTTGACAACGCAGCTGCCGCAACCGGCGCCACAGTTATCGATTCGATAACCGATATCGAAGCAAGAGACCTCGGAGTAGCAGGCAGCGTTCACTGGGAGCGCCGGCAAGCAACAGACCAGGTCGAGGATGTAATCACCATTGACGACTGCAAAACACCCGCCGCAGTCACTCTAGCAATAGGTGGTGCAGGAGATACCGCAACTGAGGAGATTATTCGAGGCCTTCACGATGCCTTGAGAGCCACTAGCATCGCACTCCAAGAAGGGCAATTGCTAGCCGGCGGTGGAGCAACCCACGCAAGAATTGCCCACGCTGTAAGGAAGGCAAGTGAATCCGAATCAGGGCGTGCTAGATTAGCCATGGACGCCTTCGCACGCGCTATGGAAACCGTACCAGCAACACTAGCTGAGAACTCAGGAAAGGACTCTTTGGATGCAGTTCTCGAGATGCGTGCAGTAGCACGAGAAGATTCGCCTACACCACAGGGAGTAAGGGCCGACGGAGGAGTAGGAGATGTCTCTGGTGTTTGGCATCCTAGGGCAGTCATCGAGGATGGTTTGGAATCTTCAGTTGAGACAGCCATGAGTATGCTAAGGATAGACCAAGTCATCTCTGCGAGAGGCGACTGAAAAGGCTCTCCACGAACACTTCAAACCGCATGCTACCACCCCAAGACATGGCGGCACCTCGGGCCCTTCTCAGCGTCTTCCACAAAGACGGCATTGTCGAGTTAGGACAGGCACTACACAACCTTGGTTGGGAACTACTCTCCACAGGGGGAACATCGCGTGCATTACGTGATGCAGGTTTGCCAGTAATCGATGTCAGCGATGCGACCGGCCACCCGGAATGTTTCGACGGGCGAGTGAAGACTCTCCATCCCGCGGTACACGGTGGAATCCTCGTCCGTCGCGACCGTGAAGATGACATGGAAATGCTAGATGAATTGGGCTATCGAACGGTCGACCTAGTCTGTGTTAATCTCTATCCATTCGAGTCCGTAGCCGCCAAAGACCCACCAGCGCCCGATGCAGAATTGATTGAGATGATCGATATTGGCGGACCTACGATGATTAGGTCAGCGGCAAAGAACCACAAGGACTGCTTGGTACTAACTTCACCCGAACAATACGAATCGGTTCTGTCTGCATTAGAATCAGCAAACGGAGACCCTTCAGGAGTTAGCCTAGAGGCTCGAAAACAATTGGCATTGGATGCTTTCCAAACCACCGCTGCTTACGATGCAGCGGTTAGCAATGAGTTGGATGAGAGATTCAATTCACCAGAGATTCCAAGCCGAATTCATGTGGCTAGCGAGACCGGTACTTCGCTAAGGTACGGAGAAAATCCACACCAGCCAGCCGCATTCTATCCATCGGCTAGCGCGACAGGCCCGAAAGGACTGGCGGCAGCGATTCAGCACGGCGGAAAGGAACTCTCATTCAACAATTATCTCGACCTTGACGGAGCACTAAGAATCGCCAGAGGATTCCTAATCGATACCGATGAAAAGCGACCACATGGTTGTGTTGTAATCAAGCACACAAACCCTTGCGGGGCGGCAATAGATGAAACGCAAATAGGCGCTTGGGAGAACGCGCTCGCAAGCGATCCTGAATCTGCGTTTGGATGCGTAATCGCATTCACACACACTGTTGAGAAGGCAACAGCCGAAGCCATCGGCGGCCATTTCCTAGAGTGCATTATTGCACC
>CAZKVK010000095.1:0-2505 GCA_964556195.1 uncultured Candidatus Poseidoniales archaeon
CCTAAACAACACAGTGGCTTCTTCAAGCGCTCGTGCAATCGAGAAGGTAGAAGCAGCTGGCGGTTCAGTGAACCTCAGCGACGATGATGATGAAGAATGGGAAGAAGAGTGATTTACACTGTTCAGATATTGAGTTAAAGGTGAAAAAATGGTAGAGCGTCGTCCCTCTGTACTTGGGATTGTGGCCCTCTCCGTTGTTTACTGGGGGGCTCTAGCTTGGTGGCAGCAAGACGCTTTGTTTGGCACAGACTCAGATGCCCAAATGAAGGCTCTGACAATGTTTGCCACGTCTTTCCCATACATCGGTTTCGTAATCTGGGGTACCTCGAATGACCTTCCTGAAAATATAGCCGAAATGCCGTATGTTGGACGGATGCTAAAGCCTGCGATTTGGCTAGCATTCATGGCATTCTTCTTCGGATGGGGATTGGAAGATTCCTCAACTGTAGGATTCTTATTAGTCGGTGTCGGTCTTCTTGGACTCGGAGCTGGTCTTGCTTTAGCCTGCCTAATGTATTCAGGTTCGGAATCTAGTAGACTGTACGCACTGCAACGACTAGTCGATGTTTATCCATCGATAACAAAACCAGATGGTCACGTTAGATTCAACCAAAAACTCTGGACAACAACCCTTGTTCTAATCATCTATTTCATGATGACCAACGTAATGATATGGGGTCTTTCCGAATCTACACTCGACGTTTTCTCATCATTCCGTGCGATTATGGCCGGCGCCTCAGGTTCGATTATGCACCTTGGAATAGGCCCAATCGTTACCGCATCGATTATCATGCAATTGTTCGCTGGTGCAAAGATCATTCAACTTGACCTACAGGATTCTGCAGACAAGCAACTTTACCAAGGTGTGCAGAAGATTCTGGTTTTATTGATGATTCCTATTGAGTCCATTCCTCAAGTATACGGTTTCCTTGATCCGCATGAGGAGATAATTATCCAATACGGTCTAGGTTGGGCCAATGCAATAATTGTGGCTCAATTATTTATTGGTTCATACCTCGTTTTTCTTCTAGACGAATTGGTCAGCAAGTGGGGTATAGGAAGCGGTATTTCGCTATTCATTGCAGCAGGTGTTGCTCAGTCTACCTTCGTAGGAACATTATCTCCCATCGCAACTGTACAAGGTAGCCCTTACTCGTTACAAAATCCTCCATCGGGTACCCTTCCGATGATTTTCTACACTCTGAGGACAGCAACTAATGCCGAATTGGTGACCCAGAATGGTTTCGAACTGATATTGTTGAATCATGCTAACCCTGTTGCTGCATTGATTTCTTCGATTATTGTGTTCCTTGTTGTCGCCTATGCCGAATCGAGTAAATTGGAGCTACCGCTTACTCATGGAAAGGTTAGGGGCCACAGAGGACAATATCCAATTCGTCTTGTTTACGCGAGCAACATTCCTGTGATTTTGATGGCTGCTCTACTTGCAAACGTCAACATGTTCACTTTGCTATTCTGGTCACATCCAGTACTTTCCACTGTGCCAATATTGGGTAAGGAAGGAACCTGGAGCATGGCTCATTGGTTCGGATCATACGAACCTGGAGCTACTACGCCATCGGGTGGTTTTGCTTGGTACTCCTCTATGGTTAACGGTGTAGGTGATTGGTTAATCCCATTATTGAATCAATCCGGCGACGCTTATGGCCACGAACTTTGGCAGATTATGGTGCACGTAATCGTCTATGTTACATTCATGACAATTGGTTCTACCATATTCGCTAAATTCTGGATTGAGACTACTAATATGGGTGCAAAAGACGTTGCAAAACAAATCGAGCGTACCGGAATGCAAATTCCCGGTTTCCGAAAGAACCCTGTCGTTCTAGAGAGAATTCTAGAGCGATATATTCCACCTGTGACAATCTTCTCCGGTGCATTCGTAGGTCTTCTAGCTGCAGGTGCTGATCTGCTTGGAACCGTGGGTAATGCTACCGGTACAGGGTTACTGCTTGCGGTTGGAATTATCCTCAGAACTTACGAGCAAATCCAGAAGGAACAGGCTATGGAAATGCACCCTGTGTTGAGAGAATTCTTTGGCGCAGAATGATTAGTTTCTAGTCGTAATTAAATCAATGCAAACGACTAGAAAAGAGAAGCGCCGCGTTTATATCTCAATACGAGGTAATAGCGCCGCAGTGCACCGATTCTCAATCTAGTCCTTCTCGTCATATTCATATACCGAAGGTCGGTCGGCGACCTGCTGCGTTAGACTGGCGTTGGAGACTGAGGGCTCTTGAGTCCGGTGATGTCCTCCATCAAGTCAGACGCACGCCGAGGAAATGCTGCCGCGAACTAAGTTCGTGGTTGAGAGGTGAACCACGTTCAACTTGACCCCCGACTATAGGGGGTGCAAGAAGCAGATTATTTCGATTCAAATTCAAAAATAGAATCGGTGATCCTGCGTCAATTTTCAATAAGAATCAGCTAAACTTGTGATCCACTCGATACTTCCGTTAGGATTGTGATTCCGCTCACGCGAAA
>CAZKVK010000096.1:0-2463 GCA_964556195.1 uncultured Candidatus Poseidoniales archaeon
TCGAATATTGTTCAGTCGGTCAAGTCACTCAGGCCTTGTTTGAGACCGGTGGAAAGTTCCGTAGGAATATGTGAGATATATGCCGGTTGGAATTGCTGAAGCAATCGCGGCGCTATTGAACGATTCTTATGTTTGGTTGTAAAGAATTCATTGTGTTAACTTAAAGGCCTGAGACGCTAGTAATCCAGCGGCGAATTGGGGCACTAAATGTATCCACAAATCACCGGTTTCAATCGCACCAGAAACGAATAGCGCTCCGGTTACTGCAGGGTTAAACGAACCACCGGATATCTCACCAACAGTCAATGCGCCAGCAAGAACAACGAAGGCTATGGCAGCACCGTAGTAGCCGTTACCAGCGGTCGCTTCGCTTGTGGCGACATTGAGGACAACATACACCAAAGCGAAGGTATAGAGGAACTCTGCACCTATCGCTTGAGTTGAATCCATTTCGAGAGCGGTCACGCTAGTTTCTACAAACAACATATTCTCAGAGATAAGGGCTGCCAATGCTCCAGCGATCACCTGAACTGCAATATATGGGGCAACATCACCCTTTTCGCAAGCCCCGCGTAACCACACGCCTACTGTAACAGCTGGGTTCAAATGAGCGCCAGAAATATGGCCGACACCGTAGATCATTACCATCAAAGTAGCAGCGATAGCGAATGGAGCGTATTGCCCCGAACCATGTACTGCGGCGGTACAAACCGTCAGTGCTAGGAAGAAAGTCCCGATGAATTCGGCAATCAGTTTGTGTTGAAGCGAGTGCTCAGACATGGCTTCTTGCGAAAATCGAACGCCCATCAACATTCTCAGTGGAACTTGTATGGTTCATCTGGTGGGCCCGGAAGAGGAAGTGGAGTTCTGTCGCTTGTATTATTGGTGTTTGTTTCATTCACCTCTGAGTCAATCCAAGCATCAAGAGTTGTTTGATGTCCACAATCACAGGAAAGGAAATCTGAGTCTATGGCCCACGCTAGGGCATTAACCTCCATCTCACTTGCCCTTAACCAAATTTTTAGTGGAAGTGTAGTTTCTTGGCTTCTATATGATAAATCGATCATTTCGAAGAATTGTTCTCCATCCTCAACGACATAGAACGCTCTTGTAGGTTGAAATGGGATTCCAGGGAGTGTTTTCACACTCAATGCTGTGCGTGTAAAACATTGCCAATCTTCTCCATCTTGTGGTAGAGTTGAGATATCTGTGGTAAATCCTGATTCAAGTGCTTCGCTGGTTAATTTAGTGCGTTCAAGAAGATGGATAAGTCCGGTGGGAAGATGAGCAGATTCTCTGGTTTCATCCTCCAATTCGGACGCTGTTCTTCCGTAGGCGAACATAGCGTGTTCAATTTCGTTCTGTTGAGAGACTGTATAGTCTCGAATTAGCGTCAATTTCCAGTTCTGATTTCCGATTGTATTTGCACCCATATTTATGCCGACCCCCGAGGGAAATTTACCACGATTCTGACGAGTCTGAGATTCTCGTCGAGCGGTATTCTATACAGTAAACTCCAGAGTATATTAAGGGATGGGAATCTGTTCCGAGTCGGGCAAATTTCGGTTGGTCGAATGAAGAATTAGTTGATTACCACGACCTCTATTCGAAGGTCATGTTATCATCTCAGAAGGAGAAGGCTTTGGTCACCGGCGCGTCTAGTGGAATTGGCCGAGAAATTGCGAGAGTCCTGAGTTCAGAAGGCTGTGATCTAGTGATTACCGCAAGAAGACGAATGGAATTAGAAAGGCTTGCAAAAGAGTTGACTGAGGAGTATGGAATCGAGGTTAAGGTGGTCGTAGCCGACCTCTCTGAACAGGTAGGAGTAGAGAATGTGATTCGTGAAACTGGAGAAATTGACATACTCGTCAATAATGCTGGTTTTGGATTCCTTGGCAAGCACCTCAACTTAAACCAAGAGGGACAACTCAACATGATTGATCTCAATATCAAAGCTCTAACTCATTTAGCTCGTCATTATGGAGCAGAGATGATGAAGAAGGGTTCGGGTAGGATACTGAATGTTGCTTCCATCGCTGGGTATCAACCAGGACCAAACATGGCGGTATATTGTGCCACTAAGGCATACGTTCTCTCATACACGCGTGCGTTACATTCTGAGTTGAAGAAAAGTGGAGTTTCTGTAACCGCTCTGTGTCCTGGCTTTGTTGAAACGGGTTTCCAAGAGGTAGCTGGAATGGAATTAGGTGCTCTTGAATTATCTGGAGCTGTGTCTGCGGAGAAGGTTGCTAAGACCGCAGTAAAGGCCATGCGCAAAGGCAGAAGAGAAGTTATCCCTGGTTTATTGAACAAGCCAATTCCTTATGCAAATAGACTGGTGCCAATTAGCCTAAACCTAGCCGTAGTAAAGAGACTCATGTCGTAATTATCTCTGACATCTCGGACAGTAAAATGTCGAACGACCAGATTGAACGATACGTCGAATTGTACCTCCACAGCTTT
>CAZKVK010000097.1:0-2454 GCA_964556195.1 uncultured Candidatus Poseidoniales archaeon
TTGTATTGGATGGTTAAGCACCCCGTGAAGTCGGCCATTGGTTTGGCTGGCGTGGGTCTGTTAGTGTATTACTTCTTTTGGTGAGGTATGTGACTTAGAGTCTGTATGCTCATAACTACGTAGTTTGGGCGGGTTGTATGGTTGATGTGCCTCAAGTGGGGGCTTTCTTGCTCGGTGCGCCAAAGTGTGGCACTACATGGTTGGCCGAAGCATTGACTCAGCACCCCGAAATTTGTGTCTCTGACCCGAAGGAGCCGAACATTGTCGCTAGCCACAAAGGAACCTTTGGCCGAGACGATTCTGCGCCCGATTGGGCGGCATATGCGGATTGCTTCAATGGAGATGGTTTGCGAATCGATTGTTCAGTTCACGCAATGGCTTGCCCAGTCGCTCCTTCGCGTGTGGCAAAGAATTGGCCAGATGCGCGTCTTATCGTTTGTCTGAGGGAGCCCGTTAGTCGAACGGTTTCTCATTGGAATATGATATTAGACACCAAAGAAGATCAAGAAAATGGTGCCGATTGGGGTGATTTTCAGAAGGCTTGGGCAGACTCCCGTCTTTCTGATGATACCTTGTATGGAGCTGCGATTGCAAGATGGTTACAACACTTTGACCGTGATTCGATTTTGTTAATAGAAGCAAATCGTATGCGCCATGAGGCTTCGGTGGTTCTGGAGGAAGTTTGCAATCATCTATCCTTATCCTCTCATTCGTTTGATTTGGGGTCTGTACACAATGCAAATACTGCCGCAGACCGCCGGCCGATGACTGTGTTTGGCCGCCTTTTTCGATTTACTGTGAGGTTGCTACCTAGTTTCATCAAAAGCCCAATTGTCAGAAGGTTGCAGTCTAGGGGAGTGAATGTGTACAAGCTGCCTATTCTATCTAGCAATGCGCCGCCAAAGAAAGATATCTCTGAACAACAAAGGGCTCTACTATCTTCAGATGTGAATGCAGATTTGACTTTGCTAGAAGAGTCCACTGGTTTTGATTGTTCGAAGTGGCACATTCAATGAAGATTTATTGGTGCTGAACCCATATCTCTGTCCATCGGTTATCGGCAGCAACAAGGAAATGGGGGTTTAGCACATCTTCAACCAAGTCGTAATCCAGTGTTTTTCCATCTGGTCCGATCACTATTCCTCCGGCGCCTGAGACTACAGCGTGTGCGGCGGCGATATCCCAACAAGAGGTTGGGCCGAATCTTGGATAGAGGTCTGCGCCTCCTTCGGCAACAATGCAGGCCTTGAGTGAAGAGCCTATGCGGACTAATTCGTGATTGCCGACGGCTTCAGCGAAAGATTCGTCCTTTTCTCCTCGATGAGAGCCACTGGCGACTAATTTCATCTTACCTTCACTTGCTTGAACCATCATTGGACCTGCCCCTTCTGGTCCGTGCCTTTGGGAGGCTGCTAGGACGCCTCCGTACCATGTCGTATCGGAGGCTGGAGCGTGGACTACTCCAAACAGTGGTTTCCACCTAGAGTCGTTGCGCTGCATCAACGCAATATTCACTGTAAACATTCCATTTCTCTTGATGAATTCCTTTGTTCCGTCTAATGGGTCTACCAACCAACATGTATCACTTGACATCGGGTCTCCGACCCTTCCTTCTTCGGAGACTATAGGTGTCGAATCGATTGTTTGTAAGCCTGCTACTATTGCTTCGTGGGCCGCAAGGTCTGCTTTTGTTAGAGGAGATTCATCGCCCTTCTGAGTGATTTCGAAATCTTCTGCATTCTCATAGATGTCCATGATTGCCTCGCCGGCTAAAATGGCGATTTCTACAATTTTCCTTGGCTCAACTTTCATCTTAAGCCACCAAGTTCAGAATTCTTGCAGTTCGTCTGATGCCTTTTCCAAACTTTCTCGTGCGGTTTCTGATAGGTGTTGCATATACGGGTCCTCGTCGCCAACGATTGTCTTCCATGAGCTCATGGTGCGCTGCCAAATTTCCTGCTGTGAGTTCCATTCAAGCCACCTATCTACAAAGTCGCAATGACGTTGTACTTCTTCATCGTCCTCAGACATCTTACGAAGAATTGTGTTGGTCTGGGCAAGAATAATCCCGAATGGAGCATTCAATTTGTATGTTGTAAATGGGTTGCGTTCCTGAACTACAGTTAGGTGTTCACGCCATAATCCGAATGAGACGTCGTACATCCAACCAATCGAGAGTACTATTGCGACTACCCCAGAAAAAATCCCCAGAAGTCCGAGATAGGTGGGTTGTATGCCCATTATAGCGCCCATTTCCTCAAATCGCCAACTGACTAATGGCCAAATTAGCAGTGTCAGAGTGGTGCACCAAAATCCCATTGAAATTAGGGTTTGGCTCTGCTGTATGCGCCAGTACTGACGCATGGCTGTCTTCTTTAGCACGGTTGGGGCTCATTGCTATCCTCTTTCACGATTCCGCATAGATGTCGGTGATGTTCGATATATTCATCTCTA
>CAZKVK010000098.1:0-2401 GCA_964556195.1 uncultured Candidatus Poseidoniales archaeon
TCGAATATTGTTCAGTCGGTCAAGTCACTCAGGCCTTGTTTGAGACCGGTGGAAAATTCCGCCGAAACATGTGATTTACAGAAATTAGTTGATTATTGAATTGCCTTGAAGGCTTGAGATGCCAATACTGCAGCGGCGATTTGAGGCACTAAATGGATCCACATATCAGTGGCTTCAACAGTTCCTGATACGAATAAAGCGCCAGTTACCGCTGGGTTGAATGAACCTCCTGAGATTCCACCAACTGTCAAGGCACCAGCGAGAACCACGAAAGCGATTGCAGCCCCGTAGTAGCCGTTGCCAGCGGTCGCCTCGCTAGTGGCGACGTTGAGGATAACAAAGACTAGAGCGAAGGTGTAGAGGAACTCCGCAGCGGCCGCCTGGGTGGTTTCCATTTCCAAGGCAGTGACGCTAGTTTCGGCGAACAATAGATTCTCTGAAACTAGAGCTGCCAATGCTCCAGCGATTACCTGAACAGCAATGTACGGTCCAACGTCGTTCCTTTCACAAGCCCCACGTAACCATACTCCTATGGTGACTGCAGGATTGAGGTGAGCTCCGGAAATATGGCCGACGCCGTAGATCATTACCATCAAGGTAGCAGCGATAGCGAATGGAGCGTATTCTCCTGCTGAACCATGTACTGCGGCGGTACAAATCGTCAAGGCTAGGAAGAAAGTTCCAATGAATTCGGCGATCAGTTTGTGTTGTAGCGAGTGCTCAGACATGACTTATTGCGAAAATCGAACGCCCATCAATATTCTTAGCGGAAGTTGTATGATTCACTTGGAGGACCCGGTAGCGGAAGTTGCTTCCTTCTCCATGGTTTGATTCTTTCACCCTTAGTAACCTCCCCAATCTCACACCAATCATCCAGAGTTGTTTGGGACTTGTGCCTTCCAACGGATAGTTTCGATTCAATTAACCATGCAATTCTGCTATAATCCAATTCTAATACACGAATCCAAAGTTTGAGCGGAAGCAACTCGCCTCTGCACATTAATTCAACCATTTCAACAGAATCTTCTCCACCTTCAACAGCATAGCGAGCAACAGTAGGGCCAAAAGGAGGAATTATAGAAGCCATAGCTATCCTTTCGAAACAAACCCAGTCCTCTCCAATTTTAGGATAAGAGGACATTTCTGTGACAAATCCCGACTCTAATGCTTCTGATATCAAATTCATTCTTGTAAGCAAATATACTAACCCAGACGGTAGATGCTTAGGAGTTCGTTCTTCGTCTTCCAATTCGTCTGATGTTCTTCCATAGGAGAATTTCTCCCACTGTATGT
Organism: uncultured Candidatus Poseidoniales archaeon; assembly: GCA_964556195.1. Lineage (GTDB taxonomy): Archaea > Thermoplasmatota > Poseidoniia > Poseidoniales > Thalassarchaeaceae > MGIIb-O1. The sequence goes on from CAZKVK010000098.1 coordinate 1,294, forward strand.
CTTCGTCCAGTGACGACTTGAAGTCGCGCACAACAGTCAATGTCCAGCTTTGTCTTCCGATTGTGTTTGTACTCATAATTTTCCGCCCCAATTAGTCAATTCACCAGACGGTATCGGCTGTAATTGAGCAAATGTTCAGCCTCTAGGGCTGAGGGTTTTTGACCGTCTAACCAAGACCGCGCAGGGGTAAGATATACAGTAGAATTGACGGTATATTAACAGTTTCGTTTCCAGTGAAATTAGAAACAATTCAAGACGGTTGGTGGAAGAATCAGTTGATTACCACGACCTCTACTCGAAGGTCATGTTATCGTCTCAAAAGGAGAAGGCATTGGTTACCGGCGCGTCTAGCGGAATTGGTAGAGAGATCGCGCGGGTCTTAGGTTCACAAGGCTGCAATCTAGTGATTACTGCAAGAAGACGAGGTGAATTAGAAGCCCTTGCAAAAGAGTTGACTGAAAAGTATTCAATCAATGTGGAGGTGGTCGCCGCTGATCTTTCCGAAAAGGTTGGCGTGGAGAATGTAATTCGTGAAACTGGAGATGTCGATATCCTCATCAATAACGCCGGTTTTGGTTTCCAAGGCGAGCATCTCAGCCTAAACCAAGAAGGGCAACTCAACATGATTGACCTGAACATACGAGCGCTTACCCATCTAGCTCGTCATTACGGAGCGGCAATGAAGAAACGAGGTTCAGGCAGAATCTTGAATGTCGCATCCATAGCTGGGTTTCAGCCGGGTCCAAACATGGCGGTGTATTGTGCGACCAAAGCATACGTTCTCTCCTACACGCGTGCTTTACATTCTGAGTTGAAAAAAAGTGGAGTTTCGGTCACAGCTCTGTGTCCGGGCTTTGTTGAGACTGGGTTCCAAGAGGTTGCTGGAATGAAATTAGGGAAGTTGGAATTATCTGGGGCGATTCCCGCAGACAAGGTTGCAAAGACCGCAGTCAAAGCCATGCGTAAGGGCCGAAGGGAAATAATCCCTGGTTGGTTGAATAAACCGATTCCCTATGCAAACAGACTTGTTCCAATAAGTCTGAACTTGGCTGTGGTAAAGAGACTTATGTCGTAATTATCGCTGGCATCGTGGACAATAAAATGTCGA
>CAZKVK010000099.1:0-2271 GCA_964556195.1 uncultured Candidatus Poseidoniales archaeon
GGCGCCAGAAAGCGGCTCTGGTCTTGCCTCTCTGTCTGCTGTGATGAGAGTATGCCGCTGGAAGAGCAAAGTCCGCCTCGCCGTATCTTTCAACGGACCACCCGTGCTCCTCAAACAGGGGCTCAATGTGGGTCGCTTCAGCGCTGTGCATGAGGTGAGAGGTTACCTGGGCTGAAAGCATGGCATCGAGGAATGGGCGGTCGGCCTTGGGAGACTGTCGCCCCCATGGCGGGTTGCTGATAACAAGGTCTGCTGCTTCGATGTCGACGGTTTTCTCTCCGAGGGTGGCGCGAATCACCTGAACCGCTTCTGAGAAACCTATCTTCTCGGCATTCAATTCAGCAATTTGGCAGGCCTCCGCATCTGATTCTATCAGAATTGCTCCGCCTGCTCCAAGCGCCATAGCACCTAAACCGAGCGCCCCATTTCCTGCTCCCAAATCAACAACTGAACATCCCTCGTGCAAGTCGCCAAAAGTGGAAATGTCGGTGAGCCAACGAGCGGCTAGGTCGCCATCAGTAGCATACTGTTCCAGTTCGACTGATTGAGATTGGATTTGCTCGAGACCGGACAGCAACATCGCCAATCTCCTGACTCTCATGCTCTCTGAAAGTCGGTCTTCCCTAAGAACCAATCAGAGTGTCAAACATACTGGATTTTCTCATAGTTCAAATACTCCCAATTCCGATACTACGTCGAGCCCGATGTCCGATATGCTGTCCTACGGCCTTCTGGCCATCGTTATTGGCCTAGCAATACTACTGGTGTATGCTCTTTCTCTACTAAAATCGATTCAGCAAGAGTCTGCAATGATTCGTGATCAAGCATCTCAAATACACACCCAAGGGGAAGTCCAAAAGGAAGCGATAGGGAATCTAGATTTCTCTGTCAAACCTGAGGTCATCACAGCAGGGATTGCAGCTAGCGGAGAGACTCTGAAAGGGGCCGTAGCAGGGACGATGAAAGATTTGAAAATCGCCGAAGACATTGGCAATATTCGAAGTTCCGCCGACTCTGTTGCCAGTGAGGTTGCAGAGATACAGAAGATATTCTTAGACAAACAGGCTGCCGCAGGCTGGGCAGAGATAGAGTTGGAGAGGATTCTCAAGGACTCTTTCGCCAATGTCAGTATCAGGAAGAAAGTGCCCAAACTCGATAGTATTCCAGATGCTAGTCTGAAACTATCGGATGGCAGGATTCTATGCATTGATTCTAAATTTCCTATTAAGGCATTCAAGGAGACTCTGGCTATTTCCGAAGGAGGGGCTGGACAGGAAGATGGTAGATCTAGAGTTGGCAATAGGAAAGCATTCCTAGAAGCCGTCAGGGGACATATCGCCAAAGTGGAGTCGAGTTACGTCAGACCTGAGTTAGGGACTTCGGAAGTTGCCTATCTATACATCGCATCGGAGAGAATTTACGACTACATGATTACTCCCGATAATCAAGAAGAGGCTGCTCTGATTCGAGATGCGGCGAGCAGAGGGGTCGTCGTCTGCTCTCCAAACACTCTGATTGCAAATATGCATCTCCTGCATATCGCAGAGAGGGCCATGGGGATTGCTGAAAAGTCGGATGAAATCATCAGAGGACATGCCCGTCTCAGGAACGATTTGAACGGTTTACATTCCGTTTGGGGGAAACTCAGCACTCAGATTAGCAACTCCTATGCGAACCGCACCAAACTACAGGAATCAATGGAATCTCTCGAGAGAGCGTTGGACTCGCTTGAGAGCCTAGATCTGAGTGGAGATGAAGACTGAGTACCCCTTCCGGGACCCATGGTAAACTGGGGCTCAAGCGAATATCGCCCTGTGGTAGATTTGCCCGAAGACTATACAGTCCTCGATTTAAGTCAAGGAGTCTGGAATCAGCCTGAAACTGAGTTCAGTGTCGGCAAGTATGACGAAGTAAGACCTAATCTGTACAATACCGATTTATTCGGAGGAGAGAGGAATGTGCACATGGGAATAGACATCGGAGGTCCGGTGGGAACTCCATGCATGGCATTCATGGATGGCGAGATCTCACACTTCGGTTACAACCCAGCAGCTGGTGACTACGGCAATGTAGTCATCACCAAGCATGAGATAGGTGGAATTTTCGTTTGGGCTTTGTATGGGCACTTAGATGCCGCATCAATAGAAGGAAAGCAGGTAGGGCAGAAGATAAGTGCCGGAGAGGAAATAGCTTGGTTTGGTGCATTCGAAGAGAACGGTGGCTGGGAGCCACATCTACACTTCCAGTTATCCCTAGTTGAACCCGAGACCC
>CAZKVK010000100.1:0-2239 GCA_964556195.1 uncultured Candidatus Poseidoniales archaeon
GCATCTATTTCCCCCTCAATCGATTTTTTCTATCACGTCATCGGCCAACTCCACGGATCCCGTGTACATCTGAAATGCAGATCTGAATGCGATAGGAATCACTTTGATTCCGACGAGGATTAATGGAAGGCCCATGCAAGTTAGCATCCCAAGCACAATTTGCAGATCCTCTAATGGGAAATACATGCTGGGGTCTGTTTTCGCGGTTTGATAATCGAGGATGGCCATGTATGCCATGTAAATTGGTCCGAAGATGAAGAAGAGCCCAACAAAGACGAAAGCAATATTTCGAATAAACAGTAAAGGCGGAATTGTGTATCGTAGAAAATACAGAAGCCCCTTGGCTTGCAACCTTTCGGAATCTGTAAATTCGACCTCGTAATTGCCCTCCGTCCAAGCGAGAAAGTCGTTGAATTCCTTCTGTTGTTCAGGATTGTAATCGATCAAACCGCACTTTGTACACACCTTTGTTGGACCGACATCTTCCGTCCAACGTGGATTTGGAGCGAATCCAGTCATCCACGGGCCGCGATGTTCTATTTTCTGCTCAGAACCACAATCAGGGCAGACGAGATCCTCGAAGTTGGGGCTAAATCTCCAACCTCCTTCTTCCATTCTATGCCCTTTATTGCCCCCGGTCTTGAGCCACCTATTGAGAACAATGATGACGAAGACTGTAATTGACAACTCCGCGACGAAGACAACAAAAGGAGAAATCTGATATCGCTCCATCAAAGTCTGGTTTGCGAAATAAATCAACTCACTTGCAACTATTGAAAGGAACAAGAGCAGCGTCGTCATTGAAGCAATAACGAAGAAGGCATAAACGACGAACCAATTTTTCTTGTGATTTCTCTTATGGAATTCTATCACTGGACCGATTGGCCAAATCCTAAGCGACCGGCGCATCAGGCTATCGTCATCCCGAAATCCACTTACCAGTTGCTCAGTAGATCGTAGTATGATTTGCTCAGCAATTTCCTCCTTCGTAGGTATGGTGTCCAGAACCTCAACTGCACCTTCTAATGTTGGTATACCCACAGAGGTGCCGTCTGTCCTCCAATCTGGATTGAAAAGCTGGTAAAGTTTGACCAGGTACATTCGCATGAAGAGCAGGGTAAAGATGGCGGGAACAAATCCCAAACCACCTGTTCCGATAGTAATCAAAATCAAAGGCACAAGCCATGCAATCTCGATTATAGTCGGCGCCCTTTCATTCTGAATCCTCTTATTCTCCGGATCCGCCGCTTGGAAAAACAACCACACTACGAAAAACAGTGCCAACCCAACTAGAATCGCGAAAGGGCCGACGAGCGCTAGAAAGTTGGAAATGGTGGCGGGCTCTCCTTCCACATAAATCATCATTTCATACACTCTCAATATTCTCAACTACTCCAATTACTCGCATCGGCGTAGCATCAAGTTGCGTAATCAGTATGCTAGGTAGATTTTCTTTCCTTACCCAGAGTGGACTATCCCAATCGACACCCAATTGAGTTCCCTCAACATGTGTAACCCGACCCACTACGAATTGCAAATCTACAGCTGCATGGATTACATCATCGACTTGCAAACCTCTCTTTTGGAAAGGTGCAATATTGATTTTCAAAGTGGATTTGTCATGACGTACCATGGCTTCGGAATCGGGATGAGTAATCATACATCCTCGATGTAATGCTTCTTCTCGTAGATTGCGAAGGGCAACCCCAACCCTATCTCCTGCTTTGGCAACATCAACATCATCATCCATAACTTGTAGAGAACGCACAACTCCTTTCTCATTAGCCGGTAGAATGAGAACCTCGTCGTGTTTGTTTACCGAACCGGTTTGTACATATCCAATAGCGACTAAACCCACTCCTTTGACATTGAAGTGCTGATCAACTGGCAATATCAGGGCCTCACCTTCACCTAACATATTATCCAGGTGATGAAACAATTCTTCGCGCAAATCATGAACTTCAGGCAACGACTCCTGTATGGACCATCCTTCTAATCCAGCCTGTGAGAGGATAGTTCTGACTTGACCCGAATCCACCCACTCCCCTTCACTTGGATTGATTATGGCTATACCATTACGAATTCCACTAACACCGAATGAAACCAAAACCTCTCCCAGAGCGGCATCAACTTTGCCAATTTCCACCACCCCTACTTCAGCCACATTCAGTACTGATAGAAGCGGCCGAATTTTTTCCGGGTGCTTCAATGGCCTGAGTAATGATATGACACAAACCTC
>CAZKVK010000101.1:0-2232 GCA_964556195.1 uncultured Candidatus Poseidoniales archaeon
AGGAGATGCTGAAAGCCCTTGAATCAGAATTGAAGGTAAAGTGGGAATCAATACTTGTCGAGGCACGTCAAAGTGCCTTAGAGCGCTCAAATGGGAATTAAGCTCCTCGTATACTCTCTATGCGCTTGCTCGCTTCTTGGGCTAACTCCCAGTAAGCGGTACTTCCTGAATTTGACTTGTTTGGCTTCTGACCGATGACGATGGGTGCACCATCCAGAGGAGATTCAGCGATTGCAACTAAGCGAGGTATTTCAGTATCAAACAATCTGTCTCCGAAGTGTTTGCGAGCCTGTTCCGCAACAGTGCCTGATAGTTTACTTCGCTGAACCATAGTCAGTGTAATTCCGAATAATCTGAGATTTGGATTTACAGCCTTTTGCACATCGCTTACTGTATTCATCAATTGACTCATATTCTCAAGAGCATAGAACTCAGCTTGAACGGGAATTAGTACCCAATTTGATGCCACTAAAGCATTCACTGTTAGCAATCCTAGTGAGGCTGGAGTATCAATTATCACAACGTCAAAATGGCCTACTGCGCCCTGAATTGCCCTTTGTAAACGATTCTCTCGTCCGATTCTTGTGGCCAAATCAATCTCGATTCCAGCCAAATCCAAATCCGCTGGAAGCAACCAGAGATTATCTATTTCCAATCCCTTAGGTGGCCCTCTTTTTCGTTCAGGATTCTGTCTAACAAATGCTTCCTTCATCGACTTCGTAAGTTGCTTTGGGCCAATGATACAATCCTCAAGTCTGACTTCAGGGCCATCGATTCCTGCCTTGAATAACTCATTCATAGTCGCCCCGAGAGATTTCTTGTCTACTCCAAAAGTAGTGGCGATGTTGCCTTTGGGATCAAGATCAATCATCAGAATTTTGTTGGTTTTAATTCCGTATTCCTCGTTACCCATAGCCAGAGCAGCACCTAGGTTGACGGCGGTTGTGGTCTTTCCACATCCTCCTTTGTGATTGACAACTGCAATCACCACTGGTCCAGCCATACACCTCGGCTCGGTCCTTCGGCCTATCAGTCATCGCTTGGCTTGCCGAGCCGACCAGCCAAATTCAGACAGATTGCAACACACGGACCAATCAATATTACAAATATGATGGTACCAATCCAGAATGTTCCACCCATGACCCAACCGATTAGTAAGACGCTGAGTTCTATCCCTCCGCGGACTTTACCAATCGAAATACCAGTCACTTTGGTTAGTCCAGTCATGGTTCCGTCCCTTGGACCAGGACCAAGATTAGCGGTTAGGTAGAGTCCACTTCCTATACCAATCAATACTACTCCTGAAACAACTTGTGCGAGTTGCATAGCAAGTAATTCTGGGGTTGGTAAAATGGGTAGCAGCAACTCGATTGTCGCCGCAATCAAGATAGCGTTAAGAATAGTTCCAATGCCAGGTTTTTCCCTTAATGGAATCCAAAATAGGAGAACTAATACGCTGACAAGGAAAGTTGCCTTACCGATGGTCCATCCGAGATTGATTGCAATCCCTTCCGCTAAAACGGTCCAAGGGGTGTTACCAATTCCAGCAGCTATTAGCACAGCATCTCCTGCGCCGAAAACAATCAATCCGATGATTAACAAAATCATTGTAGAAATGCGCGGCTTTAGCGTCCAAGGATCGTCAGCACTCCACCAAGTCGTTGGAACATTCTTCGCCGGTCGAAGAAACTCCATCAGTCCCATCCGACAAAGCGAAGCCTCAGGAGTTCATAATCACAGGCGGCGATTTACCGATTACTGGATCACAGGAACAGGCACTTCTGAGAGAATCTTCCTCATGATGTGCTGTCCAGTTATACCACGAATCTTGGATTCTGGCTTGAGAACGATTCTGTGGCTGACGACTTGTAGTGCTACAGCCTTGATATCGTCTGGAATCACATAGTCACGACCGTCGATTGCAGCACTGGCGCGTGCAGTCTTGAACAGAGACTGGCTAGCGCGCGGTGAAGCACCGGTAATCACACGATGGTCCTCACGAGTTCGGTGGACTAATTCTACGATGTAGGATAGGATTGCAGTGTCGACGTGAACAGTCTCGAGTGCTTTTTGCATTGCAACTACCTTCTTTGGAGAGGTAATCTGCTCGATATCGTAGTCGTCCTTTCCTCGTAGCTTCCTTCGCTGTAGAATTGACTTCTCTTCTTGACGGTCTGGGTAACCCATTGACATCTTCATCATGAATCGGTCCATTTGCGCCTCAGGTAGCGG
>CAZKVK010000102.1:0-2224 GCA_964556195.1 uncultured Candidatus Poseidoniales archaeon
GCTTGACATAACATTCCACGAACTTCAGGCATTCGATCCTGAGTTCGCTGAAGATGTCCTAAAAGATCCACGTAAAATTATCAACAACGGTAGAACCACACTCACAGAGATTTGTCGTGAGCGTGGTGAGGACCTTGACAGTCTCATTCGAGTAGGAGAGTTGCCTAAGGATAGCCGACGTGACCTGAGAGATATGGGGAGTCGCGATATCGAAACTTTGCGAAGTGCAGAAGTCATAGTCACAAAAATTAGCGAAATTAAGCCTAGGATTCATCGAGCAGTATTCCAATGTGAGAACTGTGGTCACACAATCGAGATGATTCAAGAAAATGAAAGGGAACTGAAAGAGCCACTGAAGTGCCCAGATGAAACCGGATGTGGAGAGTCTGCAGGACGCTCAGGCGGAACTCGCTTCAATCTCGTAATGAATATCTCACGAATGGTCAATAACCAGTGGATAGAAGTGCAAGAGGTTCCTGAAAACGTGCCTAGTGGAGCTCAACCCTCTCGAGGCCAGGTCCTAGTTGAAGGCGATCTTGTCAACAAACATCTTCCAGGTCAGAGAGTGGTAATCAACGTCATTCCTGTAGTCCATTCTGAGGTAAAGAGAAACAAGAAGACACCGATGTTCGATATCATCTATCATCTTGTGAGCTCTGAGCACGAGAGCACACCATTCACTGAAATCAAAATTTCAGATGAGGACCGTCAAGCGATAATCGATATCGGTGCACGGCATGACCTGTTACAATTGATGCAACGCTCAATCGCTCCTTCAGTTTACGCAACCGGAGTGGTGCATTTCGTAAAGAGGAGTTTAGCCTTGCAACTATTTGGCGGTGTATCTAGACTAAACAAGGACGCAACCCGTTCTCGAGGTGACATCCACATCCTTCTGATGGGGGACCCCGGTGTTGCAAAATCACAACTTCTCAATTACATGTCAAAGCTTTCGCCACGAGGAATGTTCGCTACCGGTGGCGGTGTATCCGGTGCTGGACTTACAGCCGCCGCGGTACGAGATGAGTTCAGCGGCGGTGGACGATTTGCTTTGGAAGCAGGTATCCTTCCATTATCCGACCGAGGAATGGCCGCGATTGACGAGTTTGACAAAATTAGCGAGGAAGATAGACGAACTATGCACCCAGCTATGGAACAACAACGCTTGGATGTCTCAAAGGGTGGCGTGAAGGCCACTCTAAACACCCGATGTGCTGTACTTGCAGCAGCCAACCCAAAAGACGGCCGATTCACGAAGCGAGGGGCAAATGAAAGCGTCATGCACTCATTCAACGAAACTGGACTACCACCACCACTCGCATCGAGATTCGATATCATCTGGATGATGCGAGACGAAGTAAGAGTAGATGATGACGAGCGTATTGCTCGCCATATATTGGAAGTTAGAACTCAGGGAGTTAGCGAGACAAAATTGGATGAAGCCATGGAGTTCGACCTTAGGGAAGCGGAAGAAGGAGAAATCTTTGATGAAGGAGTCGACGGCTCACAGCACCTCACTATTGAATTCCTTAGAAAGTACATTGCTTATGCAAAGAGAAACATCAATCCGGACCTCAGCGACGATGCAAAGGCATTGATTCTAAAGTACTATACGGAAGAGAGACAATCATTCGGACGTGACCAGCAACAATACACAGAGACAGAAGTCATTCCGATTACACCTAGGGCCTTGGAGGCTCTAATTCGCTTGACAGAGGCTCATGCTAGAATGCATCTTCGAGAAGTAGCCAGCGCTGATGATGCAAAGATGGCGCTTGCAATCTTCCGACACTGGCGAGAAGAAGCAGGTATTGAGGACGATTCAGAATTACTTTCGGGGGTATCAGTCAGCCAAAGAAATGCAGGTAACATTGTAAGGTTGATCATCCGTGAGATGTGCCAGGACAAAGGAGTTGCAGAATTGACAGAGATTCTCAATCGCTGTGAGGCTCGGGGAGTAAATGAGGATCAAGCGGAAAAGGTGGTCTCTCAAATGCTAACCGCGGGACAACTATACGAGATTTCAAACGGACGCTACTCTTTCGCCTGAGCACTACTCTTTTGCCCGTTGAGCCTATGAGCGATGACCCTCCGCTGGATAATGTGAGCACGAGCGAGCCGCATGGAGAGGTTTCGAATGCCTCTGAGTTGTCCCCCTCTAGTCTTGGCTTCATGTGCGGTCTGGAAGTTCATCAGCAGTTGAACACAGGAAAGTTGCATTCTA
>CAZKVK010000103.1:0-2105 GCA_964556195.1 uncultured Candidatus Poseidoniales archaeon
TGATGTTCTCCATTATGGTCAGGTGAGGGAAGAGGTTGAACTGTTGGAAAACGAATCCAACCTCCGATCTAACGTACTTCAAATCGGCAACAGTAGTATCCTCGTCAATCGTGATTCCATCGATTTTTATCGTTCCTCCACTATGGGGTTGAAGTCGGTTCAAGGTTCGGATATAGGTCGACTTGCCAGATCCTGACGGACCTAGAATAACAATAATCTCTCCCCTCCTAACTTTGATATCCACGCCTTTCAATGCCCAAAAGTCTCCAAAGTTTACTTTCACGCCTTCTGTCTCAATAATGTAGTCATCTGAACTATCACTCATGCCATTTCACCTCCACCTTCCTTGACTAAGCCAAGATTCTTCTCAATTCCCATTGAGAGTCTAGAAAGATAGAATGCGAATACCCAGAATACCACTGCTGTTACGTATAGAGGTTCAAGGAAGTCCCCAAGGAATCTCAAATCCGTGTTTGGGAGATCCTTTGCGAGTTTGAAGAAATCAAGAATGTTGACAATGAATAGAAGCGTTGTATCCTTCCATAGTCCGATGAACACGCTGACGATAGAAGGCAGTGTTGTTCTAACTGCGTTTGGCAACTCTACTGTTAGTTTGGTCTGGATTGGAGTTAGCCCTAGTGCGGCCGCAGCTTCCTTTTGGCCACTGTCAACTGCCTGTAGACCTCCACGCAAAACCTCTGCAATGTAACAACCACCGAAAATTCCGAACATCAGAAGCATTCGAATGATGTCTTCAGCATCGTAAAACGGATCCATCAAATCAGGCATCATGAATACAGCAAAGTAAAGCCAACAAATTAGTGGTCCAGAACGGACCAATTCAATTAGCATAACAGATGGAACCTTGAACAATGGCAATTCACTTTGCCTGCCGAAAGCGAGTACGACTCCAATTCCAAATCCTAGAACACATCCAGCTGTAGCGACGACGAGGTTGACGAATAGACCACCCCATTGGGAGGCTTCAATTCCATTTCCAGCTAACTTGTCCATGGTGCTTGGAACAGCTGTTCCAGCAATGATTGCATCACTAAATGATTGAGCAGGTGTGCCACCAGCTTTTTCTGCTAACATCTTTACAAATTCTGGTGGATCCATGATAATAATGGCGAAGAAGAAAATGCTGACCGCGTAGATTGTCAAATAAGACCTGAGTCGATTGACAAGATATTCCTCGGAATTTGAAGAATAGTAGTAAGTTGCAGCGAAAGTCGCGTAAGTGATTGCAGCACAAATCAGAATCTTTGTCATAACAACATCTGTGTTGTAGCTTACCTCAGTTGGATTGGTTGCAATCAAGGAAATAATTGCTACAACTATACCAAATCCTAGAATGAACTTTGCAGGATTGTTACTCGATGTACCATAGGCTGCTCCAAACAGTCCGCAGGTTAGGTAGGTTGTCCACCATAGTCGGAAATTTTGGTTAATTCCATAGCAATCGTTGACATCTAGACACATCGCTGAACCAGGTGATTGAGTCATTTGCTCTTTCATTAATTGCCCCATCATTACCAGATCTCTATTTGCCCAAACAACCACCCAATCGGCTTCGATTAAGATGAAATGACTGAGTCCTCTAGTTACAATGAAGATAATCCAAGCGGTGGTAATTCCTAGCAGAGCGTTGGACAAACTCTTGCGGAAAGTTTGCTTAATCAGAACCGTCAGGGTGACCCACCAAGCTAAAATCAGTGCAAGTGCAGAAATTATTGAGTATAGGAATGACTCTGAGAAAGAAACAGCTCTTCCATCGGTTAGAACAGCGTCAGTTGTTGAAGCGAGCATAGAAAGCAAACCATCAGTGGATAATAGATCGTAGAAATCTATACCTAAAACCACTAAATCCAACGACTCAGAGCCAAATAGCCCCATAATTACTGCAAATATAATTAATTCGTAACTAACTATTTTGTTCGCCGTTTGGTCTTGGAGGAATTTAGCCCCCGGTTTTCCTGCGATAGACTCCTCGAAATCAATTAGTGAGAAATTTCTGATACTACTTACGAATGTTGAAGGGATCGCTTTAGCCGCTTCAACAATAGAAGCAAATCTAGAATGATTTTCCGTTCCACTCATATTTT
>CAZKVK010000104.1:0-1937 GCA_964556195.1 uncultured Candidatus Poseidoniales archaeon
TGAGCGCATCAGTATCCGACTTGAAACACTCATGGCAAGGGTCACTTGGAGGTGGCGTCCAATGAGCAAACCCAGAGTAGCTGTCTTGTCCGGCTTCGGTATCAATTGCGAACTCGAGACCATGGCCGTTTTCGAGATGGCAGGAGCGACTTCTGAAAGAGTCCACATCAACCGCATCGTCAATGGTGAGACCAAACTCGCGAACTTTGACATCATGGCAGTTCCCGGCGGCTTCTCCTTCGGTGACCATCTAGGTAGTGGCCGACTGATGGGTAACAGACTCCGCTTTGGTCTGAGAGATCATGTCAGGGAGTTTGTGAAGGCCGGCAAACCGGTAATCGGAATCTGCAATGGGTTCCAAGTTCTTGTCAAGATGGGCCTTCTGCCTGGGGATTCAGAAGTCAGTCTGACTCAAACGGCATCCCTAGCTCTCAATGACAGTGGCCAGTATGAGAACCGCTGGGCCACGCTTGAGTTTGATCCGGACAGCCCGTGTATCTGGACTAAAGGAATCAGCCGCATACGAGTCCCGGTGCGCCATGGAGAGGGCAAATTCGTCACCGATGATCCAGGACTTCTTGATGAATGGGCGCAATCAGGGCAACTCGTAGTTCGCTATGTCGATCCGAACTCAGAATACCCAAGCGCTAGTGACGAGGTGTTACCGTATCCAACATCCCCAAATCAGAGCTGGCGAAACATCGCTGGGGTTTGCGACCCGTCCGGTCTTGTATTCGGTCTAATGCCTCACCCCGAGGCCAACCACTCCACTTGGCTGGGAGCCACATGGTCTCGCGAGAGCGGGGAGCACGGTGAAGGAGAGGGCATGGCGATATTCCGAAACGCAGTTAACCATGTGACTACTCATTCCAGTACCCGATGAACACTCGAATCAGACAAGCCAGCATCGATCTGATGGCTAGAGACCATTTTCAAGATGTAAATAGATTAGACAAGACGTTGGGTAAGCAAGAGAGCGCCACACTTTCAAATTTGGTTCCACCAAATCCGTATGTAGGCAATCCAAGTAATCTAATTCCTGGGGATTGTGTAGCTCTTCTCGGTATCAATCCAAGATTAGATCTAAGTCGAAAGGGGTTCAAAGAATTTGAGATTAACATCCCTAGACGATGTCAGGCAATTTATGCTAGAACTGGCGACCACTCTGCTTTCGATCCGTGGTTTGAGAAACTACACAACTTCTACTACAGCGATGCCTATTATGGCAGGTACTTCACAAAGTTAGGGAATCACATTGGCAGAGCATGGTTCTCCGCTCCAATCCAAGGTGAGCCAGCACATGTTAATGCGAGAAAGGTGCTTTCGAATAATGTACTAAAATTAGATGCGGTTCCCTACTACTCTGAGACGGATAAGATGGTTCCTGAACATGTTAGTACGGCTATGAGAAATGACCCAGCCATGCTCTCTCATCACAATCTAATTGAGACACTAATTGAGGAATGCAAGCCCCGACACCTGCAGGTAAATGGCAAGAATACTGCAGGTGAGATGATCAAGACGGTATTCGGTGAACAAGGCTCTTTTGAGAGCATTGGAGTGGGAAACTCAAGCATAGAAGTCGGATGGGGGAGAATCGGTAATCATGAACTACCGATACTGATTCATGGATTTACTAATAGTCCAAATGGCCCACAAAGTCCTGATGCTTTCCAATTATGCGTGGATAGTTTTGAGATGTGGAAAAACTAGCAAAACCCCATACTCTCGGGCCCACACGCGTACTCGTGACCACCTACAACAAAAACGAGCACGCTTCCGGAAAACCTCCAAAAAAGGAGTCCAAATTCCATCGTGACTCGTTCATCGTATCGATTCTTGTTGCCATTTTCGGTGCGGGTTGTATGGACATCGCAATTTTCTACTGGGGCGTCCCAGGAATGTGGGAGACAGCCCTTTCCGGTGGTGAACACCAT
>CAZKVK010000105.1:0-1829 GCA_964556195.1 uncultured Candidatus Poseidoniales archaeon
AGGCCACCCACGGCACTGCCCCGAAGTACGCCGGTCAGGACAAGGTCAACCCAGGAAGTCTGATTCTTTCAGCAGAGATGATGCTGAGGCACATCGGCTGGATTGAGGCCGCCGATCTCATTGTGAAGGGCATGGAAGGAGCAATCAGTGCAGGAACCGTAACCTATGACTTCGAGCGGCTGATGGACGACGCTACTCTGCTGAAGTGCAGTGAATTCGGTACTGCCATTATCGCACATATGTGAGTTGAATCCATGGATTTCACTTCACTCAATCTATGTCAGCCTTTGCAGGATGCTCTTGATGAGATTGGGTATGTCTCGCCGACGCCGATTCAAGCCCAAGCAATCCCCGACCTGATTGAGGGCCGTGATATGCTCGGTTGTGCCCAAACTGGCACAGGAAAGACCGCAGCATTCGCCCTACCAATTCTCAATGCTATGACTCAAAATTCGCAGGACGAACCGCGCCGCATCCGCACTCTGATCATGTGCCCAACACGCGAGCTTGCAGCCCAGATTAACGACAATATCGAGCAATACGCTCGATACCTCGATATCCGCTCTATGGCTATGTTTGGTGGAGTATCGCAACGACCTCAGGAAAGGAAGCTACGTCGCGGTGTTGACATCTTGGTAGCCACCCCCGGTCGCTTGCTTGACCTCATCTCGCAGGGGTATGTTGACCTCTCCCATGTGCGATTCCTTGTTCTCGACGAGGCCGACCGAATGCTCGACATGGGTTTCATCCGAGACATTCGTAAAATTCTAGCACAAATCCCAAAGAAACGCCAGAGTCTACTGTTCAGTGCCACAATACCTCCCTCGATCGTCGATTTGTCTAACGATATGCTCCACAACCCAGTAAGTGTTTCAATCACCCCTGAATCGACTACCGTAGAGGCCATTGAACAATCTCTTATGTTTGTCATGAGGAGTGATAAACGAAGTCTATTGACTTACATTATCGAAGAAGAGAGCCCCGAAAAGGTACTTGTGTTCTGTCGCACTAAACATGGTTGTAATCGCATTTCTAGACAACTTGGTCAAGACGGCATTGACGCTCTCCCAATCCACGGTAACAAGAGTCAGGGCGCGCGTGAGAACGCACTCCGACGCTTCCGCAATGGAACTCTTCAGGTACTAGTCGCCACCGATGTGGCGAGCCGCGGTATCGATGTCTCCGACATCAGTCACGTCATCAATCTAGATCTGCCTAACGAGCCCGAGGTCTATGTGCACCGCATTGGACGTACTGGGCGTGCAGGCCGAGGAGGAACTACCATCGCTTTTTGTGATGAGAATGAAGGTGAATATCTGCGTGGTATCGAGAAGATGATTCGTCAGGATATTCCAGTAAATGAGAGCCACCCATTCCACTCTGAGAAGGCCCGGTCACGCAAGGGCAACAAGGCACCTAAGAGGCACCAGAATCGAGGCCGCGGTCGGCGCAATTCTCGCCATCACAAATCCAATCGCAACCGCTCGAATGCGAAACCAAATCAACAATCCAATGGTGGACGTAATGGCCGACGCCGGGGCCGAGGCCGTAAACAACATAAGCACAGGAACAACAAATCTCCAAGAAGAGGGAATCGAACCCTCTGAAGAACTCGAACAACAGATTAGACTGCCAAATTCATTCTCCTAGTTGGTACTGTAATTTCACACCGTAGGTGTGATTATTCACACTTTAGTTTTAATTATGGAGACGACAAGTCAAGAACATGCCCGCAGTAATCGCAGGTTATGCCCGCTCACCATTCACTCCAGCCAAGAAAGGTGCACTAGCCAAGTCAAGACCAGACGACATTGCTGCTGCAGTAGTTG
>CAZKVK010000106.1:0-1789 GCA_964556195.1 uncultured Candidatus Poseidoniales archaeon
AACGTAGAATAATCGACATGGGTGGCTCAGTGGTTGCTCTTGATTGTTCATGGAAACAAATTGTTCCATCTATTGAATCAATAACTGATAGGACAAGTCTAGTTTCTCGCACATTGCCTGTTTTGTTGGCTGCTAATCCAGTATCTTGGGGTAAACCTGGTAGACTTAGTACAGCAGAAGCATTAGCAGCATCACTGATTATATTAGGTCGAAATAATCAAGCCGAATCAATACTTATGAATGTACCATTTGGGGAAGAATTTCTAGCTTTGAATAGGCAACCACTAGATGCATATAGTTCAGCAAAAACAACTGAAGAACTAGTTAGTATACAATGGGAATTCTTCGATGAACCCGTATCATCTGATCAGTGATCCAGGAGGCATATTTGATTCTGGAGTGAGTACGCGTACATTCCCATCTTCGTCATCAGCAGCCAACAACATACCCTCAGACATGACTCCTCGCAGTTTTCGTGGCTTTAAATTGGCAACGAATACAACATCTAGACCTTCGAGTTGTGAAGCTTCGTAGTGATCCTTCAAGCCTGCACATACTGTTCTTGTTGAATCGGGGCCATCCTGAATCTCGACGACAAATAATTTGTCAGCATTAGGGTGATCTTCCACAGTGATGATTCTACCAGTCCTCATTTCTACTTTGACAAAATCCTCGAACTCGATTAGACCATCTCCTGAATTCGCCTCATCGGGTGTTGATTCATTGTCCTTGCTGTCCGCTAAGGACATCTCATGCTCAAGAATTGATTCTAGATCAAGACGAACGAAGAGAGGTGTTGGTTTACTATCATTCCAAGAAAAGGTCTCTGAGTCAAACGATTCGAGCCACGGCACAGAATCAATATCATCCGCACACCCCAACATCTCCCATAGTCGGTCCGACTGAAATGGGATGAAAGGACGCAAAGTGACTGCCAACCCCCTGCAAAGTAACCAACTGTACGCAAGCGAAGAAAAAGACTCCTTGGCTTCTTGAGTTTCTGGTGACTTCATATGACTCCATGGAGCGGCCTTTTGTAGTATCGAATTGCCCAATTGTGCAATAGACATTATACTACGTAATGCCTCTTTGAAACGCTGCTTTTCCAAAGAATCAGTAGCTGATTCTAGCAGTTCATGGACCTGGGAAATCTCATCCAAATGTAATGCTCGGTTGAAGAAATGTTCTAATGGGTTTTTAGATTCATTTGGTAATCTGTGTGCTAACGTCAATACTCTGTGAACGAAATTGGCATATGTGCCAATAAGTTCATTGTTAACGCGATCAACATATTCATCCCATCTGAAGTCAGAATCGTGCCCTTCTGGCATATTGATTGACAAGTAATAACGCAATGTATCAGGGTCGTACCTCTCGAGGAAGGAAGGTAGCCAAACACCGTGCTTTCTGCTTTTACTAAATTGTCCTCCTTGTAGCATTAGGTACTCATTTGCAGGAACATTACTTTCTAGCGCTAAATCTCCCGGACCAGGCTTACTTGACGGGGGGTTTCCACTTGCTGCAGAATTGATTCCCATGATAATCGATGGCCAAATAATAGTGTGGAAAGGGATGTTGTCTTTGCCCATGAAATAGATATGTCTGGGCGATATTCCATCAGAGGAAACTTTCCACCAATCCTCCCAAGCATCTCTTCCCTTTGGATGATTGGCAGTTTCCGCATATCTTTCAGCCCATATTCGGGCACAACTGTAGTATCCTTGAACAGCCTCAAACCAAACATATACTCGCTTAGAATCCCATTCATCACCTTCCATAGGTAATGAGA
>CAZKVK010000107.1:0-1789 GCA_964556195.1 uncultured Candidatus Poseidoniales archaeon
TCTCATTACCTATGGAAGGTGATGAATGGGATTCTAAGCGAGTATATGTTTGGTTCGAGGCTGTTCAAGGATACTACAGCTGTGCCCGAATATGGGCTGTAAGATATGCGGAAACAGCCAATCATCCCAAGGGAAGGGATGCTTGGGAGGATTGGTGGAAAGTTTCCTCCAATGGAATATCCCCCAAACATATCTATTTCATGGGCAAAGACAACATCCCTTTCCACACAATTATTTGGCCATCGATTATCATGGGAATCAATTCTGCCGCAAGTGGAAACCTCCCGTCAAGTAAGCCTGGTCCGGGAGATTTAGCGCTAGAAAGTAATGTTCCTGCAAATGAGTACCTAATGCTACAAGGAGGACAATTTAGTAAAAGCAGAAAGCACGGTGTTTGGCTACCTTCCTTCCTCGAGAGGTACGACCCTGATACATTGCGTTATTACTTGTCAATCAATATGCCAGAAGGGCACGATTCTGACTTCAGATGGGATGAATATGTTGATCGCGTTAACAATGAACTTATTGGCACATATGCCAATTTCGTTCACAGAGTATTGACGTTAGCACACAGATTACCAAATGAATCTAAAAACCCATTAGAACATTTCTTCAACCGAGCATTACATTTGGATGAGATTTCCCAGGTCCATGAACTGCTAGAATCAGCTACTGATTCTTTGGAAAAGCAGCGTTTCAAAGAGGCATTACGTAGTATAATGTCTATTGCACAATTGGGCAATTCGATACTACAAAAGGCCGCTCCATGGAGTCATATGAAGTCACCAGAAACTCAAGAAGCCAAGGAGTCTTTTTCTTCGCTTGCGTACAGTTGGTTACTTTGCAGGGGGTTGGCAGTCACTTTGCGTCCTTTCATCCCATTTCAGTCGGACCGACTATGGGAGATGTTGGGGTGTGCGGATGATATTGATTCTGTGCCGTGGCTCGAATCGTTTGACTCAGAGACCTTTTCTTGGAATGATAGTAAACCAACACCTCTCTTCGTTCGTCTTGATCTAGAATCAATTCTTGAGCATGAGATGTCCTTAGCGGACAGCAAGGACAATGAATCAACACCCGATGAGGCGAATTCAGGAGATGGTCTAATCGAGTTCGAGGATTTTGTCAAAGTAGAAATGAGGACTGGTAGAATCATTACTGTAGAAGATCACCCTAATGCTGACAAATTATTTATCGTCGAGATTCAGGATGGTCCTGATTCAACAAGAACGGTATGTGCAGGCTTGAAGGATCACTACGAAGCTTCGCAACTCGAAGGTCTAGATGTTGTATTCGTTGCCAATTTAAAGCCACGAAAACTGCGAGGAGTCATGTCTGAGGGTATGTTGTTGGCTGCTGATGACGAAGATGGGAATGTACGCGTACTCACTCCAGAATCGAATATGCCTCCTGGTTCACTAATCAGATGATATGGGTTCATCGAAGAATTCCCATTGTAAACTAACTAGTTCTTCAGTTGTTTTTGCTGAACTATATGCATCTAGGGGTTGCCTATTCAAAGCTAGAAATTCTTCCCCAAATGGTACATTCTTAAGTATTGATTCGGCTTGAATATTTCGACCTAATATTATCAGTGATGCAGCTAATGCTTCTGCCGTACTAAGTCTACCAGGTTTACCCCAAGATACTGGATTAGCAGCCAATAAAACAGGCAATGTGCGGGAAACTAGACTTGTCCTATCCGTTATTGATTCAATAGATGGAACAATTTGCTTCCATGAACAATCAAGAGCAACCACTGAGCCACCCATGTCGATTATTCTACGTT
>CAZKVK010000108.1:0-1767 GCA_964556195.1 uncultured Candidatus Poseidoniales archaeon
AATTCGGTTATTGACCGCTTCCCGTGAATTTTCTGGATAGCGCGGGATTCAAGCGGAATGGGCTTTTCGCGATAGTCGTGAAACTGCATTACGACTGGCGGATGGCTCGCGTAGTCGATGACGAAGGAGTCATCCACGACGAGGTCGCTTGGTCTGGTAAGCGATCGTCTGGAGCCGTTGCGGACCGCTTGTGGGACTTACAGCGCGGACGCTTGAGCCCAGAGGCTCGCACCTTATCCTATAGATTCCCTGACGCAGTAATCGATGCACTTGGTGCAATGTCCGATAATGAATGGCCAAAACTCGATGACGAGGAATCGAAATTGTTTGAGGCGGCTACTCCAATTCTCGCCAAGCGAGGTGTTGCGAATGCCGCAGGTGATACAGATCGTCGATTGGATATGCTAGTATCTTCGGCAGCTGAACTACGCGCGTCTTGGACAACCAACGAGGCGCGTTCTGTAGAATGGACCGGTCTTTTCCTTTCGGAAGTTGACCTAGATGCTCAACGTGATGATATTCCAACCGCGATAGCTGAATCGAACTCAATTGAGGAAGCTGCCAAAACGCTAGGAGTGGCATCACCCGTTCATTCACCTTCCGATATCGAATGGCAAGCATTGCGAGACCATGCTCAAGGCGTGGTAGAGTTGACCGAACGCCTCGCCGCACACGAGGATGCAATCCGCGATTTAGCCAAGAAACATGTGCCAAGCCTTGCAGCATTAATCGGACCACTAGGGGCTGCTCGAATGGTAACTTTAGCAGGGGGTAGGGAGAGGTTGGCTCGTATGCCATCTGGCTCTCTACAGGTATTGGGGGCACACGCGGCGATGGCAGCTCACCGACGCGGAGCCGCACCCCCAAAGCACGGTGCGATTTTGTTCAGTATGCCTCAGATTTCCCGTTCCCCTAGATGGGTGCGCGGAAAGATAGCCCGATTCCTCGCTGGAAAGGCCTCAATCGCAGTTAGGTGCGATCACTTTGGTGGAGAACCTTGGGGCGAGGATACCGTTGCTGCAATTCACAAAGAGACCGAGGCAATCAAGGCCAAGTTCCCTAAGCCACCAAAGCGGAAGTGATTGATTTGCCAAAACCCATCAAGCTCGCTTGGGGTATTCGCCGAGAAGGGAGAAGCCTTTGGTCCCGTAACGCTGTCAAAGGGATATCAGTCAGAGGAGAAAGAAGAAAAAGAGACGGCAGAAATGAATGGCGTCTTTGGGACCCCAATCGTTCAAAGGTAGCCGCGAGTGTTCTCAAGACCAAGGGAGATGCATCCTCTCTATTGCCCGAATCAGGCTCGACCTGTCTCTACCTTGGGTCTTCTTCTGGTGGAACTGTAAGCCATATCCACGACAATGTCTGTGGCGCAGGAAATCATCACAGTGGTCAGGTCGTAGCGGTAGACATCTCACCACGAATGATGCGTGATTTGGTCAAATTGGCTGAGCGTCGCCAAGGTCTAGTTCCAGTTCTAGCCGATGCACGCAATCCACTTGCGGTTGCTCCATACATTAGAGGTAAAGCAGATTGGTTGCATCAAGACCTTAGCATAGGTGATCAAGCAGAGACGTTCGTCAGGATGACTTCGGCATTTCTCACAGATGGAGGAACTGCTCTACTATCTCTGAAAGCAGCCAGCGAACGGTGGATGGATGGTGGTGATGATGCAAGATTTGAACACACAAAGAGCATAATCGAAGATTGTCAACACCTAGACTTACGAGAGGTAATCGACATCTCGGTATTCGAGGAACAGCACGCTGT
>CAZKVK010000109.1:0-1657 GCA_964556195.1 uncultured Candidatus Poseidoniales archaeon
AATTACATCGAGGATTGGGCGAGGCTGCCTTCCTTGATGAGAAACAAAAGTTGGCTGTTACAGAAGCTATGGCAGAAACGGATTTCCGCATGGTCGAAGGTGGCGGTGAAGCATTGCAACTTGACGCAATGACTGCAACAATCTGTTCCCTAATTGGAAAGTAAGTTTGCTCAAGGGGCGGTCCACTCGTCATACATTGTGTCCCATTCTTTTTCTCCATTCAGCCCCCATCGCATCCCAGAAAAATTGTGGGCAATAGTTGGAATTACTTTCCCCCTAATGTTTAATCCTCCACGGTGACAACCCTTGGCAATCGTTTTCATTGGTTGGAATTCATCTATGCCATATATTTCTTCGAAAATAACTCTTGGTTTTTCCCCATTAAGTTGGATAAATTTAGGTTGAATTAAATCTATCACTTCCTCGAAAATCAGTCTATAAGCTAGGAACATTTCTTCGGAAGAATATGCATCTAGAAGTGAATCTAGATCCATTTTATCGGTTTTTGAAAACCAAGGTACTACATCCATGGATTGTACATGATTTATCCATGGGTTTTCTACATCATACCAATGTTTACTGAACATTTTTCCTGGAAAAGTGTAGTGTTTACCATATTTTATTCCGTTTGTGAAATACCCCCTCCTTTGATTGATATATTCTTCCAATCCGGCTTCATCTCCCGAATGAAATCTGTTGATAGAAGAAATTGATGGCCCGAACTCCTTGTGGTTTGGCGGGATAGTCGAATCTTGGAAACGAGGATTGATTCCAATAAATAGCGTACAATCTCCTCTAACTTTAGCCCATGGGTCGCCTGTAAATGGAATTGGAGGTATATCATCTCGTAAATCCGCAGTCATCTTGTTTTTCTTTGAAACGTTGTGATTCAACCACCTTACATCCTCTCGGTAATTTCTAGCCATGAATTCACCAGTGGCGCGGTACAGTGCATCTCGCGGGGTGCGCATCAACTGCTGAGAATATTGCAACATCAAATAGATTCAGGCGCTTGCAACTGTGACTACGGCAATCTTGTATGTCCTTTCCCAGACATTCTCTTCCCACGGATCTCCAACTTCACTCAAACGAATTTTGATTTCATACGGACCAGGAGTAAGAGTGCCCAAATCCCATGCTAAGCCAATATCCTCTGAGTGCTTGATAATCACTGGATTGCCAAATTTATCAACTCTTATCCACGAATTGTTCACCGAGTCGAAAGTAGTCCTAGCTTCGGTTAAATCTGATGCTGTACCATTTGCAAGTTCACTAACCAATATTCCGTATTGCCAAAAACTGACTTGAACGGTTGCGTTTTCTACGTCCACATTGTCCCTTACCGCCATTCCTATTACAACATCCACAGTTCCTTGATTCAGGGCAATTGTGTAGGTCCCATACTCCCAAGTAACGTACTCTACGGAATCTGTATTCTCGATGTCGATTCCATCAGCTAGTGTTGGGGGTGCTATGTCGGCAAGCGGAGGGTTCACCAGTAGGAACGAGATTGCTAACCAAGAGAAAATGTAGAGGAAACTAGCTCTGAACCAGTTTCCATTGTCATACCGATCCGACCATTTGTTTGGAATCAATACCTTATGCATAGTTGGAAGAATTACAACTAGAGATAATGGAAGTACCCAAAGAATTGCTT
>CAZKVK010000110.1:0-1596 GCA_964556195.1 uncultured Candidatus Poseidoniales archaeon
CTCTCTTTCAATCGCCTATCTACAGTAAGCACTGGCCAACTACCTTCTACAGAAAGTTCTACCAACATATCATCGGTGTGTTTGACTCCTTCAATGTCTGACATTCTTTCCGATCGTTGCTCAAGTAAATCCAGTAGTAACCCACCCCGAGTCATTGACAAATTTTCCAATTCTTTTGATACGGAATCAAGAACCAATAATCTCGGTGAACCTGCAACTGACGCCATTGCAACATCGAGATTCAATCTAGCATCGACTAATGCCACCCAACCACAGGCGTCGATGAGGACGCTGGACATCACTTCACCCCGTGATGGTTCCATGACCAATTAGTCGCCATCGTGTACCGATTCTTCGAGACAGAGTGATTCGACTTCCTTCAAGTGCACAAATTGGTAGACGTAGGCGCAGTGTACACTTCTTACCTTTGATTGCCGTTACCTGACCCACACTTGTTGCAGTTGCAGAGTTGACCATTAGCATCTCGTTCGGTTGTAACGGTCTGACTTTCTCAGGTTCATCATTGCCGCTTGCTACCATATGTTCTAGTAAATCCAAGTCGAGATTGAACTCCTCCCAAATCGGTGGTAATTCACCTTCACGCGCCATTACTTGTCCAGATAAATCGTCAGCTTTAGTGACGTTAGGGTCCATCGGAGTAGCCACTCCACAGAGTCCACCAGCGTGAATTGTCTCTAGATCTAGGCCTCCACCTTGGACAGATTCGATGACTGTCTTGATTGGCTCCCATCGAGTTTTGCTACCTTCTTGGATCCGGCGACCAGGAGCGATTAGGATGCTATCTCCAACCGAGAACTCACCTTTTACGACTGAACCGCCTATGATTCCGCCCTGTAGTTTCGCAGGTCTTGAACCAGGGCGATTAATGTCGAATGATCTTGCAACATACATCAGCGCTTCCTTCTGCTTACCATGGTCTGGAGTAGGGATGATTTGTTCGATAGCCTGAATAAGAATATCGAGATTTACATCGTGATGTGCTGAGATAGGAATAATTGGTGCCTCTTCGGCAATCGTTCCCTTGACGAATTCTTTGATTTCATTGTGAGAATCGATTGCTCTTTCTTTTGTCACAATGTCGATTTTGTTCTGAACAATTACAATGTTCTCGATACCTGCAATTTGTAGAGCGGCCAAGTGTTCACGCGTCTGAGGTTGTGGGCACTTCTCGGTAGCCGAAATTAGCAGAAGAGCCCCATCCATAATTGACGATCCAGAGATCATTACCGCCATCAGAGTCTCGTGACCGGGAGCATCGACGAATGATACTACTCTGAGTAGTTCCTTGTCGTCATCTTTCTTTCCATCAGGCCTCTTACCCGTAGGGTAGTATTCTCCATCCTTGGTTTTGTAGAATGCAGTGTCGGCATAGCCGAGTTTGATACTGATTCCTCGTTTTCTCTCCTCAGAATGGGTATCCGTCCATACTCCGGACAGTGCACGAGTTAGAGTTGTCTTCCCGTGATCGACGTGTCCAACCATGCCAATGTTGACTACGGGCTGGCTAGGTAATTGACTTGCCAGACTCATCAACTCCTGCCGATTCACTCCTCTTCGTCAGAGGGCGTCTCGGCA
>CAZKVK010000111.1:0-1581 GCA_964556195.1 uncultured Candidatus Poseidoniales archaeon
CTCCAAACTACAGTCTCTGATTAATCGGCTTTGGCATAATTCTATACTAAGATACACAATGATATCATTGTGTAATTACAAAATAAAACTTGTATTATACAAAATATTATAGTTAGATACCCTTTCTGAGGCTTTGAGCAACATGCCGCTGAGCCCCCAACAGATCGCCTCGATTTTGAAACTCAGAGCTATTGGATGGTCGCAGAAGGAGATAGCCGAAACCATAGGTGCATCCCAACAAGTAGTCGCGTACCACTTGAAGAAAATGAAGGAGCAATCGAAGAAGGTAGGCGCTGATGATGTATTCAATTCAGCTCTACTTGGTGGTCTAGCAATGGGCGCAGCAGCAGCTGGCCTTGCTATGCTGATTGAGCAGTTGTTACCGAAGGACTAGTATGGGCCGAATGAAAGAAATATTCCAGAATAAACAAACTCGAGATGAAGAGCGGTTAGCAAGAAATGCAAGAATTGAAAGAATCAATCTAAAAGATAGATGGAGAAAAAGGAGGAGACAGAAAATGAGTAATGATGCAAGTGAAGAAATGAAGAGAAGAATAGCAAATGGAGAGTTTGGAAATCCAAGGAAGCCTGACATGCAAGCAATCAATGATGCATGGGCAGATATATTGGAAGCCAAAATGAAAGAAGTTGGAAAGGATGGAAATTTCAACACGATTTCAGGACTCTGGCCAAGAGGTGGAGACAAAGTAGCATTTGATGGAAGAACCCAGGAGGAAATATCCATTCCAGCTGGATCTAAGATTCTGTGCTTCTATGGAAACCCAGAGCCAGGTTCACGCCAACCTGAATATCGACTAACTTACGTAACCTATGATGATTAGGAAAAAGCGCATAATCAGGATTGCAGGTTTTCCTGTAATTTCATAGACCTGCAATTTGAGGGTCAATGTCCGGGATGAATATGCAGTGGGAAGAAACCAATTCTCCGGGTTGGGCACTCCAATCAATTTCTCCTAGATTAGTCAACAAATTGACAGATATTATCGAGGATTCGGATGACCTGATTGTAGATATTGATTCGATTTTTCACACACTTTCCACTAAATTACAGACTCCGCTGGATGTTTTGGTATTGATGCCAGATATCGGTTGTATAGTCAATGATGAGCAGTTTGGCGATACGGTTCCGATGAGATCCCAGGACATCCTCCCATTCGAGGGAATGGGCCGGTACAAACTCGAAAATAAAAACCCACATTTTACCATCAACAATACTGACCCAGATGATCCCTATTGGAAAGACAGTGCGCCAGAAGTGAACTTGGCCGGCCGGGATTTTTCCGGATGGGTCCTGCGGGGAGTCGAGTTGCAAAAGCGCGACCTAACCATCTGTAACTTTACCGGGGCCGACCTGCGAAACACCAAGCTTGATGCATCAAACCTTGCCGAGGCAAACCTGACACGCGCCAACCTCCGAGGCGCGACCGGCTTTTCAAAGGACGAGCACGAAGGCGTCCTCCTCGATCAAACCACGCTCCCCGACGGCACGATCAGCGACTGACGCTGGGCTCAGTCGTCGGGCCAGATAAATTGGACGGCACCGCCCTTGCCGGTCAAATG